>CAZEFF010000135.1:2231-2546 GCA_964511315.1 uncultured bacterium | reverse complement strand
ACCACTTGGCGAGGATGGAGCCGCCGCGCGACACGATGCCCGTCACGCGCTTGGCGGTGAGAGGCACGTAGCGGAGCAGCACGCCCGCATGGATCGTGAAATAATCCACGCCCTGCTCGGCCTGCTCGATCAAAGTGTCGCGGTACAGCTCCCAAGTCAAATCTTCGGCCTTGCCGCCGACTTTCTCCAGCGCCTGATAAATGGGCACGGTTCCGATGGGCACCGGCGAGTTGCGCAAAATCCACTCGCGCGTCTCGTGGATGTTCTTGCCCGTTGATAAATCCATCACGTTGTCCGCGCCCCAGCGGGTGGACC
>CAZEFF010000135.1:0-2221 GCA_964511315.1 uncultured bacterium | reverse complement strand
GATTCCGGGTGGTTGATATTGGCGGGAATAATGGCGCGGCCGCGGGCGACTTCATCGCGCACGAATTCCGGCGTGATTTCCTTTGGGATGCTGGCGCCGAAGCTCTGCCCGGCGTGCGACTTGGAGTATTCGGGGAACGCGCCCAACTTCTGGTTCTCTCGGATGGCGATGTACTCCATTTCGGGAGTCACGATGCCCTTACGCGCGTAATGCAGCTGGGTGACGTTGGCGCCGGCCTTGGCGCGGAGCGGGCTGCGGAGGTGCGGAAAGCGGATGGAGTCGAGCGTCGGGTTCTGCAGGCGGCTGCGGCCGTAATGCGACGAAATGCCTGAGAGCAGTTCCACGTCGCCGCGCTCCAGAATCCAGCGCAGGCGCATGGGGTCGAGTCCTTTGTGTATATCGATGCTGACTTTGGGGTCGGTGTAGGGCCCTGACGTATCGTAAACCGCCAGTCCCTTCTCCGTCTGATTCTTGATGAAAATTTCCCTCATGGCGACTTTGACGCCCGGGTTCTTGCCTTCGACGTAAATCTTGCGGGAGGACGGAAACGGATCGCGGGTGATGACGCCCTGGCTCGGCGCGGCGTCGGCCTTGCGGGCGGCTTCTTTCTGTGCGAGTTCTAATGGGCTCATGCGCTCAACCTCTCAAATGGGAAATGCGGTCAAAAAACATCATTTTTCCGTCGACGAAATGGATTTGACGGTAGTATACTAAAAACCCGACTTTATTGTCTACATTCCACTGGTTGCGAGAGTTTTTAGATGGGCGTCTTTTTTTGAAGAACCTGCCGGTATCGCGAGGCAAAGATGTCGTTTAAAAGCCTTTTATCCCTGGATGAAATCCGAAGCAGGCGGAGCTTTGAAATCAGCTCCTTCCGTTTAAACCGCAGGGCCAATTGTCCGATGGCCTCATCCAAAAATGAAACAGAAGCAATCGTCAGATTCCCAAAATCAACTTCGATAGTGCTTGATTTTTCCCAATGGTCCAATAATGCCTGATGAATTTTTTTGCCATCGGCGCGGGTGACGGTGTTTGTTCCGCAGATATCCTTAATTTTCAATTTGGTGACGATGCCATTAGAATAAGTCATTTTTGTTCCTCTTTTTCGATTTTGGCATTTTATTTGGAGAAATTTGGATATCAACGATCGTGCCCTGGAATTTAACCGGCTCGTACTTATGCTCCGTTTTATTTTTGTAAAAATTAACCTTCGCATGACCGCTGAGAATCGTTAACGTTCCATTGTTGTTGCGCGCATACTTTCTTATGAAATCAAGCCCAAACCCGCCCAATTGTTTTTTTCTGGTCGTTATGCCCGGCTTAACGGCAAGCCGAATTGCCGAAGCGTCATCTTTAACATACGGGAATTTTCCGGATTCTTTTAATGATTGAAATATTCCTATCCCGCCGTCGGCAAAACTGATCCGAAGGTTTTTCTTTGCCGGAAACCATTGCGCGCATACATAGCACCCAACTACACTCTTGCTGTGATCAAACGCATTCGTCATTAACTCGTTAATATGGGTCCGCATTTCATATTGGGCGTCCTTGGTTAAGGGAAAATTGCTCGCAATAAGATTAACGACCGCTTCGCTGCAGCCGGGATCCACTCCTTTCAGACCCTTAAGCTCAACGCTGGTTTGTCTGTGCTCGACGATGTTTCCACTAAGGAAATTGTATTCAAATCCAATTCTTTCAAGATAATTGCTAAGTTCCTTATTTTTAGGCGGCGAGTAGTAAATAATTTTTCCCGGTTGTTGTGAACATTTTTTGAGTATGACGGAAATTGCCGTGAGGCCGAACGGGGCCGCCCACTCGACTCTTTCAAAATCCAAAGTTATTGGTCCGGGGTGGTTGATTGCTTCGGCAAGCCGGTCAAATAGCGTGTGAGACCACCCCACGGTAAGCAGTTTTGGCAGCCGGATTGTCTTCATGCTTTTGCTGATCATGTTGTCATTATATAAAAATCACCATGCGATATATAACGCATGGTGATTTTTATATGGAAAGAAAACGGTTATTCCCGAGCGTCAGTTTTAAGCGGCTGGAGGATATCGATGCGGACGGCGGATTGGGTACGGAGATCGTAGCGCACGCTGACGCGGTCTCCGATCTGAATTTGCGAAGTCAACGCTGATTCGTCTTTCCTGTCAACTTTCGTCTGAGCACTCAGGGGAACGGTCAGGAAATTGTTTCCGGCGTCTTTAACAACCATCTGATT
>CAZEFF010000134.1:2082-2571 GCA_964511315.1 uncultured bacterium | reverse complement strand
TGCAGTCTGCCTGTGATATGGTCGGCGTGGATTTATATCCCACGGCGGAATTCGCTGAAGATCAATTTGAACAGCGTAAGGTGATTGATAAAATCCGCTATTTAAAATCAGTCTCAAAAGTTTGTTACATCGCCGAATTTGCTTCTGGTGTCTGGCATAACCGGCATTATGAAACGGGAGTTCTGACGCCGAATCATTACCGTTTAATCACCTTAAGCGCGATGCTTGCCGGCTGCACCGGCTGGAACTGGTATATGCTTGTCAATCGCGATAATTGGTATATGTCTCCGATTAATGAGTGGGGGCGTGTGAGAGGTGAGCTGTACGAAGTGTTTAAACAGCTCGTTACGATCTTTAATGATATCAAACCTTATTCGCTCGAAAAAATAACGGATGTCGCGGTGACGCTCAATCCCATTCAGTACGCGGCCAAAACGCTTCCTCATAATAGTCCAGTGCTCATGGCTTTGTATGAATCCGACATTGATT
>CAZEFF010000134.1:0-2072 GCA_964511315.1 uncultured bacterium | reverse complement strand
AGTCCTTTTTTATTCCGGCAACCAATGGCTTTCGGTCAATGCCCAGGAAAATCTGAAGAAATATGTTGAGCGGGGAGGAACGCTTATCGCTTTCCGTGATTTTCCAAGAAAAGATGACCGGTTTCAAAATGTCTCGATGGTCGGATTTGAAGAGCCGCGCGGGACACTTTTTGAATTTAAGAAAAAATTTTCGATCCAGCTAGCTTCTGAGCGGCCTAGGCTTGAGATGGTGAGCTCCGTTTACTGTTTCGGTGACGGTGTGGGACAAAAAATTCAGGCGGATCTTGGACGCTACGGAAAATGCACCGTTGGCTATATTAAAAAAATTGGCAAGGGAAGAATTATCCATTTAGGGTTAGAGCCTAAGCCTGAGCTTGCCCGTGAAATATTGGATTATCTTAAAGTTCCGCTCGGCGCGCGTTCAGTAACCCGCGACGTAAAAACAGCTCTTTTTAAACGCGGGAAGTCTTTTTATCTCATTGCCGTCAATAACGGACAGGAAGATAAAAGCGCGAGTGTGTATTTGCCTGAAATTGGAAAGTTAGGCAAAAGAATTGCTGTAAGGAATCTGACTGACAGTAAAAAGGAAGTGTATTCCCGGGAGCGCCTGGCTCCTTTCACCTTTGAAGCCCCCCGTAAAGACGGAAAAGTCTTCGAATTCCGGCCTTCCCGCTAAAACGTTTCTGCGCTTTAGCTTTCACCCTTTCCGGCCGTTACTAAACACAGCAAAAAACCGGTGAGGTGCCGATATGTATGAAGCCTTTTTTGGACTGAATTTAACCCCTTTCAATATGACTCCTGACCCGCGGTTTGTTTATTTGAGCCGCCATCACCGCGAAGCGTTATCCGCGCTGAAGTACGGCGTCGAGAGCCGCCGCGGATTTATTCAGTTAACCGGCGAAATTGGCGCCGGAAAAACAACGCTTTCACGGATTTTTCTTCAGCAGCTTGGCCCCGAAGTTCATAGCTCGCTTGTTTTTAATCCCAAACTTTCCGAATTCGAAATTCTGCAAGTCATTGTTGAAGATTTTGGGATTAAACCAAAAGGGAAAAAGAAAAAAGATTATTTTGACGCGCTCAATAAATTTTTAATTGAAGAAGCGCAGAAGGGCTGTAACGCGCTTGTAATTATTGATGAAGCCCAGCTGCTAAGCCCAAAATCGCTTGAGCAAATACGCCTGCTTTCAAATCTTGAGACGACAACGCAGAAACTTCTCCAGATTGTTTTGATGGGGCAGCCGGAACTAAAAGATCTTTTATCGCGACGCGACTTGGTTCAGCTTCGTCAGCGGGTCGCGATCCGCTACCATTTACCAGAGCTTCCCGCGGATGAAATTTCAAATTATATTTTTCACCGGCTGAGCATTGCCGGAGCGAATCGTAATTTTTTTATGCCGGACGCGATGGATTTGATTTATAAAATTTCTTCCGGTATCCCAAGAATTATTAATGTGCTCGCCGACCGTGCGATGATGGCGGCTTACACGCAAAACACAACAGAGATTGACGCGAATCTTGTTGAGTTCGCGCACGCGGATCTTGAAGGGGTGCATGTATGAGTTTAATTCAAAATGCTCTTGAAAAAGCCAGCCGGTCAACCGCGGATCATCCGATTAAGCCTTCGGTCCCAGCTGCACCGAAAGCTGTCGCTGCTTCGCAAAAATCTGTGAAAATGTCTGAGCCGCAAAAGCCCGAGGCGGTAGTAAGGCCCGTGTTGACTCAAAAACCCGTGCTGAAGCCTGCTCCGGCGCCGCTCAAAAAGAGCGCGTTGATTCATGAAAACAATAGCCGTGCGATATTGATTTATTCGGCGGGTATTTTTGTGACAGCGTTTCTTGTTTTTCTTGCGCTCGCGTCAATTTTCTCGGGCCCAAAAGAACCGGTTGTCGCGCCCATCCATTCTATGCAGTCGAACGCAGCGGTTGTTCAGCCCCGTGTTTCTGCGAAGCCTAAAAATGTAAAATTGTTTCAGCTTTCGGGGATTACCTTTTCCGGGAGCGATCGGCTCGCGTTAATCAATAATCAGGTTTTGGCTGTCGGAGATAAGCTTCCCGAAGGGGCAGTGGTCCAAG
>CAZEFF010000133.1:0-2661 GCA_964511315.1 uncultured bacterium | reverse complement strand
ATGAATTTATATTCTGCCTCTCTCCTGTGCTTTTCTTTTGGATTCAGTCTCGTTGCATTTTTGGTTCTTGCGAAACGCAGAGATCGTGTTGCTTTGAGGTTTTTATTCTTTAGCATAGCTGTTTGTGGGTGGAGTTTTTTCGAATCGATGTGGTTTACTATGAACTATTCTTACGAAGTGACCTTGTTTTTTGGTAGGTTCGGCAATTTATGCGCAGTTTGGATACCGATTACATGGCTTCATTTTGTTTTAGATTTTCTTGGTAAGCGGGAACCATTTAAAGGGTTTTATGCTGTTAATTATCTGATAGCGCTATTTATGACGGTAATTTCTCCAACGCCTCTTTTTATTTCTGGTCTGCACAGCTTTCTTAGTTTGAAGTATTACACAACCCCAGGCCAACTCTATCATATTTTTACAATTACCTTTGCCGTGCTTGTGCCGATTGGATTCGTTTATTTAATAAAAGCCTATAAAGATGATTCTTCTAGGCGTGAACAGTTAAAATATTTTATGTCAGCAACGATTATTGGATTCGCGGCAGGCGGAACTACATTTTTTGGTGTGTATAAAATCCCGGTTCCTCTTTATTTGCTGCCGTTTATGATTCTTTATCCTTTGCTGATGGGGATAGCGCTTATCAAATACGGTCTTTTTGATGTTCAGCAAATTGCCGACGCATTTCAAAGAGAAAAGCTCGCGGCGATTGGCACGATGGCGGCCAGTTTAAATCATGAGCTCCGCAATCCGCTTTATATCGCGAAAGGCAGAATCGAATCTTATCTGGATGCGGATAAAGAAGGTTTATACCCGACACTTGAAGAGAAGCAAAAAAACGCTGAGAAGGCATTGGAGACCGCGGCCGGTCAATTGAAGCGAGCCATGGATATCATCCAAAGGTTTTCTGATTTCGCGAAACCGTTTAATTCCCGAAAAGATAAAGAGCGGGTCGACCTGGCGCGCGCGTTTAAAGAAGTGTTTGAACTTGTCTCAAATGAGTTTCAAATGCAGAAGATTCAGCTGAAAGTTCAAGTTTCTGAGGGCGCATGTGTGCATGCGAATTTCCGGCAATTGGAAGAAATTCTTTTTAACCTGATTATTAATGCCTGCCACGCGATGGAAGAAAAGGGCGGAGAGCTTTCTCTCACGGCTTCTCAGACTGGCAAGAAAACAGTCATTGAAATATCGGATATGGGGCAAGGAATCCCGGATGATGATTTGCGGCAGATCTTTGAGCCTTTCTATTCCACTAAGGGGGAAAAAGGTTCGGGGCTTGGACTTTACATCACCAAGCAGCTGGTTGAGAAGAATGGCGGTAAGATTAGTGTGAAATCCAAGGTGGGTAAGGGGACGACCTTCAAACTCGAATTTTCTTAATTCATGCGGGGACTGTCAGCAACGTTTCCCCGCTCATTTCCTCAGGAAACAAAACTTCAGGCGTTAAGCCTTAGACTCTGCTTTTCGAAAACGCTCAAACCACGGATGGATACCGGTTTGAGTGGTTTTCGCTCGCTTCAGCCCAGTTTTTGCATTCCATCCAAAAACATGGGCTTCAGACGTTTCTCCAAGCAGAGTCAACGGCTTTGCGGCTAAGGGTAAATTTCGTTCTCTGAAGAAACGTCTCGAGCCGGATTCCCAATGGCAATGGGGAATCCGAGTGAGAGTCGAGAGAGTCCCGCTCAAACCGGCTTTAATTGTTTTGCGGGACGAACGGTTTCGGAAGAGAACAAAGTTACCCGGAGCATAGCCGCAATTGCTTCTTCGAGGGTTGAAGGTCGAGGGGGGGCGAAGGAAGGCTAAAACGCAGTCATCCAGCTTCCAGCTTCGACCTTCGAACTATCGGCATTACTTGCATACTTCATTACTTCCTGCTATCATTCCTTATGCGAGGTGAGCCATGCTAGCCAAAAGAACCTACAAAAATCAAATCACAATTCCCCAAGGAGTGATCAAAGATTTCGAGGGCGTGGAATACTTTGATGTTCAGAAACGAGGAACAGAAATTGTTCTGACGCCCGTTCATGTTAATCCCGCGAATGATCTTGAAGCAACCCGCCAAAAAATGACTCAGCTTGGGATCAAAGAAAAAGACATTGAGGATGCCGTTTATTGGGCGCGGCCCCGGCAAACCGGTAAGGATAAGAAGCATTGATCCGAGCGGTTCTAGACACGAATGTTGTCATCTCAGCCTTGATCCTTAAAGGGCCTACAAATCTTATTGCTGACCTCTGGCACGCGAAAAAATTTAAATGGATTGTTTCTAAGGCAATTATTACAGAATACGTCCGTGTATTAGCTTACCCTAAGTTTCAGCTTGAACTTGAGGATGTTAAGCGGTTGGTACAAATTCATATTCTGCCCTATGTCACTCCGGTCAAGGTTGACGCGGTGCCTCAAGTCATTACAGAAGATCCAAGCGATAATATATTTCTCGCATGCGCGAATGCCGGTAAATGTGATTATCTTGTGAGCGGGGATCAGCATTTACTCGTCCTTAAGCGCTATGAAGATATTCCCATTGTTTCAACGGCCGAATTTTTAAACGCGATGGCATAGAAGATAGAAGGTAGAAGGTCGAGGGACGAAGGTCGAAGGAAAGGCCAAAACGCCGCCATCCAGCTTCCAGCTTCGACCTTCTACCTATCGCTAAGCTTTTTCAAC
>CAZEFF010000132.1:0-2820 GCA_964511315.1 uncultured bacterium | reverse complement strand
GTCGAAGGTGGAAGGAAAAAGCGATGCCATCCAGCTTCAACCCTCGACCCTCGACTTAAAAATGCATTTTAGTTTTTACGGGAACGCGGAGAAGCGTGACGCAGTTCTCATGTCGAATCTTTTAAAACTAAGCGCTGTCGACCTTCGAGCCTCGACCTTCGACCTGTCGATCATCGTCGCCGGAGGTTTCCACGCGCAAGGGTTAGCAGAACATCTGAAAGAAAAAGGGATCTCTTACGCGCTCGTTCTTCCGCAGATGAACGCGGTTCCAGAACAAACGAATTACCGCGATCAGATGAAAGGCGAAGTGAGCTGGAAAGACTACTTCGAAGTGGAAGACGGCAAGGTGAGTCTTTATAAGGCGTTTGTTCGGGGAACGCGGGATAAATTAACGCAAGTCTATCGTACTTCGTCCATCGCGGGTCGAAAGGATAGCGACCTACCAAGTACGATGTACGACGGTCAGATTTTAAAAAGATGGCGCGACCAAATCATCCGTGATTTATCGGATAAGAATCAAGTTGAGAAGTCAGGCGACTACACAAAATTTATCGATGAAGTGGCGAATAAAGACAAACGCGAAGAGCTGCAGAAGAAAATCGCGCGCGTGGAAGCCTTCCTTGAAGGCGTCAAAAAACTGAATGCTGAAGGCAACCTTTCTGAACAGAACATCCTGCAGTTATTACGACCTGCGACCATTGTTCCCGAAGGGCCCAGTCCGGCGTCGATGTCGCCGGCCGATGTTGGAGATCCCAAGAATTTGGGGATGACGATCGCGGCTTCCGAAAACCGCGTTCAGAGTGAAATAGACGCGGAAAATGCCGTACCCACGGTTGAGGAGATGGGTAAAATTCATGATCAGCTCATTTCTGAGGGAAATAAAGTCAGCGATTTGATTCGCGCGGGTAAGCTCGAAGCGGCCAATCAACGGCTTCAGATTATGAATGATGGAGCGAGAATACGCGGTCTTCTAACTATTCTTTATCCGGATAGAGAAGAAGTGTCCGTATTTCTTCGAAACTTGGATGCTGAATACCGTGCGGCCGTTAATGCCCGCGCGGAAACACGGACACAAAAAGAGTTCGCTTTAACCCTTGGCGGGACAGTTGAAATTAAGATGGCCATTGATGGAAATAATTTAACACTTTCGAATTACGGACGGGAGGAAGAAGTACTAAAAAAGACTATCGAAATCAAAAATCCCCAAGAGGGAACTCAGGTTAGGCTCGGGAGAGATCCGGCCGCGGTTGCGGGAGCGGGCAGCGCGTTAACGCGTGATGTGGTTTTGAACCATACGGATATTTCCCGGCTGCATGCCATTCTGGAGTTCAGAAATGGAAAGTGGACTCTTGAAGACAAGGGGTCATCGAATGGGACAGAAATTAATGGAATTAAAGTTACCAAGGTTCAAGATGTTGATAGCCAAACCGCGCAGCAAGGCCCGGTGAATGTTCAGGCGGTCAATGACCATCTCAAGCGTTTTGATGAAGTTTACAATGAAATCAGGTTTGGAAATTATTCCAGCGAAGAAAGCGCCGGGGCTTTCGCGCTGATGATGGGACAGGCGGGCAAATCAAGTTTAAATGCTGATATCGCGGTGGAGCAGGAAGGTGCTGACGGCTGGATTTGGCGGTTGGCGGCATCGATGAACCAGGTTAATCCCGCGACAGGAGTGAAACGTTATGATGAGATGCAGAGAAATGGAAAAATGAGGTACAGGATCTCATTAAATGTGAAAGCTGATGTGGAATTAATCAAGATTTTAGACGATCTCTTCAGCGCCAATGAACAAAAAAGAACGGGCGGTGAAAGTATTTTGGGTTATTTCAAAATGTCGCCAAATTGGAAGGTGTGGACCGAGAGAAATGATCCGGTAACGCTTTACTTTGACGCGGCGGATGACCAAAAAGCGGAAGAAATTCTGAGCCGTGTCTATGAAGCGGCGGCAGCTTATCTTCGGCCCGCGACCCATGTCCTTTCCGGAACACTCGCGAAAGACCGTTCGGGAAATCCTGTAAACCAAGTCGCTTTGGAGAAGAACGCGACGACAGAGGACCTCGAAAATATGATCAAGGAAGCCGCGTCCGTTGACCCCAATCTCGCCCGCGCGTTTCAAATCGATATGCGGCTCAGTTCGGATGGCCGGATGGACCAAAGTGCTGGCCGCGTTACCGCGATGCAAAAGATGATTGCCGAAGAAAAACAAAAAGGAAAAAGCGCCGGAATCAATTTCCCCGTAACTGTAGGCGGCCAAAATTTTCAATTTCAGATCAATGGGCCGAGCCTTGTGATTAAAGACGCGCAAGGGGCAGTCCTTTTTAATTCAGAAGCGCAGCCGGGTATCCGGGCGGTGAAATTAGGAGGGATGCCTTCATCTTCACGTTTTGATCTTAATATTCCAATCGCAGGTTCTGAATCCCTCGCTAGCTTGGTTGTTGTCTCTTTTGATTCAGGCAAGAAGGAATGGCTGATAAAAGATTACCGGTCGGCCGGTCAAATTGATACACGAGTCGCGGGGCTGAATCTCAGTGTTACCGCGGACCCATCTGATGGAAAGCTTTCTTTAAATAAAGTAGTGAAAGAAATCAATTTTAATAATCAGAAAAATGCTTTTGAAGCAAAGATTGCCGCATATACCCAATTGGCCACGAATGACCCTCGCCGTGCAGGCGCGTTTGACGAAATCCGTGCGGAAGCCTCACGTTTGTCCCAACTGGCAAATGAATTAAATATCTTATTTGACGCCTCGTCCTATCTCAGACCCCTTGCCCGCGCGGAGGTGCGAGCTGCTCCGAGTAGTTTTGATTTAGATAAGGAAAT
>CAZEFF010000131.1:1521-2873 GCA_964511315.1 uncultured bacterium | reverse complement strand
CCGTGTCTTCACCGTGAGAGGGTGACGTCCTAGATCGGGCTAGACGATAGCGCCCCAATTAACTTTACCTGCCAGCTGTAACCCTTTGGGGGGCTATGAGTTATAGCGAGGAAGAAATGAACCGATCTAGTATACAAACCCCAGCATACCTTGTCAATTCGACTTGCATGACATAACTTGTTTTATAGAAACAACTTACAAACTAATTATTCCGCCGCAAATCACTGACTTCGCGTTCGAGCTGGCGGACCCGGTCAGATTGAAATCTAAAATCTCTCTCAAGCTCCGTCACCCGGCTCGATAATTCATTGATACGCATCATTGCACTCGATGTGTTTAATGAAGTTGGACGGTTTGCTGTTTGACCAATACCGGTAAAATCGGATGATTTCTCCACCGCCTCCGTATCAGCAAAGACAGGCAGACTGGCAAGAACTGAGAGAACTGCAATCGCGAAAAACAGAACACTTATTTTTTTCATGGAATGCCTCTCGGGTTGAGAGGCGGAGTATAGCACAGATAAATACGATGGCGGGAGCGTTTTTTACTCTACGAATAGAGAAAAATGAGTGCGGATTTATCCTCGGGGATGAAATTTAGCATGAACGCCCTTTAGATGATCCCGCGAGACATGCGTATAGATCTGAGTGGTTGCGATATCCGAATGCCCTAGCAACTCCTGCACCACACGAAGATCCGCGCCGCCTTCTAAAAGATGAGTGGCGAAAGAATGACGGAAAGTATGCGGCTTAAGTACTTTTGATATTCCCGCAAGCTTGGCGTACCGTTTAATCATTTGCCAAACAAATTGGCGGGTTACTCCCTGGCCCCGTTTTCCAATAAACATATGATCGGATTTCGCTTTGATTTTTGAACGGACTTTTTCCAGATACTCTTTACAAACCTGAATCGCGGCCCTTCCCATAGGAACAATTCTTTCTTTATCCCCTTTTCCCCGGCATTTTAAAAATCCATTTTCGAGACTGACATCGCCCATCTTGAGGCCCGTGATTTCCGAAACCCTCATACCGGTCGCGTACAGACACTCCAGCATAGCTTTATCGCGCAAGCCTGCTGCTTTTTTAATATCAGGCGCCTTAAGTATCGCTTCCATTTCCGGCCGATTAAGGTATTGCGGAAGTTTTTTCCAAAGCTTTGGAGTTTCAATAATGCTCGTAATATCCTCTTTAAGATAACGCTCCGTGACTAAAAAACGGTGAAAAAGCTTAATCGCGACAAGACGCCTCGCGATGCTGGAAGCCTCAAGTCCGCGTTTTTTTTCCTTAATCAAATAGTCCAGAACATTATTGCGCCGGATCTTTTCCCAATTTTCGCCGAACTTATTTTCCTTT
>CAZEFF010000131.1:0-1511 GCA_964511315.1 uncultured bacterium | reverse complement strand
TCACAGTAACCTTTCAGATCACGCTCGTAAGCGAGCAGGCTGTTACGCGCGAGCCCCTTCTCAACAGAAAGATAATTGAGGAATTCCTGAACCTGAATGGGATTTTTAACCGAGATTTGCAGCGCCGATTCCATACACTAAATATCGGCGGAATTGGGAATAGGTTTACGAGAGGCCTGATTGAGAGAGCATTTTAAGGAAGTCTTTTTCGTCCAAGATAGTGATCCCCAGCTCCTTAGCTTTATCCAGCTTGGATCCCGCGCTTTCTCCCGCAATCAGGAAATTAGTCTTTTTGCTGACACTCCCTGAAGGATGACCTCCGAGCTTTCGGATAAGCGTCTCGGCCGCCCCGCGTTCATATTTTTCAAGCGATCCTGTAATCACAAACGTTTTTCCGCTAAACGGCGTATCTTTTTTCACTTCTTCGACAAGGTCGAAACAAACGCCGGCATTTTTCATTTTATCGAGAATCTTTTTTGTTCCGGGCTGATGAAAAAACTCATAAACCGAATGGGCCGTGACAGGACCGATTTCTCTAACCCCCTGCAATTCTTCTTCGGTAATTTTAGAGAGTTTATCCAATGACTTAAATTGCTGCGCAAGAAGAAAGGCGCCGCGCTCGCCGACGTCCGTAATTCCCAATCCATAAATTAACCGATGAAGAGGACGTTTTTTGCTTTCTTCAATTCCCTTGAAAAGATTTTCGGTTGATTTCTTCCCCATCCGATCAAGGCCCGCGATTTCATCAAAATTCAAATAATAAATATCGCCCAAATCTTTAATCAATCCCCGGTCAACAAATTGCTCGGCCCATACCGCCCCAAGGCCTTCAATATCCATCGCGTCCCGCTGCGCGAAATGCTTGACCCTGCCCACAAGCTGTGCCGGGCAGCCTAAATTAATACAGCGCACAGCGACTTCTTCGCCGATTTGTTCAACCCTGGAACCGCACGCCGGACATTTTTCGGGATAAACAAATTTTCTAAGCGCGCCTTTACGCTTGTCTTTTAAGACTTCCACAACTTTGGGAATGATTTCGCCGCTTTTCTCTACACGTACTTGATCGCCGATACGCGCATCCAGCCTTTCAATTTCATCCTGATTGTGAAGACTCGCGCGGGAAACTGTTGTCCCCGAAAGCTGGACCGGCTTTAAAATGGCCACTGGCGTTAACACCCCGGTCCGCCCTACTTGGACCACAATATCTTCCAAAGTCGTTTCCGCGCGTTCAGCCGGATATTTATACGCAATCATCCACCGGGGAGCTTTGCTTGTGAACCCAAGGGCTTTTTGCTCTTCAAATGAGTTAACCTTCACGACCATACCGTCCGTATCGTAATGAAGTCTGCTCCGCTTATCTTGAAACATTTCGATAAACTCGGCCACCTGATGAATGTCCGCGGCGCGCTTCGTATGCTCGATCACTTTAAAGCCCAAGGCGTTGAACATGACAAAAGCATCGCTTTGACTTTTAAGCGCTTCGCCGCCTTCCGTGTAACCAAGACCATGAA
>CAZEFF010000130.1:1805-2911 GCA_964511315.1 uncultured bacterium | reverse complement strand
AAATTGGCTTTGCACACCCTGCTTTTTAAGATTTTCAGTGATATTGATTCCGCCACCGTGAATTAGAATAGGTTTAATTCCAACATAATTCAAAAAGACGAGGTCCTTGAGAATTTCAATCCGCATATCCTCAAAAGTAAGTGCCGATCCGCCGTACTTAATCAAAATTTCCTTGCCGCGGAACTTCTTTATATAAGGAAGCGCCTCGATCAGGATATTGGCTTTTTCAACCAGGTCTTGGACAGAGATCATGAATAGGATCCGTTAATCAAAACATACTTGGTGGTAAGGTCGGAGGTCACAAATTGCGCGCGGCCCCGGCCTTTCCCAATAACAACGTCAATATTGTAATCCCGGCGCTGCAGAATCCTTCTCGCTTTGGGCAGGTTAAGAACCCGAAGCTTGCCGTGATTCACGACATTCGCATTTCCGAAAGTGATATTGAGATGATTCGGGTTAAAATCCACACCGCTCGCACCGATCGCAGCCACGATTCTTCCCCAATTAGCATCCGTACCCGCAAGCATCGTTTTAAAGAGCATGGAGTTGGCAATTTGCCGGGCTACTTTTTCAGCTTCGGTCGGATTCTTCGCGCCCGAAATCCGAAGGGTGCAGACATGCGTGACCCCTTCTCCGTCTTTGACAAGCTCATACGCGATAATCCGGCAAACCTCTTCAAGCGCGTCGCGGAATAACCGGTAATTACTGTCCACTTTTTGAATGGGCGCGTTTCCAGCTTCACCGTTAGCAAGAATTAACGCACAGTCATTGGTGCTCATATCATTATCAATGGCAATCTGGTTAAAGGTATCATCCACCGCGTGACGAATCGCCCGCTTGAGCAAAGGCTTGGTAATGGCCACGTCGGTCGTGATAAAGCAAAGCATCGTTGCCATGTTGGGATGGACCATCCCAGCACCCTTTGCACAGGCGCCAATAGTCACCTTTTGCTCTCCAATATAAAAGGAAAGCGCTACTTCCTTAGATGAAAGGTCCGTTGTCAGAATGCCTTTCGCGGCTCCGTGCCCGCCTTCTTCAGAAAGTTTATGAACGAGTTTCGGGATTGCTTTCTTGAAGCGCGTCACCGGAAAAGGAACCCCGATCAG
>CAZEFF010000130.1:0-1795 GCA_964511315.1 uncultured bacterium | reverse complement strand
CGCGCCACACCGTCGGTATCCCACATCAATAACCGCCCCGTTTGAGCGATGAGGATTTCTTCGCTCGGAATCTGAAGATGCTTCGCCGCTTCATGCACGCATTCTTCAACTGCCTGCTTACCATTCAAACCGTTCATACAGTTAGCATTTCCGCTGGAAGCGAGAATCGCGCGGTGCTTGGAATGCGTCATCACCTTCATCGACCGGATCACGGGCCAGGCTTTCACCTTGTTGGTTGTAAAAGTTCCGGCAGCAACGGCTGGCGTGCGGGAAACAATCAGGGACACATCAAACTTCTTTTTTTTCTTTTTAATCCCTGCATGCAACCCGCTCGCGTAAAAACCTAGCGGAGTTGTCACCGTTCCACGACGTCTTTTTTCCCAAATTGGTTTTACCATGCCCGAAGCCCCTCATTTTCTTCAAACCCGCATCGAATATTCATATTTTGTACCGCTTGTCCCGAAGCGCCTTTGATTAAGTTATCAATTGCCGTGATCACAATCACACGGTCTGATTTTGCATCTACACTTATCCCAATATCACAATAATTCGTATGCTGAACATCCCTTAAAGAAGGAAATACGCCTTCAGGTCTCACCCTTACAAAAGGTTCGTCCGCGTAAGCTTTTAAAAACGCGGCCCGGATACTTTCCGCCTTCACACCTTTTTTCTTGTTGACGTAAATCGAAGTTAAAATCCCCCGGTCCACAGGAAGCAAATGCGGAACAAAAGTTACTTTAACCGACTCGCCAGCCGCCCAGCTCAAAGCCTGCTGGATTTCCGGCGTATGCTGATGCTTCCCCACCTTATACGCGTAGAAATTCTCGTCCACTTCACAAAACTGGGTTGCGGGATTAAGCTTCTTACCTGCTCCGCTCACGCCTGACTTAGAATCAATCACGACCGAACTCAAATCAATCAGTTCTTCGCTAACCATCGGCAGCAATCCCAAAATCGCGCTTGTCGGATAGCATCCGGGATTCGCGATTAAATCCGCGGTTTGAATTTTTTTGCGGTTTAATTCCGGCAGCCCATAAACCGCTTCCCTCAATAATTCTTTATTGAGATGTTTTACTCCGTACCAGGCTTCGTACTCTTTCATGTCTTTCAGCCGAAAATCCGCCGATAGATCGATCACCAGTTTTCCGGCTTTCCGGAATTTTGCCGCTGTCTGCATCGCTTCGGTGTGCGGCAGGCAAAGAAAAACAAGATCCGCGTTCCGTTTAATCTCAGGGAATGAATAAGTTTTGATTTCGAGATCAACGTCGGAGGGAAGCGCCGGAATCAGCCGCTCAAGCGGAATGGCTTCTTTTTGCCGGGTGGTCAATCCCGTAATTTTCACGCGCGAATGGCGCAGCAAAATTTTAACCAGCTCAATCCCGGTATAGCCCGTGGCTCCAAGAACAGCACAGTTAATCATTTCTTAATTTTTTTCTCACTCCTGTCACAGGCCGAGCCGCGGACCGCAGAAAATTTCTTTTGATCCAAAATCGCGCTATCGGAAACTGAAGTTCGGTATTATAGGGAACGCTTCTATCCTTTGTCAAATTCATACGTTAGAAAGCTTATAATTGACAAAAGATTTGACTTTTTAAGCAAAAAAATCTAATGTCTCGGCTCATGCGCGTTTCTAAGAAAGATTTCTGGCTGAAGGCCGCCCAAAAACAGCTCCGGCTGAGATTCCGCAGTCAAAAGCGCCTTCAAGCCGCGCTGAGTCACCCTTCCTACCGCAATGAAAATCCGCCCGGACATCTGGAAGACTTCGACCGGCTTGAATTTTTCGGCGACAGCATCC
>CAZEFF010000129.1:0-2939 GCA_964511315.1 uncultured bacterium | reverse complement strand
AAAGGAAACCGTTGCGGCAAAAGCGCGATTGCTCATTTCTTGCATAACCCGATTTATTATGGAGTCTTCCGCTGGAAAGACAGGATGATTCAGGGAAGTCACAAGCCGCTTATCAGCAAAGCGCTATTTGATAAAGTCCAAGAAATCATGGGCGGCAAATCCAAGATTCATGTTCAGCGCAAAGGGTTTGCCTTTAACAACCTGATTCTTTGCGGAGCCTGCGGCTGCAAGGTGATCGGCGAAAAGAAAAAAGGCCGGTATCACTATTACCATTGCACTTTTTCAAAGGGCAGGCATGAAGGCAAAGTCTACTTGCGCGAAGAAAAGCTGTCCGAGCTTTTTGAAGGCACAGTTAAGGCGGTAACTTTGGATGCCAAGACAGCGGATTGGTTAAAGGATGCCCTGCGCGAAGAAAACAAAGGCACGGCAGAGCTTCAGGAGAAGCGCCTGGCTGCGATTAAAGCAAGCCATGACAAAATTCAGAACCGCATTAGCAAACTTTATGACGCAAAGTTTGATAATGAAATTACGGAAGCAGCTTTTGTTTCCAAAGAGAAGGAATATCAAGGCCAGCTAATTGAAATCAAAGCACAAATGGAAGGATTGAACCGCACGAATCCGAATTTTCTGGACGATGCCCAGCGAACCCTCGAACTTTCTAAACGCTTGCATCCATTATACGTTAGAGCAAACTACGAAGAAAAAGCAAAACTCCTGCAACTGTTAGCCTCGAACTTCACCCTCGATGACGTAAACCTAATCCCTAAATGGAGAAAGCCCTTCAGCTTTTTCGCCGAAGGGCTTTCTCGTTCAGAATGGCTCCCCGGACTGGTCTGGAACAAGAACCTTTACTTTGAATGTTCAAATTCTTCTCTGAGGAAGGTATTTTCCTCCCAGTTATTTAAGTTTATGACCATGCTTTTCTGCCCATTTGTGCATACTTAGAAGAATGTCTTTTAGGGAACTTCCTAATATTGACAAACGGTATTCCACTTTTGGAGGAATTTCCTGGTAGTCTTTGCGCAAAACCAAGCCTTGAGATTCCATTTCCCGGAGCTGTTTGGCAAGAGTCCGGTGCGTAATTCCTTGAAGCGCTCTCTGGAGCTGATTAAACCGTTTGGGTCCTTCTAGAAGCTGCTGAATAATCAAGACCTTCCACCGCCCCGCCAAAAGGCATAATGTTACTTCCACAAGACACGAAACCTGTTTTTTCATTCTTTTCTCGCTTACAGTATCCTGAATGTGCGTACTTGCATGAAAGTCAGCGTCTATCTTATCATAATTCTGCAGCTACGAGAGGAATCGTTATGGAGATCAAAAAAGTTTTAAAGATAGTACGTCATGTTGACGGACATTGGGTCGGTGACGGTTTTCCTGTCCGCACGTTTTTTTCTTACGGCGAAAAAGAAGCCGAGGTCAGTCCTTTTTTGCTTTTGGATTATGCTGGCCCTGCAGAGTTTTCGCCGGCAATAACCCCGCGGGGTGTGGAACAGCATCCTCATCGCGGCTTTGAAACCGTCACGATTGTTTATCAAGGAGAAGTGGAACATCATGATACCGCCGGGAATAAGGGCAAGATCGGTCCCGGAGATGTCCAATGGATGACAGCAGCTCGCGGCATCTTACATGAGGAGTACCATGGCCATGAGTTCACAAAAAAAGGCGGAACTCTTGAAATGGTTCAGCTCTGGGTAAATTTACCGGCAAAGGATAAAATGTCTCCAGCGGGTTATCAGGAAATTTTGTCGGCAAAAATTCCAGAAATTTCTTTAAAAGACAATGGTGGAAGAGTTCGCGTCATCGCGGGAAATTATAATGGGACAAAAGGCGCGGCAAAGACTTTCACCCCCGTTCATTTATGGGATATCCATTTATCTGCGGTATACAAAACCGAACTTGTTCTAGACGATGGCTTTTCAGCGGCGGTTTTGGTCCGCACGGGAAATATTCTTATAAACTCCGGCGAAACGGCAAAAGCAGCTGAATTGATTCACTTTGATGTCAAAGGCAGCCGTATTGCCCTCGAAGCAAAAGAAGACACGAAATGCCTTCTCATGAGCGGAGAACTCATTCGCGAACCCATTTCAGGGTATGGGCCATTTGTGATGAATACCCGGCAGGAAATTCAACAAGCCATGGAAGATTTTCAACAAAACCGCTTTTAACCAAAGGAGAGAAGTATGGGAAACTTCAAATATAACCGACTCGATAAAAATAATGTTGCCGTGCTTCTTGTGGATCATCAGACTGGACTCACAAATGTTGTGCAGGATTTTTCCCCGGATGATTTCAAGAATAACGTACTTGCATTAGCGGATTGCGCGAAGTATTTCAAACTTCCGACGATTTTGACAACCAGTTTTGAAGATGGCCCTAATGGTCCCCTTGTACCAGAACTTAAACAAATTTTCTCTGATGCGCCGTATATTGCCCGTCCCGGAAATATCAATGCCTGGGACAATGAAGATTTTGTCAAAGCCGTTAAAGCAACGGGCAAAAAACAGCTCTTAATTGCTGGCATCGTCACGGAAGTCTGCGTGGCATTTCCTGCGCTCTCGGCGATTGAGGCGGGTTATGAAGTCTTCGTTGTAACGGACGCTTCAGGAACGTTTAATAAAACAACGCGTGATGCTGCATGGTCGAGAATGTCGGCGGCAGGGGCTCAGCTGATGTCGTGGTTTGGCGTGGCTTGTGAATTGCACCGTGACTGGCGCAATGACATTGAAGGATTGGGAACTTTATTCTCAAATCATCTTCCCATTTACAGATGTCTCATCAATAGTTATTTGGCAAAAAGCGCAACGGTCGCGACCGCAACAAGCCGGTAATTCAACCGTATATTGAAAAGGCCGCAACGAATCTGATCGTTGCGGCCTTTTTTATGAAAACTCCCCCGCGTGGGCTCGAACCACGGACAAGCGCGTTAACAGCGCGCTGCT
>CAZEFF010000128.1:0-2963 GCA_964511315.1 uncultured bacterium | reverse complement strand
TGACTTATCCCAATCTTATCCGTTTTTTTGACGAGCTGGATATCCCGACGAAACCTACTTCGATGTCCTTCAGCGTTCAGCATATTTCTTCGGGGCTTGAATATTGCGGTACGGGTTTGAACGGACTATTTGCCCAGCGCAGGAATTTGGTGAACGGAAAATTTTGGGGAATGCTTTCAGACATCAACCGCTTTAACAAGGAGTGCCCTGAAGTTCTCACTGACAAAAAATTTGAATCTTACCGGGTTGAAGATTATGCGCGCGAAAAAAAATACGGCGCGGATATGCTTCATAAATACCTCGTACCGATGAGTTCAGCGATTTGGTCGACTGAGCCGGGGTTAATGCTGAAATTCCCGGTGGTAACGCTGGTCCGGTTTTTTAAAAATCACGGCTTGCTTGGGCTTGAGGGGCAGTACCAATGGCGGACCGTGCATGGCGGCAGCCGGGTTTACCGTGACAAAGTTATGGAGCTCTTTAAAAATCAGACGCACATCGGCGCGCCTGTTTTAAAAGTATGGCAGGAGAACGGAGACGTTTTTGTTTATGACGCGCGGGTAAGACGGGAAGCCTATGACGCGGTTATTTTTGCCTGCCACGCGGATGAGGCCCTCAAAATTCTCGGAGATAATGCGACGCCGCAGGAGCAATCCCTGCTTTCTGCTTTCCGATACCAAAAAAATCACGCCCTTCTGCATACCGATGAATCCGTCATGCCCAAGGCCAAATTCGCTTGGAGCGCGTGGAATTACCGGATTGATGAAAAGGATGGAAAGGAAGTGCCTTCCACGATTTATTCCATGAATAAGCTTCAGCAGGTTTCTGATAAAAAAGAATATTTTGTTTCAATCAATGATCCCGGGCTTGTGAATAAGAAAGAAGTTATTTGGGAAACATATTACGAGCATCCTATTTATGACCTGCAGTCGATCTGGGCTCAAAGCGAATTGCCTAAGCTTAACCACAACGGAAAAATATTTTTCTGCGGAAGCTATTTTCGCTATGGTTTCCACGAAGACGCATTTACTTCCGGCTTACAAGTTGTGAAAGCAATGACCGGCGAGACTCATGGCTATCAAATATGAACTCATGTCTCTATGAATGTTTTGTTTATCACACGCGCTTAGAACCCAAGCCTTATAAGTTTACGCACAAAGTTTTTATGTTTTATCTCGATCTCGATGAGATTGACCAGGCTGCTTCGAGGTTTTCTCTTGTCAGCAGGAACCGATTTAATGTCTATAGCTTCTGGGACAAGGACCATTGGCAGGCGGGAGCGCGGGACGTAAAAACAAATATTCTTAATTTTATCCGTTCTAAGGGATTGAACGATGAGATCCATAAAATCTATCTTTTAACCCAGCTTACGACATGGGGATACGGATTTAACCCTGTTTCTTTCTATTTCTGCTTTGACTCCGCGGGAAATCCGGTTTGCGCGGTTCCGGAGGTCAGCAATACATTTAGAGAAATGAAGCCTTATTACCTGGGTCCTGAAAAACTTAATCAGGACAGATTCACCGATAAAATAGTAAAATACTTCTACGTATCGCCGTTTATGGATATGGATATTCTCATGGATTTTAATCTGAAGGTCCCCGGAGAAAAGCTCGAGCTTATCATCGATGAGATGAAATCGGGAGATTCGAAAAAGATTTTTTTTTCAGGGATAACCGGTGAACGCAAAGCGTTAACGAATGCCCGCCTTTTTGGGTATGGGCTTAAATTTCCGCTGATAACGCTCAAAGTTATTTTTCTCATTCATTGGCACGCGTGGATGCTTTACCTTAAAAAAATACCGTATTTCAAAAAAAGTGATAACCTGGATTTACAGCGCGATAAAGCGCTTCCGAGGAAATGATCATGATTAACTTCCGTCGCTTGATTTTAAAAGCGTTTCAATCGATGAAACAAGGCTCCCTTCGCTTGACTCTGCCGGAAGGGAAGGAAATTCGGTTTGGAAATGGCAAAGGGAATATTGAGGCGGATATCACCATTCAGAAAGAAGATTTTTTTAAAAAATGTGTGCTTTATGGGGACATCGGTTTCGGCGAGTCTTTTGTGGACGGAGATTGGACGGCATCCGACCTAACTGCCGCGATTTCGTGGTTTATCCTGAATGGCGATCATCCGGAAGTCGGCAATCAGCCGCGCAGTACCAATTGGCTGAAACTCATGAACCGGTTTCTGCATTGGATGCGGGACAATAATCTTGTCGGTAGCCGGAAAAATATTCAGGCGCATTATGATTTAGGGAATGATTTCTTTAAGTACTTTCTCGATCCTTCCATGACTTACTCTTCCGCCTACTTTATTGACGGGGAAGAAACGCTTGAACAGGCACAGCTCCAGAAATATGAAGCGCTTTGCCGAAAACTCAGACTTCAGCCCTCTGATCATGTGCTGGAAATTGGCTCGGGTTGGGGCGGGTTTTGCGAATATGCGGCAAAGAAATACGGCTGCCGCATCACATCCATTACGATATCCAAAGAGCAATTAGCCTACGCGCAAAAAAGAATGCAGGCGGCGGGTTTGTCGGACCGCGTGGAGATTAAATTTTGTGATTACCGGCATATGACGGGAAGTTTTGACAAAATTGTTTCGATCGAAATGATCGAAGCGGTTGGGCATAAATATTACGCTGATTATTTCGCGCAATGCAGCCGTCTTCTGAAGCCTGAAGGAATTTTAGCCGTTCAGATGATTCTTATTCCTGATCAGAAGTATGAAGTATACCGCCGGGATGTTGATTGGATCCAAAAACATATTTTCCCCGGGTCATTATTGCCTTCGATGGCGCGCGTGCATTGGGCTATCCGCAAAACCGGGAATCTGGAGCTTGTCGATTTGGAGGATATGGCCTTCAGTTATGCCCGCACTCTCGCGCTTTGGCGGGAACAGTTTAATTTGAATTGGGAAGCCATTAAAAAACTGGGATTTGATGATAGTTTTTCCAGAATATG
>CAZEFF010000127.1:0-3094 GCA_964511315.1 uncultured bacterium | reverse complement strand
GTGCATCGGTTTTCTCGCGACTTACGTCCGATGCTTCTGGATGATTTAGGGCTGATCCCGGCTATTCATTCCTATTTGAAAGGTTTTACGAAACGTACTGGTATTCCAATTCGTTTTAAGGCTTTCGCCGGGGTAGAACGATTAAGCAGTGTTAAGAGAACCGCACTTTATCGGGTTGTCCAAGCGGCTCTTACGAATGTCGCTCAGCATGCGCAAGCCAGCCTAGTGAGAATGGATATTCAGAAAAAAGATCGATCAATTTATCTAGAAATAAAAGATAACGGAAAATCTTTTCAGGTTGAACGAGTGCTCCGTGCTAAAAAAAGCATGCGTTTAGGCCTGTTTGGCATGCGTGAACGCGTTGAGATGGTTGGCGGCAAATTCACTGTTAAATCCGTGAAAGGGACAGGCACCACCATCGGAGCGCAGATTCCTAGCATTGGAGTAGGATAATATTGTTAACTTTAAGATTAGATTGAAAAGACTTGCTGGAAATATAAAGGAGATCCAATATGTTATTTGAATTCTTGAATCAGTATAAAGAAAAAATTATTGAATTGTGCAGGGAGAAAGTTCTTGCAGCCGGTGAATCGAAGCCTACGTCTGCGTTATTAGACCGCGGGCTCCCTATTTTTTTTGACGAGTTGATCGAGGTGTTACGACGAACGGCGGGTCCAGTTATTAATGATGCTAATCATCAACTCAAAATCAAAGAAAAAGACGCTGCCGCCCACGGAAAAGAATCCCTACGGCTCGGTTATACGGTTTCGCAAGTTGGTCATGCCTACGGTGCCGTTTGCCATACCGTCACAGAGTTTGCCAAAACAAAATGTTTCCCGATTACTTCCCCTGAATTCCATGATCTCAATCTTGCCTTGGATAACGCCATCGCGGAAGCCGTGACGGAATTTCAGAAAGCACAGATCAAAAATATCAGCACTGCCGATGTAGAACGGTTGGGTTTTCTTATCCATGAACTAGGAAATTCGCTTGCGGCAGCATCCATCGCCCATAACATGATACAAAAAGGACAGGTGGGAACCGCAGGCAGTACCGCTCGCGTATTGGGTGGAGCTCTTGAACGCATGCGCCAAGTGATTGAGGGTTCGCTAGCGGAAGTCCGTTTGCGCAGCCCTGCCGTGGTAGACCAAACCCAAATTCGTCTGATTGATATCATAAGTGAAGTAGAGGCCACTGCGGTGATTATGGAAAAATCGAAAGAGATTCATTTGGAAATCGATGTCGATCCCGCTATCCAATTAACTGTAGATCACCATTTGCTTTTCTCCGCACTGTCGAATCTGGTAAACAACGCTGTGAAATTTACAAGGCGGGGGAGAGTGTCAGTGCGTGGCAAAGAATCGGGGGAACGTATCCTGATTGAGGTAGAAGACGAATGTGGAGGGCTTCCTAAGGGAAAAACGGAAGAATTGTTTAAATCATTCATTCAGAGTAGCACCGATAAAACGGGGATGGGTCTGGGCCTCTCGCTTAGCCGCCGGGCGATCGAATTAAATCAGGGGAAACTTACCGTGCGTAATATTCCCAATAAAGGTTGCGTATTTACGATTGATCTCCCAAAAGGCGAGAAATTGAGTGAAGATCATATCCAACATCTTGATGCTGCTCGAGGACGATAACAACCTCTGGGAACTTAGCAAAAAAAAGTTTCCTCATGTTGAAATCGGGAGTAGATTAGAATTTTAATAGTGGACGGCAAAAATGGGGAGGAAATAAAGCGGTCTAGACTGCTTTAGCTTCGACTTCTTTGAGGAGTTCCCACTTGGTCATTCCAAAGCTTTTAGCTATGAGTTGGATCTTATGCAACGTTACGGAAGCTTCTCCGCGTTCAATTCGCCCCGTGTAACTCCGATCAATTCCAAGATGATCAGCGTAGGACTCCTGGGTAAAACCCTTCTGCTCTCGTAGTTTTCTCACCACAAGCCCGAATTTTCGCTCATCTTCTCCAGCTGGCTGACGTCCCATTAGCGTATGCTCGGCTAATGTCGCTTATCTGTCCACGGACTATAAGCCGTTGATGTAACGGTATTTTAACGTTACATTTTAAAGACGTAAATTAACTAGGGAGACGTTTGTATGACTGAAGAAATGGGTTCTAAAAATTTAAAGAAAAAGGCTTCTTTGAATGATATTGCAGAAGCTGCCGGAGTTTCCAAGATGACGGTCAGCCGTTATTTGAATCCTCGCAAGCGAATGGAGGTTGCATCAGTAAAGCGGGCCAAAATCGAGATGGCCATGCAGAAACTTGATTACACGCCTAATATTTTTGCCCGGAAACGCAGGGCTATTGAAAAATACCGGATCGGAATTTTAACGTCTCTTTCTAAGCATATTATGCAGTCGGGTTACCACATGGGACTTTTGTCCGGCATTCTGGACCGGGTATTTCGGACAGGGCACGAATTGGACATTTTCCAGTTAAAGGAAAACTTTGATTATCACCGGCTGGAAGAAATCCTCAGTGAGCATGGCGTCGATGGCTTACTTATTGTGACATGGCGTATGGATCTTGAACTCATAAAGCTTGTAGAGAAGACTTCAGCCAAGCTGCCTTTGGTTGTTTTTAATGACTACTACCCAGGGCTTTCTTCAAATATTCTTTATGTTGATCCGCGCGAGGGTATGAGGTTGGCGATTTCGTATCTTGCTGATAAGGGGTATAAAAAAATCGGGTTTCTGACAAGGCCATCCGAGATAAATTTTAAGGTGCATGGGAAAGTAATCAAATTGCCGTCTATAGATGGCCGGGAAAAACGGGAAGGTTTTATTGAGGCGATGAAAGAGAAGAAATTGACTGTTCGTAATAATTGGATTCGGGAATGCGATTCCTATAAAGACACGGACGCCTACGACGAAATGAAAAAATGGATTAAGGAAGGAACATTGCCGCAGGCGATTGTTTGCGCGAGTGACGAAATGGCCTTGGGAGCGATGAAGGCCTTAAAAGAGGCGAAGCTCTGGTGCCCGGAAAAAGTTGCTTTGGTGGGATACGATGACATTGAAAGAGGGCGGGTTGTATCGCCTTCGCTTACAACGATCCGCCAGCCGCTTTACCAGATGGGGCAGGAGAGTG
>CAZEFF010000126.1:0-3157 GCA_964511315.1 uncultured bacterium | reverse complement strand
CCCATCTTAACTTTGAACCGCCCGGAGGCTGGGACAGTGCCGCAGAAGAGCCGGACGCCCGCGTAAAAACCCATTGCTGCTTTTGCGGTCAAGGCTGCGGCATTGAACTTAAAGTTAAAAACAATCAAGTTATTGGATTTGATCCTTGGGAGGATTTCCCATTCAATGAAGGGAAGCTTTGTCCTAAGGGCGTCAAACGCTATATGCAAGGAAATCATCCGGACCGATTGCTCTATCCTTTAGAGAACCGGCCAGGCATTGGCTATGAGCGCGTGAGTTGGGATAAAGCTTATGACCGTACCATCGCGGCGATTCAAAAAATCCAGCAGCAATATGGAAAAGATAGTTTCGCAGTTTTGTCAGGCGTTTCACTAACTAATGAAAAATCCTACTTAATTGGAAAGTGGGCGCGTGTCGCGCTGCAAACTAAGAACCTCGATTATAACGGCCGTCTTTGCATGGTTTCTGCCGGTACTGCCAATAAAAAAGCCTTTGGCGTTGACCGAGCAGCAAATTCATGGGCGGATATTCTTGAGACTGATTTGATTTTATGCGCGGGGACCAACGTTTCGGAATGCTCTCCGATTACTACTGATTATATATGGCGTGCGCGTGATCGTGGGGCAAAGCTTATCGTTGTTGATCCGCGCATTACTCCGATTGCCCGCACTGCCGATTTGATTCTTCCTGTACGTCCAGGAACGGATGCCCATCTCTTCAATACCATGCTGAATCTCATGATTCAGGCCGGCAAGATCGATCAGGAATTTATTAACAATCATACCGCAGGGTTTGAAGACGTGAAGAAGGCTGTGTCTTCTTACACACCTGAACAATGCGAAAAAGTAACCGGCGTTCCGGCAAAAAGTATTCGGATAGCGGCGGAGTGGTGGGGAGAAGCTAAGCGAAGCTTTCTTCTTCACGCTCGAGGTATTGAGCATCATACTAAAGGCGTCGATAATGTTCTTTCCTGCATCAATCTTGTGCTGGCAAGTGGACGAATCGGCCGGCCCGGATGCGGTTATGGAACAATTACCGGGCAGGGAAACGGACAGGGCGGCAGGGAGCATGGGCATAAATGCGATCAGCTTCCGGGAAATCGTGACATTACAAATCCTGAGCACAGAAAATATATCGCGGGAGTTTGGGGAATCGATGAGAAAGAAATGCCTGGCAAAGGACTATCCGCGCAAGAAATCATGAATGCGATTCATGCGGGTGAAATTAAAGGATTAATTTCAATTTGTTTCAATCCGCTCGTCAGCTTGCCGGACACTCAGTTCACGGAAGAAGCGCTCAAGAAGCTGGAATTTTATGTTGTTATTGATTTTTTTATGAGCGAAACCGCTCAATATGCGGATATTATTCTTCCTGGTTCTTTACACGAAGAAGATGAAGGCACCTCCACGACAGCGGAAGGAAGGGTCGTAAGAATCCGTCAAGCGGTAAAGCCTCCAGGCGAGGCTAAAATCGATTGGCATATTTTTCTCGATTTAGCAGAACGGCTTGGTAAAAAGAAATATTTTAATTATTCCTGTGCGGAAGATATTTTCAATGAGCTGCGAGTGGCTTCTAATGGCAGTCATGTGAATTATTACGGAATTACCTACGAGAAAGTAGAAAAGAATATGGGCATTTTCTGGCCTTGTCCGACACTTGATCATCCGGGTACGCCTCGTTTATTTGAAAATGGAAAGTTTTGCCATCCGGATGAGAAGGCGCGTTTTAATCCTGTGGAATACCGGCCTTCGGCAGATGAAATCAATGAAGAGTATCCGATTTGCCTGACCACAGGCCGGGTCATTTATCATTACTTATCCGGAACTCAAACTCGCAGAATCGGTTTCCTTAATGAGCAATGCCCGGAGCCTTACGTGGAGCTTCATCCCCAGCTTGCTCAAAAATATCAGATCCAAGAAGGTGATGCCGTGAGGATTACATCACGCAGGGGAAGCATTACGCTTAATGCAAAGGTGGTACGGACAATACGGCCTGATACTATTTTTGTCCCATATCATTGGCCTGGCGAAAAATCAGCTAACAAGCTTACACAAAGAGCCCTTGACCCCCTTTCGAAAATCCCTGAATTTAAATTCAGCGCTGTAAAAATCGAGAAGGTGAAAAATGTTTAATCGTGAACCTCTTCACGAAGAGTCGGATTTTTTTATAGATCCTCAACGCTGCATCGGCTGCAATGCCTGCCTGGCAGCTTGCGCTGAATGCGGAACTCATCGCGGAGTTCCTATGATACACCTGGATTCATTTGACCGGACGCAATCGGTAAAAACCGCGCCGACTGTTTGCATGCACTGTGATCTTCCTTCGTGCGCGGCGGTCTGTCCTGCGGATGCGATTAAACGCACCGAAGACGGCGTCGTTCAGTCCTCGTTAAATCCGCGCTGTATTGGATGCTCTAACTGTCAGGTTGCCTGCCCTTTTGGCGTTCCCAATATTTATGAAGAATCTGCGCAAATGATGAAATGCGACATGTGCTATGACCGTACTTCAACGGGGCTAAAACCGATGTGTGCAACAGTGTGCCCTTCGCAGGCGCTTTACTTCGGGCCGCGTTCCTATATTGAGAAGACGAGAAAAAATAAACCAACGAATCAGTTTTTGTTTGGACGGCAAAAAATCACGACGAAAGTTTACATGATGGTGGCAGAGCCGGAATCAGAGATCGTGATCGATGTCCTTGATTTTATAAGCCAGGCTAACTTAGGTGAGTCAGATCCATGGGTGTTATAAATGGAAGAGAATAAACAACGCAAATCTGATCAGAAAAATCTTCCCAAATGGGCTGAAGATTTTCCGATAGACGTGGATCAGGACAATCATGTTGCCCGTAGGGATTTTATTCGTTTTCTATTTCTTGTCTCTTTTGGACTTTTCACCGGTACGGTAGGCGTTTTTATAAAAAGTCTGTGGCACCTCATCCGTCCGATTTCTCCGTTTCGGATTTTAGGAGCGGAAGATATTGATGTCGGAGGGTCCTACGTGTTTGAATTGCCGCAGGAAAATGGGCCGGCCATTCTTGTAAGGCTTTCTGCCAATGAGTATGTGGCTTATTCTCAAAAATGTACGCATTTGCAATGTCCTGTTATTTGGAGAAATAGCGAATCAAAGTTACTGTGTCCATGTCATCACGGTGCTTTTG
>CAZEFF010000125.1:0-3183 GCA_964511315.1 uncultured bacterium | reverse complement strand
ACCCTTTTTTCAATATCCGCGCTGATTTCAGGGCCGTAAGAAACAAGATTCGCGGTCGTGAACTCATCAGGCGACACTCTTAGTGTGGTAAACTCGGTTGTAATCGCCGCGCGCGCATTTTTGTACTTATTCGCGGCAAAAATCCGCTCATCCTCTATGTCCAAAAGCCAAAGCAGCTGCAATTTCAAGCTGATATCAATGAATGAAACGTCTTTTAAAAAATTCCGCCAGATCTTAACTTCTTCGGCCGTCATCATGCGCTGGGCCGTATTGCTGGGTTCAAAAATCGTCATCAAATTGACAATTTTATCGACCGTCTTAATGAGGGCTTCTAATTCCGCGTGATGATGCTGTTCTTCTTCCTCCTTGGTTTTAGGCGCTTTGTTTCCTTCCTTCGTGCCCAATGCTTTTTTCAGCCGATCTAAATGTTCAGCCTTAGTCGCCATGCGGCCTTCATATGTCTGCCCCTCACTCGTGGTGTACTGCGCCGCGGCAACATACTCTGCGTATTTAGCACGCTTTTGGGTCAATTCATCTGCTTTCGCGTTGTCGCCGGCGTCCTTTGCTTGCTTAATATCCTGATCAATTTGAGCATAAAAATCTTTATGAGAACGGAATCGTTTATCTTTATAAAGCGCTCCGCTGATTTTGCGCGCGCTATCTAAAGCCGCGATAAATGCTGTGTCTTCCGAGAGGCCTTCAACAATTTCAAGAATCGTTTCATATTCTTCCCAGCTTATCCGCGCGGGGCTATTTGGGGCAATTCCAACATGAATATCTTCGTAACGCTGCTTGCGTATTGCCAGCTTTTCTTCAGGCGTCAGTTCCTCTTCACGATCACCGAAAGCAGCGGTATCTTCCATCAAGTCATGAAAGAGCGACGCGAAAACCGCGATCCGTCTATCTTCACGGGTCAGCAGAACTTTTCCGTCCGCGAAATGCCGAGCAATGTGAAGCACATGAAAAATATAGGGGACAAGCTCATCTCGAACAGCATTCCCCTTAGCTTTGGCATGAAATCCGTCCGCCATGACCACCGCGTTCCTAAGCAGCATCATGTCTTCGGGTTTATTCTGTTCAGGAAGATCCTTCAGATAAGCAGCCTCCATTTCTTGATAAAGCCCGAAATTCAAAATTTCGTTTTTTTCACCTGTCCGATTATTTTCTCTCTCAATTAAATCCTTAAATATTTTTCTCCATTCATCGACCGATTTACCCAAAAGCAATGAGGGCTCAGCGCGTATCGGCTGCCTAAGATTGCCCTTTTCATCCACCGGAGACAGCGCCATATCGCTTAAAACTTCGGCGCTGGTATTCAATCTTTGCTGAATAAGGGCCATGATGGAATTATATAAAGCGGGATCGCCGGATTCCTTTTTCTTAAGGACATAATCCAGAAAAGCGTCCGCGCGAACGACGACGTAATTACCATCTCCGGATGCTGATACCGTGCGGGTTCTGGTGGGCCGCGCCGACTGATTTCCAATTTCTGTCAAAATGGGTTTGATTCTGTCGTCAGCACTGGAAATAAGAATTTCCGGCTCTCCCTTCCATATATAAAAAGTGTCTCCGGCTATCGGCATCTCAAAAAACCATTCCTTCATGCGGTCTTTAATTAAATCAAAGCCCTCGATTCGTAAAAGCTGAGATTTTGTAATCCCTCGGCCGAACACGGCAATCTCACCGACAATGTCGCCAAACTTTTCTCTTTTTTGCACGATATCACCGTGCTGAATGATAAATCCGCCTGTTGTCGCGATGACCAGAGCAGGATTAACTTCAACGGCGTCACCTTCCTCGAAAAAGATATGCCCGCTTACAAAGTTTTGTATAGAAGCAAACTCACGAATAGCCTCTATGTCCTGTATAGGCACGCGGAATACCGGATCTCCGGTTGCCGCCGCGCTTCGCGCATCCGAACGGGCGGTAGTTACAATCGGTTCATTCGCCGATCTCGCTTCAGTGCGGGATTTAAGAAGCACCCCGTACTCTTGATGCACTTGTGTCAGGATTTCAGAAAGGCTTTCCAGGGTGGGGGCTCCCTTATATTTTGAATACTTCGAAAAAATGTGTAAAAGAGACCAATCCCATTTATGACTTAAAACATCCTCGTTAAGCAAGACGTTATCAATTGTTGGATGTTCAAAAATACGCGGTGTTTCTTCAGCGATCGCTTTCTTTTTTTCTTCGGAAGGAAGATCAATTGGTTCAATAAGTTTTTCCATAACTCTCAATGTCACAAACTCTCGATCTTTTTGTTTTTGTGCCTTAGCAAGCTCCTCAGGAGTCTTTTCCATCGCGGCTCGAACCGCTTCCGTCACGGCTTCGGCATTTAGTTGGGCAACAGCATTCTCAAAATCACGCTGCGCGGACTGCAGCAGCGTGACAGCCTGTTCAAACCGCTGATTCGCGCTGATTGGATCAGTCTCAACCGGTGAAACTTGAAAAGTTTCTGCTTTTTCTAACGCCAATTGAATTCCTTTCATGACCTCCACAATGATTTTAATATCCTTAGTGAACACCCCTCCGTATTCGACTAAGCGTTTAATCATCGGTCCTAAAGCACTTGTCTCCGGAAAAGGAAAGGGGAAATGATTTTTCAGAATCACAAAAATCGCGAAGTCCGGCTTCAGCTCAAACCGCGAATCCCCCGCCATTTCCATCGCTTTCTTAACAGCCAGGCCTGCTTTTTCGAAATCAGCCGCGGCCGCTTTTACATTCGAGGGATCGAGAGGAATTAAAGTTCCCGCGCGCGCAACTTCCTCTTTAGGAAGCACTTCTGCTTTCTGTTTTTCAAATAAAGGTCCAAGTTCTGGAAAGGTGAAATCTCTTATCCAACGATCAAGCTTGCCTAAAGCCTTATCCCTGTGAAAATCAGAAACTCCACTAAAATTTTGCCCCCAATCAAACCCCTGAACCTTTTCAATGACTTCCTGCTTAACTTTCGCAGACAATTCCGCATCTATCTTTCCTGACTTAATGATCCTCGCAATCCGGTTAAGCGCTTGCAACTCTGGTAACCACCGCTCCAAACTTTCCGGCTTAAATTGGTAATCTTCTAAATATCCCGGCACAATGTAAGGATCCAGATTAATAGAGACCCCTTTAATCTTTCCATGAATTTCGGGGTGCTCGAGATAAGCTAAAAGAAATTGCACGTCTTTAATCTCAAGCATCAAATGC
>CAZEFF010000124.1:0-3234 GCA_964511315.1 uncultured bacterium | reverse complement strand
ATTGGAGCGGGTGGTGGGAATCGAACCCACATGGCCAGCTTGGAAGGCTGGAACTTTACCATTAAGCTACACCCGCATAAGAGGCGCTGATTATAAGAACCTTTAAAGTCAGTGTCAATTCTGCTTTCTATGACGATGGCTTGCTTTAGAGAAGGGGTTAAAAAAATCAAAAAATGACCTAAGTGATCATTCATCCCCTCTACAAAACTTATTTTAAGCGGAAAAAAAGCAGTGCTTTGAAGGGCTGAAGAGGCCTTGAGGGCTTGCTTTATGGAATTGTGTCAATTACTCTTATTTCAGATATAAAAAAACCGTCTTAAATAAAGAAGGGGATCATTAATGGACATGCGCACAAATTTTCAAAGAGCAATGACCCGAAAAGGTTATGAAGGGGCAATCGCCATTTTTATACTCTTCCTTTTTATCGGAAATAATCTTTACGCGGATAATTCCAATTATTTGGAATATATGCAGGCGCCACCGGAGGCTCAAACAAGTGTATCTGCTCAACCTACTGTGCCGACAGCTCCGTCTCCGGAAGCGTCAAATGAACTGCCGACAACAACCGCAAGTTTAATGGGGGGGGGGCTTTGGCGTTGCCAACTCCAACACCCCCTTCAGAAGATCCAGCCAATGCGGCTGTTGCGCCAACACTGCTGCCAAGCACACCGGATCAAAACCCATCAACTTCAGTAAATGCAGGAACACCTGCTAATCCCGGAATATCGGTGTTAACAGCACAAGCACCATCTTCTTCGCAGCCGGCAGCTACCATATCAACATTGCCTATAACTTATGTTTCAGCGCCCGCTCAGAATGGAGCCCAAATACCAAATGGAGGAGTCCCAATTTCCTCTGGTTTCATTGGAATCAGACATATGGCGTCAGATATTTACCCCAGCATCGGTTGCAGCGCGACCTGTGGATATAATTCAGGTTTTGATAATATTTTAAGCTTTGGTGCCATTGAAAAAGGGCCGATTTACCAAACTGAAAATCCCGAGGGGGGCGTTACGATAACAAAGACTTACATCTTTAGAGACATTCATTACGGGCCTCCTCAATTTACCATATTCCCTTCTTTTGTCCGGGATTTCATGCGAGTTGAAGTTGTCTCAGGTACAGGGATGCTTGGTGATACCGTCAACATTACAGAAGTTTCAGATCAGATTCCAGTCTCCGTTCAACAGGATAAAAAAGTTTTGGACGCTAATAATGAATATTTGTACAGCTGCAGTTATTTTGTGACAGTGGGATCGGGGCCATCAGGGAAATGTGAGGGGAAGTATGTTAACCCTGATTTTCAGAACTCAATTTTGAATTGCGATCCTGATGATGATGGCTGTCCCAATCCTATTTTCGTGACACTGCAGCAAAAATATCAAACAAATGAAGTCAAAATAGCAGAATTGACCGCAGAGATTAATGATCTGGCGGTTCAGTGGAGCCAGAAGATAGATGCTTTGAGAGATGCGGAGGATGCTGTTCAACAGAAAATAAATCAAATTGCCGAGTTAGAAATGGACATTAGCTTTAAAACAAATACAAAGATAACAACACAAGCTGAAATACAAGCGCTTGAAAATCGAAGGGCGTCTTTTCAAATTCTTCTTGCAACAGCATCGTCGGTGGAAAAACAGATGGTGATTATTCCGGAAATTAACCGAATTAATGAATTACTCCCCGCGCTTCAAGAACGAATAACTGTATTAACTTCAGAAATCTCGGGTCTTTCTAGTCAAAAAGCTCAAGCGAATAAAGATTTGGATAATTTAATAGCGATTAGGGAGAAACTGCAGGAAGATTACGTTGAGCTTGAAAGAAAAATTATGGCTAAAATGCAGAAGAGACAAGCCTTCTGGAACCAGCAGGAATATATAGTTAAACGATTGAACGCGTTAGGGCTAAAATTATAAAGTTAGGCTTTTGCTTTGGTATTGAGAAGATGTGAAGATGGTATCTTGACCGCCTTAGCAAGGCCCAATTTCTCAAGAACCTGAATCATCAAATAAGTCGTATCAAATTCCCACCACTTAAGTCCGTGACGCGCGGAAGATTGAAACGCGTGATGATTGTTGTGCCAGCCTTCACCGTAGGTTAAAAGAGCAACCCACCAAAGGTTTGTCGAATCATCTTGCGATGCGTAAGTTTTATATCCCCAAATATGCGCTGCTGAATTAACGAACCAGGTACTGTGATAAACGAGCACGAGCCGCATGAAAATTCCCCAGCAAACAAAAGGCCAGCCGCCGATAGCAAAAAGCCCGGCCGCTAAAAGAATTGTCCAGACGATTTGAGTTTTATCGATAAAAACCATTCCCTTATCGCGGGCTAAATCAGGTGCCCACCGGGCCTGGTTTTCAAGAGTATCAAGATTTGAATTGTTGTGTAAGCACCAGCCCATATGTGACCAGAAAAAGCCATCGCGCGGGCTATGAGGATCTTCAGGTTGATCTGAGCGGGCATGATGAAGACGATGAGCTGATACCCATGCAACGGGGCCGCCCTGGCAGGCAAGGGCCCCGATAACGGCCAATACGTATTCTAGTGGCTTGGGAACCTGGAAGCTGCGGTGGGTCAAAAGACGGTGATAGCAAAGAGTGATTCCAACGCCACCGGTTACCCAGTGCAGAACGATACAGGTCCAAAAAGCTGGCCAAGTAAAATTAAAAAAGGCTGAAATGGCAGCAATATGAATGGCGGTAATGAATATAAAAGGGACCCATTGAATATTCTGAGGGTCAATCAATTTAGCCTTTCGAATGACTGACGGCTTATGGCCGGATACGGCAATTGTTTCTGTTTCCATGGGTGTTGTGAGTGACAAATGATCCTCTCTCTTCCTATTATATGGCGCTTAATAATGGCGCAAACGGGCAATAGGATGCCTTTAGGGCGCATATGATAGTGGATGGTAAGGGGGAAAGCAAGCACCTTTTTCGGGGCTTTTAATCAGCCTAAAATTGTCTGACTAAGGTTTTAAGATGCCTATTATTTTATTCATTAAAAAAAACGTTGACATGAGTTGCGAAAGTCGTAAAATACCGCATTCACCTAGGAGAGGACTGTCTTATTTTTAAGGTGACTTATTGATAAGAAACCGCTCCTTTCAAATTGCATTTTCTAGCGTTTCTTTTTTAACAAATAACGCTCTCAAGCTTCAGCAGACTTATTCACTTATGCTGGAGTAGCTCAGTTGGTAGAGCACGTCCTTGGTAAGGACGAGGTCACGGG
>CAZEFF010000123.1:0-3374 GCA_964511315.1 uncultured bacterium | reverse complement strand
TTGCCCGCGCGGAGGTGCGAGCTGCTCCGAGTAGTTTTGATTTAGATAAGGAAATCGATACGCTGGTTGACAGCATTATTTACGATGACTGGGAAATCGCTAAGGATTTTGAAGTCCCTCAGGATTTAGTTGGAAAAGAAGCGACGGGGCCTAACAGGCTGAAACTTTTAAAAAGCATTTCGGAAAAGCAGCGAAAAAATTCCCGAACCTATCAGGCTTATGTTGATCAAGGGTTAATGGTGAAAGCCAAAGTTTATGTTAGTACGGAAAAGAAAAAAGATGATACCCCTGTCGTGATGATGGATGTTTACGATTTAAAAAATAAAAGACTCTTAAAGAAACGCGCAGCCGCGGAAAAGAAAAAAATCGCCGCGCAAGAAGGGCGGGAAAGGCCTTTGCGGACCGAAGAGTTGCAAAACCTCGCTTCGCAGCCTTTGACAGATGCTGAAATGCAGGATTTTTTCCGAATGAAAGAGCTGAAGAATGAAGAAGGTGAGGCAGTCGAGGTTTATCTTTTTCCTCACCAATCGCGGAATGCGTTCTTGCCCATAGAGACCACGCTTGTTTTTGAAGATCACACTTATCAGAAGTCAACGCTTGTTTTAGGGCATCCAGAATTAAATTTGGCAGATCCTTCGTTGGCGGAACAGAAAAATATTTATGAATTTAAGGGATCCGGCACAAACAAGATGGTGTCTTACTTGGAAGAAGGCGGAGAGTATGCGGCTGACGAAGAGGGGTTAGCGGAGATTAAAGTAATCTTACGCCGCGAAATCGAGCTGAAAAACAAAGGGGCAAGCAGCGAAAAGCTGGACCAAGCGGCTGAGGAAAAATTTGCTGAACTTAAGAATAAAAAAAGATTAAATCTCGGGAGATTACGCATTTCACTCAAAGGTAATAAATACCAGATCCTGCAGGCTTTAAAGGAAGTGACTTTGGAGTTTGAGGGTCAAACATTCACGGTATCTGTGGATGGAAAAAGCGGAAAATTTCTGGATCTTCTTTTTCAGACAATTTCAAAAAATTATGTCGGCGGTTTAAGCTCAAAAGATGAAACAGAGGCTATGGGAAAACAGGTCAAACTTAAGGCGAATGGCGCCAAACTTGGGGTTTGGATTGTTTCTACCCAGGAAGCCGGGTACTTAAGACTTGGCGGAGTTGCGGACCGCGTCCGGTTTGCTCCCAGACATGGAGCATCTGGTTTGCGAATGGCGGCGATTGATCAATATTCTTCTGAGCGGCCTGCTTTTTGGAAAGTCTTACTTAGCTTGTTTGATAATTCCGCGCAAAAAATTGTAGGGGAATGGCTCCCTCGCGCTGCCTGGAACGACGCGAGAAATACGCGGGCATTAATCCAGGCAGGGCTTATTCCGCACATACCGCTTAATATCGGAGATGAGACAGCAGAGCAGGGCAGCGGCAAAGATAAATTGATGCTGGGGCTTGAACGGGTGGATGTTGATTATGTGGAAGTATGGAATGATAAACGGGACGCAAGGTTTGCGCCGCAGAAAAATGAAGTGATCCGTAATCGGCAAATTAGGGCGCTTCAGCATGAAATATTTTTTCTGAGAAATTTATCTCTTGCCGTGGATCTGGATTTAAAAAGAAAAAATGCTTTAACTCAGTGGATGTATGCGGAGGCATTGATCTTTGGGACGAATGAAAGTATCGCGGTGTGGGAAGAATTGTGGGGGCAGTTTAATAAGAAATTATTGCCGGCCGATCAGCTTTCGTCAAAGTTTGAAGAGGCGCTTAGCGAAAAAATAGGTTCACAAAAATTTTCACAGTTAAGAATAGCCCGTCAGCAGTTGCGGGGATTGTTAGCAACACCTGATAGGGCGAGCTTTTATTCAAAAGACATGCGGGATAATGTCGAGGTTTTGCTTGACCTTATGCAGGGAAAAAATCTTTCTGCCGCAGCAACAGATTCATCGAAACTTGTCACGGCCCGCGCGGAAGCGCGCACGGAATCTGAAGAAAAAGAAAATTTGACGGCACCTGGGCAGGAGACTTCTCTTCCTGTCTATAATAAATCCAGCCTGCCGCTTTCCGAAAATCAAGCGGTTGCTTACCAAATTCAAGATGCGGCGGCGTTAACCCCGGATTCCAAAATTAATGGAATCAGTGTTTCCGAACTTCAGAGACGTACAGCTCCCGAATCAGATTGGAGCGCACCGGATGAGGAAGGTCTTCCCGTTGAAGGGGAACCTATCAAAATTGAGAATGAAGGATATGTGGATGAAGTAGTTCAAGAAGGCTCCGCTCATGGTTTTCATAATGGTCTGGAAAGCTTTCTTGAGATTTTAAAATCTGATGATGCGTTTGTCCGCTCTCAACCCAATCCCGATGGAACGGGGAAGCCTCTTCAGCACAAAGATCTCGCTAAGCTTCTTTTTGATGTGAGGAACATCCATCGAGGAGGTGAGGATAATATGGTCTCTTTTGTTTATGAGGGGCATTCTTATCAGATTTTTTCTATACCATGGGCGGGAAGTCAGGACTCTCCCTTTGGTGATAATTTTCCAGAAGCGGAGAAATGGGAATCAAGCAGGGATTATTTCATCCGCAATATGGAGACTGAAGAAGAGCTTCAATTCAGCGGGCTGCTTCCTTATCTTATTGCCCGTTATGGGTTTTATGAGGGAAATGTTTCGCGCCGTGTTTCTCCTCGGCAAATCCTCAACTTTTTTTATCCAAAGGCCGATGACCCAATTCTTCTAGCGAAACAAGGGCGGGATGCGGTTCTCGATTCCGCGGACCGTTTTTTAAGTTTGGTTCAGCCTCTTTCGGATGGAGGGGATAAAATATGGGAGATGCCTCAGGAACAGCGGGATGCAATTCTCCAGCATTTAACGCTTGAAATTAAAAGTGTACCGTTCCTTTTAGCTTATCTTAAGCATCCCGAAATTCACGGAAAAGTTAAAGGGGTCTCTATTAACCTAGATCCCTATGTTGTGCCGGGATATTTAGAGCAGCTCGATAGAGGGGATTCTATGGCGCGCTGGGTACCCGTTTTGACGGCGCTTAGGCGAATCGCACCTATAATAAACTCAGGAGGAGTGGACGCAGAATTAACTGCCAAGGCAAGGCAAGAAATAATCGAAAAATTCCAAGGGTTTGATTGGGGACAAAATTTCACAGGTGTATCGGATTTTCATAGAGACAAAGCTCTAGCAGCGCTTGAACGCTGGATAAATGACAAATACACCTTTCCAGAATTTAACCTTGCGCTAGAAAACCAAAAAGCCAAAGTGTTTCCTGCCGAGGAGCTTCGTCGTGCGGGAACTTTGATTCCTCTTAATCCCGCGAATGTTAAAACAGCCGTGTCTGAATTTGAAAAGGCAAACCAGGCGATCAACGGCAACGGCATC
>CAZEFF010000122.1:0-3379 GCA_964511315.1 uncultured bacterium | reverse complement strand
ATCATCCACCCAGCCTTGAAGCTCGGTGTAAAACTAGGCCGTGAAGCCATAAGCAGTACTCAGAGAGTGAGTGTGAGTGATGAAAGCAATTGAGAATCAAAAAGATCGTTCTTTGTGTGTTTTTGTGAGTGTGTTCGTAAGAGGGATTTTCGGTCATATCCTGATGCTTTTCGGAAAAGGATTGAGTCTTGGATTCGTGCTTTTTTTAGCACTGTCCACTTTGTCTCTTCTGAATCGCGGCATGGATTCTCTGAGCAGTTCCTCGAAAAGCAATAAAGCAGGACTGAGTCAGCGTCAGAATTTTCAGACGGCAGCACCGGTTTTAGGGTTGCCTTATCGCGCGGCTTCTCAACCTTATTCGGGCGGGACGTTTACCCGTTCTAATCAGGCGCAGAACGCTCGGGATACAATCCGGGAATCTGGATATTTTGTAAGTTCCGTGGAAAGTTTTATGCGTTCACTCGGAAGGTTTGCGAAGTAGAAAAGGAAGACAGGAAGGGGGCTGTTCGTTTCAGCCTCCTTCCTGGGGCATGAGTTAAATGCGAGAGGTGTGTATGACGACACATGACGGGTTCGTTCAGAGTCAGCAGGAAGAATTGGAGGAAGATGAAAGTCGGCCTCTAGTTTTAACGCCTCGGGATATTGGGGTTTTAAAGCTGATTCATGAGCACCAATACAGTTCAATAAACCCGATTCGGGAAGCTTTTTGGAAGAGACGTTCGGTTTCCTCAAATTCTTGTTACAGGCGGATTGAACGGCTTGTGAAAACGGGATATTTGAAGCGGGATTATTCAACTTGGTCAAGCGTGGTCGTGTATTTACTTGCGGCAAAGGGCTTCAGAGAACTTCAGTCTCGAGGGTTTGATTCAGGATTGGAGTTGTACGAAAAGACCGAAGACTTTGACCGCTTTTCAGAACATGATCTGAATGTCTTGAGCCTGCGGGTATTGTTTGCGGAGCTTGGTTTGAGCGAGTGGCGCAGTGAGCGGTTGCTTGCTAAGGATAAACTGAGCAGACTTCCTGATGGAGTTTTGAACGTCAGGGGGTTCAAGATTGCGATTGAGATGGATAACTCCAGAAAGGATCAATCTCGTTACCGCGATATTTTCAGCTATTACAGTGAGAACACGAACTATGCGCTGGCGTTTATGGTAATGAACGCGGATTTGAAGAATTGGCTGTTTGGGATGAAGTACGACGTGAAGCGAATTTGGTTTACAAACTACAGCCGCCTTTTCAAACTTCGGCAGCAGACGCTTTTTGAAAATAAGAGCGGAAGTTTTCTTCTGAGCCGGATTCTTTAGGGATGAAGCGGGACAGTCATGCGGGGACTGATCGCGGACTTGGGTTCAAAGTTCTCGAGCTTGTGTTCTTCCGGTTCCCGCTGGCAATGAGTGAAGGTATTGTTGTCATCCTCTTTTGGCCGGCAACTTGGAAAGCTCGCGGTGTGATGGGAATGACTCTTGCCGCAGGTTACGCAAGTGTTTTGGTGCTTGCCAAGAAATTTGCATGGATGACGTCCTTAGATTCAACGGATGGGAAGCTGAAGGTGGCATTGCTTTACTCCGCCTATCTCTTTCTTTCGCTGCCGCTGTTTCTGATGCTTGCTTATGCGAAAGTAAAAGAAATGGGAAGGCTTTCTGGAAAGAATAACGCAAGCGGAGTGCCGGGGATTGAACGAATGCGCCAACGCCGGTTTGATTCAACGTATGAGAAGGTTTATTTGGGCGACAGTTTTAAAACTCAGAAGCCAATCTTTCTCACGAATGATCAGCGTCTTATGCATACCGAAGTTGTGGGATCGACCGGAACCGGGAAAACAGAGTCCGTGCTTCTGCCGCTTTTTACGCATGATGTGATACACGGCAAAGGTGCTGTGATTATCGATGGGAAAGGAGACCTGGAGCTTTACGACCGGATTCTTTTCATCGTTGAAAGAGCGAAACGCGAGAAGGACTTTCTCTTCTTTTCACTCGCTCATCCCGGTGAATCAAAAACCTATAATCCGCTCCTGCGCGGAAATGCGACAGAACTCAAAGATAAACTGATCGGAAGCATGCAGTGGAGTGAAGAGTTTTATCGGCGCATGGCGGAGCAGGCAGCGCTTGTGATTCTAAACGCGATTGTTTCCAACAACGAGAAAGTGAAGTTCAAGGACCTTCACTGTTATGTGACGGATCTAGGCGCATTGAAGGGCTTGACGGATAAGACGACCGACTGCGACTTGAAAACTGAACTTCAGAAGATGGCGAAGCAGTTCAAGAATAACTCAAAGTTCCTGTCGGGACTTATCGCGGATTTATACCTCATGTCGCACAGTGAATTTTCAAGCAAGGTTGATGTGGAAGTTCCTGAGATTGATCTTTTGGATGCGTATTTGAACAAGAAGATCGTTTACTTCCAACTCGATCTTCAGGGATATGGAGATACCGCCAAACGAATCGGGAGGATGATCCTTCAAGACATTCGGACGGTATCGAGTTATATCCAATCTCATGTTAAAGATCACAACCGCAAGTTCTTTCCAGTATTTGTGGATGATGCCTCGAGTTTTCTTGATCTTAACTTCATCGACTTTCTCAACAAGGCGCGATCCGCCAAGCTTGCAATCACACTTCTGCATCAATCTCTCGGCGATCTTGTGATTCGGGGCGATTCGGCATTCCAGCAGCAGGTTCTGGAAAACACAAATATTAAAATTATTCTCCGCCAGGATGATCCTGTATCGGTTGAAAAGTTTTCGAAGGTGGGAGGGACGCGGCCAACGGTCATTTCAACTTATCAGACAGAAGACAGGCTACTTGGAAAGGGTTTTACCGGACAGGGCTCCATTAGGGCGGGACAAGAGTTTCGAGTAGATCCTGACCTGATCCGCGCACTTAAGCGGGGCGAGGCGGTGCTTATTTTAAAGAGTCCGGCCTTTCATACGGACTATGTGAAACTGGATCACTTCGGACACCCCGGCATCAGCTATGTGAACATTCAGGAAAAACCTAATCCGATGATTGCGAATAGGGAGGGTTCGCAAGCGCCGGGCAGCAGTCTTGTAATTGTGGAGGATGTGGAAAAGAGCAAAGCTTAATAAATAATTAATTCAAATCTAAAAAAGATGAGGGGAAGTCTGCACTTAACAGTGCGGGCTTCCCCTTTTTTATTTTGCACAAAGGAGGTGGTTTGCACAAAAAACAAGGCAGTAAAGCAGTAAGTAACAAAAATCAAAACAAAATAAAACTAAGGAGATTCAAAAATGGAAACTGCAACGAACACAACGATCCACGCTTTTAAAAAGAGTCAAACAGAGGAAGTCCGGCTGTCCTTGAGAAGTTTCAAGGGCAAATCCTATCTGGACCTTCGGACCTTTTTCAGGTCGAAGGGGATG
>CAZEFF010000121.1:0-3439 GCA_964511315.1 uncultured bacterium | reverse complement strand
CATAACGCCTCCTCTTTTTTGGGCTTACTATAAGAAGAAACGTCCTGAAAAGCAAGGGGTTATCGGAGGAGAAAACAGGCGGTGTTATGAATCTAAATCAACGCGGTGGCGGACCTCTTTACCGGACTTCATATAGACCGTATCTTCGGCAATATTTCCGGCAAGATCGGCAATACGTTCAAGGTCATGCCCCACCCGGACAAGCTTCATACCCGTTTTAATCACAAGCGGGTCTTTTTCCATCAAATCCTGAATTTGGCAGTACAAGTCATCATTATAAGCATCAACTTGATCGTCGCGTTCCAGAACATTTTTAGCTAAATTTATGTCGCCTTCCATAAAAGAACGAAGCGCGTCTTTGAGCATGCCCCTGGCAAGAGAAGCCATTTCCGGGAAATGCACATTCGTTTCAAGAGGCGGTTCGTCACATAAAAGAAGCGCACGCTCGGCAATATTCACCGCGTGGTCGCCCAAGCGTTCGAGATCGGTATTAATTTTCAAAATGCTCGTTGCAAGCCGAAGATCAAAAGCCATCGGCTGTTCCAGAGCCAAAAGACTATGCCCCGATTTGTCGATTTCAATTTCCAGCTGATTCACAGAACTTTCATCCCGAAACACCTGTTTGGCAAGTGCTGGGTCGCGGATCAAGATCGCGTCGACGGATTTTTCAATCATCCGCTCAACTACCGCGCCCATGGAAAGAAGTTTTTCCTTTAGCTGACCGAGCTCTTCGTGAAAGTGGCGCATATTATCCGAATCTGCCGGTAATATAATCTTCGGTTTCTTTTTTGTCAGGCGTGGTAAATATTTTTTTCGTTTCACCGAACTCAACCAGTTCCCCCAAATAAAAATACGCGGTGTAATCGCTGACGCGAGCGGCTTGCTGCATATTATGCGTGACGATCACAATCGTATAATTTTCTTTAAGTTCGTGGATCAGCTCTTCGATTTTCGCGGTCGAAAGCGGGTCAAGCGCGGAGGCCGGTTCATCCATCAAAATGACGTCAGGATCACCGCGAGCGCGCGGGCAATGCAAAGTCTTTGTTGCTGCCCGCCCGAAAGGGCCATTGCTGACTGATGCAGACGGTCTTTCACCTCACCCCACAGCGCGGATTTACGCAGACTTTCTTCAACAATCTGTTCAATCTTGGCCTTATCTTTAATGCCGTGAAGCCTCGGGCCATAAGCCACATTATCAAAAATAGTTTTCGGGAAAGGGTTTGATTTTTGAAACACCATTCCAACCATTCTCCGAAGCGCCACCACATTAATTTCCGGCCCGTAAATATTCACATCTTCAATTTGGACAACACCCTCAATTTTCACGCCTGGAATCGTGTCATTCATTCGGTTCAAAGTGCGGAGAAATGTCGACTTGCCGCAGCCGGAAGGCCCGATCAAAGCCGTCACGCTTTTTTCAGGAATGCGCATTCTGATTGATTTAAGCGCGTGGGACGCGCCGTAATGCAGATTAAGATTGCGGACTTTGATTTTAACTTTCGCCGCGGCCGCGGACTGCGTTGGTGTTTCCAATTCGACTTCTCCTTTTTTTATCCGCTGAATGCTCAACAGCTCATCTTCTTGCGTCATTTGATCGTCTTTCATCATCGCCTCGTTTCTTAAATTTGTCCCTGTCCGCAGGTCAAAGGGAGAGAAACCAACGAACAGGCCCTTAACGTCTTTATGAAAGAGACGCCCGGGAAAATTTTTTCCGAAAATATCCTCTTAAGATAATGGCTGAAAAATTTAAAATAAAAGTCAGTGTGATCAAAACCAAGGTTGTGCCGTATTGAATCGGAAGCGACGCCTGGGTGTCATGAGACTGCGTTGCCATCGCGAAAATGTGATAAGAAAGTTCCATAAATTGATTGAGAGGATTCACCATCGGAATGACTCCGAATAAATTCGTCACGGGCAGCCTCGGCAAAAAGTAGGCGCAGCCGGTAAATAAAATCGGTGCCGTCTCCCCCGCTCCGCGGCTGATTGCGAGAATCGCGCCGGTCAAAATTCCCCCGCGGGCCTGGGGCAAAACCACGTCGCGGATGGTCTGCCATTTGGTGGCGCCAAGCGCGAGCGACGCCGACCGGTGGCCTTCCGGAACAGACATCAGCGCTTCTTCGGTTGAAACAATAATGACAGGCAAGACCAAAACCGAAAGCGTCGCGGCCGCCCAAAGCATGCACGGCTGACCGAACAAAAGCCCAGAACGGAGTACGTTATCTAAATTTCTTCCGATAAATAAAACAAAAAAACCAACCCCAAAAAGTCCAAAAACAATAGAAGGAACCCCCGCGAGATTATTCACTGCGGCACGCACAACGCGCACAAGCGGACTTCCGCCTCCGTACTCTACCAAATAAATCGCCGCGCCGATTCCAAGAGGCAGGGCCATTAAGATCATTAGCACCGTCACAGCCAGCGTGCCAAAAATACACGGAAAAATTCCGCCTTCCATCATTCCCCCGCTCGGCGCCGCGGAAATAAATTCCCAAGTCACCACTTTAGAACCGTGAAGAGTGATTTGATAAACCAAATACGCCAGCGCGAGGATGGGCACAAAGGTTAAAAAATAGGAAAGCACGGTCAGTGAAATCTCAACAAAATTCACTTTTTTAGAATCAATCGGCACCGCCGTTAAAATACTCGCAGCGTTAGACATCAGGAAGACCTCAGCTGCTTGCGCATTTTGTGCAGAATATTTTCAGAATATAAATTCATCACAAACGTGAAGATAAATAAAATCGCGCCCACCAAAAATAAAGCGCAGTAATGTTCGGAGCCATTCGCCACTTCCCCCAGCTCCTGAGCGATCGTCGCGGTCATCGTCCGAACGCTTGAAAACATATTCAGCGTAATAATCCCCGCGTTGCCCGTTACCATAATCACAATCATGGTTTCTCCAAGAGCCCGCCCGAAACCAAGAATCATGGCCGCGGCCAGCCCTGAAACCGCGGCAGGAAGAGTTGTTCCGATAATGGTTTGCCATCTTGTCGCGCCCAAAGCGTAAGACGCATTGCGCAATTCTTTGGGCACCGCCCTCAGCGCGTCTTCGGCGAGAGTCGTAATAATCGGAAAAGTGGTAATCGCGACGCCGATGGCCGCTGAAAACGCGTTCAGACGGAACTTCGTGTGAAAAATATCCTGAATAATCGAAGCGCCAAGCGCGAGCATAATAAATCCAATCACGACAGAGGGCATGCTCGCCAAGAGTTCAAGCACAGGCTTTAAAGTTTCTCGGACTTTGCTGGAAGCAATTTCTGAAAGATAAACCGCGGAGCCAATACCGAACACCGCGGCAATCAGCGTCGCCGGAAAAGAGACTAGGAAGCTTCCGCAAATGAGCGGCACGATCGAATACTTGGGAATTTCCGAAACCGTCTGCCACATCATATTGAAAACGTTTTTTTCATCCCACTCGTCGTAAACGATTCGTCCAATG
>CAZEFF010000120.1:0-3535 GCA_964511315.1 uncultured bacterium | reverse complement strand
AACCTACGACCCAGTGATTAAGAGTCACTTGCTCTACCAGCTGAGCTATCGGCGCGTAAAAGGAAGAGGGATTGTACTCTATTCCCTACGTCTTGTAAATCTCCCGGATTCCACGCGTCTTTTCGAGGTATTCTTCCCTGCGGACGTCAAAACTCTTGCCCTGTAACGGCAGCTGGTCGAATCTTTTCTGCATGGCCACAGTGCGCTCAACTGTGATCGGTCTGGCTTCATAATATTCATAGAAATAAGGAATGGTTTCTTTCGGCGCTGAAGAGAATTTATAAAACACGTCGATCATCCCCTGCGGATCATATCCCGCCTTCATCATATAGGTCAGCGCGCGGCGATCGGCTTCAAACAAACGCTGCTCGACAGTCCTGCTGGAAGAATTTGAAAGCATATTCACGCCGACAAAACCCAGAGCGGCCAGCGCGCCGAATGGACCGAACATGGGAGCAATGACCGCTCCAGTCTCCGTGACCTTGTTGACCGCTCTCTTCGCGCTGGAAACTTTCGGGTCCTTGTACTGCAGTTCACCGATCTCATGCGCGAGCACGGCCGCAAGCTCCGCTTCATTTTCCAGAAAGAAAATCATTCCGGTCGTAACGTAAACGCGCCCGCCGGGCGAAGACGCCGCGTAAATTTTATCGTTATAAAGAATGGTGAAGCGGTAAGAGAGGTCCTTGCGTTTCGCGTGCTCCGCAAGCGAATTACCGATCTGCGTGATGTACTCCACAGCTTCGGGTTCGGTGTATGGCCGGAAATTGGAAATGATCGTTTGATGGATTTGTTCGCCAATCGCGAACTCTTCGTTGAAAAACCCGTGATCCTGAATGGCCGGTTCCATGGCCTTTTGGGCGAAGGCCTGGGAAGTGGTGAAGATGAGAAGGAAGAGGGAGACCGCGGTCTTTTTCACGTCAAAATTCTACCGCCGCCCCCCAGCCCCGTCCAGCGGATAAATCCTACTTGCGCCTGATCAGCCCGAATACCAGAACACCCATACCAACGAGAATAGAAAGACGTGCCAGCTCACGGATAATTCCACCGATCCCCGCGCTTACCAGAAGCCCGTTGATCAGTCCCGCGACGATAACAACAACCAGCCCAATCTGCCAGGTTTTCATTTAGCTAACGATTTTTTCACTTTCTCTAAATTTTGGATGGACTCCCATGACTGCATTATCATGTTCTTTACAGAGCAGTCCCATCTCAGAACCACTATGCGTCCCAAGATGCTCATGAATTTTTAAATCATCCTTGGAATTAAACTTATTCGAAAGAGCAGGGCAATCTAAAACTAAATTAAAGTAAATCCATGTCCCAGGACTATTACTCCAAGCTTGGCCGGAATAAGTGATCGTGCCGCCCTGTTGTAGCAGATAAGAAACGACCCCTTCAAGATGTGAACATGTTTCTATTTTTTTATCTTGCATTATTTGAGCTTAAATGTTTTGAGAAGTTTTAATTTTTCTTGGAATTCTCTTACAAAAAACTGCGTTCCTTGCCCCGCTCCTGCATTGTAAAATAAGGGGACAGTCCCCGTCCAGAGGATAAAACCAGCTTAATTCCGAGGAATTTCGCCCCATGAAGTCTTCGCTGATAATGACGTAGGAGGATTTAAAAAGTTGTTTTTTTCAATTTCATACAGCCGTTTTTCCGCAAAGGCTCTTTCCGCAGTAAACTTTTGATCCGCATGCTTTAAAAACAATTGCCAACTGTCTTTTGCAGCCACGCCGCTTTTCAAATATTCATTAAGCTTCCCGAGTTCAAACAGGCATGAAACATCATTGTGAAATTTAAGAATTTCCCCAATGATAGAAATCGACTCTCCGTACCGGCCCGTTTCATTGTAAATTTCCACTAAATCTTTCATAGGCGCCGCTCTTAAATAGGTCGGATCCGCCGGAAGATATTTCGCATTCTCTATTGCTTTGATTGCGAAGTCTTCCGCTTTTTCGTACTGCTTTTCGTCCCTATAAAGTTTTGCCAATATCGAGTACGCTTTGGTGGTCTTCGGGTTTATCGAGATTATTTGCTGCGCTGCTTTCTCCGCTTCCGAATGATTATTCTTCGCAAGATTTAACTGGGCATAACCATAAAGAAGGAATTCATCATTCGGGTGCTTCGATAAAAGCTTCTTAAGAATGCTTTCCGCCTCATCGTGTTTCCCTTGGCCAATTAACGCGGATGCTAAACCGCCTTTTACATATGTTGAAAAGGGATTCAGCTTTAAAGAAAACCGATAATGAGCTTCGGCGCTCCCAAAAGCTTTCCCCATCAAAGCAAGATCTCCTCGAAAAATACGATTGTTTAATTCCGCACGATAATAGGCCGCAACAACCCCTGCGAGGGCGATGCTTAAAACAAGAATTAAGATTTGCGCATTTTTTTTCATTATCTTTTAAAAATAAGGGGACAGTCCCCGTCCGGGGGACAGGTTAGACATTTTCTTCGTCATAAATCTTGAAAAGCTCTGAACCAATCGTCGATCCCCGTTCCAAATTTAGCTGACTCTCAATGCTATCAATAACCTCACGCCTTGGCCGCTCATAATCATCCACCAACAAATCCTTTTGCCCAAGAAAATAATGCCGGCTTGAACTATGCTTCCAATCTTCCGGCTTTGACACCAAACCGGCTTTTACAGGATTCATCTCAATATACAACCCGCATGCATACAGATACCTTTCATCCTCTACCACCTGGCTTCCAAATCTTCCCCACCAGATAGGGCCGTACCGCTTCTGCTCCACATGCACCCAATGGGCATATAACCTCTTTAATTCCTGCATCCCTTTAGAAAAAAGCACCGCATCCTCCACAGATACAAGCGCGTGAAAGTGGGTATTCATAAGGCAATAATGATGAATTCTATAATTGAATTTTTCTTTGGTTCGCAGAAGAAGGTCTTTGAAAGACTGAAAATCCTTCTCTGACTGAAAGATTTCCCGGTGCTCAAGGGCGCGGGAATAAACATGCCCAAAACAACCATCATAGAGGATTTTTTGCCGGGCCTTTCTAGCCATGCTCCATCAACCTGTCCCCCTATTGGGGACTGTCCCCTTTATCTTTACCGCCGTCCCCCAGCCCCGTCCAGCGGATAAATCCTACTTGCGCCTGATCAACCCGAATACAAGGACACCCATACCAACAAGAATGGAAAGGCGGGCCAGCTCACGGATAATTCCGCCGATCCCCGCGCTTATCAGAAGCCCGTTGATCAGTCCTGCGACAAGAACAACAACCAGCCCAAGCTGCCAGGTTTTCATTATTTTAGCCCGCTATATTTTAAGTATTCATTTAAAGCTTCGAACATATCTTCAAAGTGTCTGATTATTTTTTTTGTTCCTCGATCCGCAATGTTCAAATCGAAACCATCAGCAACTTTCTCAAGATAAATAACGTCGTGCAATTCTGAAGGGTTGATGTTTTTTTTTATAATTCTATCGATTAAAGATCCGTCAGATCTCAAAACCTCGAGCACATCTTTTATGGAAGGTTTAATAAAACTATGCTTTCGGGGGTCAAACTCAAG
>CAZEFF010000119.1:0-3565 GCA_964511315.1 uncultured bacterium | reverse complement strand
GATCAAGCAATGTCCGGCCGCCTACTTCAAGCAGCGCTTTGGGCGTATGTTCCGTTAAAGGATAAAGACGGGTGCCAAAACCCGCCGCGAGAATGATGACCTTCATATATAGTGATACCTCCATGTTGGTTTTGTTTCGAATTTACTTCTTGAGGAGGACAAAGCCGGATGACCTCCACTACGTCCTTCTGCTTCCGGCCGCCTTCCCTTTCCCGCTTAAGCATTAGCAATTCTATTTCAAGGCTTGATAGCTCCATCGAAATTGGATTCTCCTTTCGCGAATATTTTGCTTCTCCAACCCTGCATCCCTCCAGTTACACTCTGAAGTGCAACCCGAGCTTGCATACCGTAGCGAAGCCCCCCAGTTTCTTCATTGAGTTTGATTTCACAAACAACCACGTACCGCACCTTAAAAACCTTTTCAACCTCCTGATTTGTCTTTACTCCAATACTCACAACCACGCCGGTATACTTTTGTGATGACACCGCATCGAACATAATGGTTGCACCATCGCCGACATGAACTCTCTCGATCTGATTTTCTCGAACCGGCATTTCCACATAAAAGCTGGCCGGATCTCCGATTTCAAAAACGTCATCTTCCTTTTTGAAATAATTAGAGAGTTCTTCGGATGCATCACTCAAAAGGACGCCCGTAAACGGAGCTTTTAAATCAAGCTTCCCGGCTTCGTTCTCCAGGTAAATTACTTCCTCCTTCAGAGCCTCCTTTTTCTTAACATGCAAAGAAACCTTCTTTTGGAAGTCGCCGTATTCGAGCGAAACCTTCTCAAAATCAGATTTTCCAATGACCCCATTTTCAAAAAGCACGGCAGCCCTCTCATTTTTAGTTTTGAGATAGGCTTCCGTTTGTCGGAGAGCTGCGATCTCTTCGTCAGACATTTCTAGCATTTTTTTCTTTAAAGTGAGGTCTTTGACAATTTCCGGATTCTCAAATCTTGCTAACACTTCTCCGGCTTGTACCCGGTCACCTTTTTTACGAATCATTTCCTTCAGAGTTCCAGGAACCCCGGCTTGAAGCTTTATATATTTCTGGGCCTTTAGGGTCCCGGTTCCGGCGATTTGCGGCGTTCCTCTCAGGAAATAAAAACTTCCGACAATAATGAGCCCCAATATCCAGATACCCAACCCTCCGGATTTCTTTTTTTCAGGCTCTTTAAATAAGACGGGTTCCTCCTGAACTGCTTTCCCTTCCGCTTTTTCTTGTGTCATTCTTTCATTCTCCTTTTCTCTCAGATCCATTTTTTTAAAACTGTCGGCATTGCCTTGGCCGTAAAGTAAACAAGCGGGATTGACAGCAAAAGACTCCCCATAATGGGCAGAGCCTGCCAAACAAAGTAAGGAGTCTCATGACTGCAAAAGTAAAGAAGACCTGCACCGAAAGCGGTTCCGGGCCAAAGGCTTTTAGCCGCCTGTGATAATCCAACTTGTTCAAACGGATCTTTTTTCATAGGCCGCCACATCAGTTTTTTGAAAGGCTGCGAAGCAATCGAAAGCGGCACATAGAAGAAATTATTGAGAGTGATCAGACTTGAAATGAAAAGTTCGTAAAGATATTTTCTGAAATCGTCAAAACTTCTGACAATGACGGCTTTATGGAGAAAAGTCACACCCATACTGAAGGCTAGAACGGCTTTTAAAACGCTGTTGGTAAAAAGACCTAGCCAAATCGTGTCGATTTGAAAATGGATAAGCTCTCCAAACCATGTGCTATGCGCTGACAGACCGAGCAGCACCCAGAGGAAAAAGATAATATCCCCCAGATATAAATAAATTCCATAGAAGGCAAGAAAGCGCGACGCGAGGCTAATTTTTCTTTTAAAAATGAGCGGCCAGCCCTGAAGAGTTCCTTGCGCCCATCTCCCGGCTCGCGCTCTGGCTTCCAGATAATTCGAAGGAACCTCATCATAGCCAAACACATCCGGACAAAAGACCACGCGGTAACCTTGCTGGTCCAAAAGCACGGTGTCCCAGTTGTCGTGCGAAAGCAGTCCTTTGGGTAATTGAATTGATGCGAGCAGATCCGCACGAACAAGATGATGATGCCCAAACGAAATAAGGCGCCCAAAAAGGGATTGAAGGCCTGTGAAGTAAAGCCTTTGCCCAAATTCCGCTCCAATTTTTTCAAGCCGCGCGTACCAGCTCGTTGCATGAGCAATACGAATAAAGCATTGAAAAATCGCTACGTCACTATTAGCCGGATGCAAAGCTTTGCGAAGAAGCTTTAGGACCGTTCCCCTAGGCACCATACTGTCCGCATCTGCAATGTAGAGCCACCGATACTCAGGATGATTCGTCAGAAATTCCTTAACGTTTCCCTGCTTCCTTTCGACCGGCTTGACCCGTCTGCGGTAATAAATCCGGTTCGGATATTTGTTTTCAAGACGCCGGACAAGTTCAAGCTCTAATGGCTCATAGGAAGCATCCGAGTCAGAAAGAATCCAAAGATCAAGATTCGGAAGGCGATTGCCGGAAAACGAGTAGTCCATTCGCTCATAAAGACCGTGATCTTCATTACGAATCTGATAAAGAAGCGCAGTTTTAGGGAAATCCTTGATGTATGATTCTGGAAAAACTGGCTCTTTAATGAAAGGCCGGATAAGGCTCAGTAAGAACAAATATGAAATATTGAAAAATAAAAAAGTAAACCCTGTAAGCCATGAGACACTAGGAATAAACGATTCCTGTGTGAATATCATCGTGGATGCAATGAGAACAGTCGCAGCTATGGTGAACACGGTAGCGATTAATAAGAAAAGATGGCCTGCATATCGCGTCATGACGGTTCACCAACTTCTTTGGGCGCAGTTTCCACTTCAATAGCGGCCTGTCTTTTAAGTGATGAAACGGCAATCCTGTATTCTGTTACAGCGTTAACCTGCTCTCCATAGGCTTGCTGAAGAGCTAGAAATGAGTCCAGAGCTTCCTCTGTCCCTTTATCACCGGCAATGATTCTTACTTTTTCATTCTTGTAACTTTCTTCCCGTTCGATAATCAAAGTCTCAGAAAGACGTATCTTTTCCTTTAACGCCCGCGCGGCGTGAAACAACTTTCGGATCTTTCTCTCTTTTTCCTGGATCTCCGCCTTTCCAGCCCATTTTGTTTCTTCAATTTCATGGGCCTTGGCCTTAATCTGATTTCCAAGTTTTCCAAAGTCCCATATGTCCCATTTCACGCCAACGCCCAGCACAAAACGATTGGTGTCCACGTAAACATCCCGGCTCACATCGGTCTTTGCGACAAGACCCACATGAGGGAATCGATCCGCCTGAAGAGATCGTTTCTCGAACCCTTTTTCTTCAACTTGTAATTCCTTGATCCGATAAAGGGGGTCCCGTTTCGCAGAATCGAGATAAGCATGCGCTTCTTCATCGAGCGCGGGCACATCTTTTAAAGGCTCAAGGTCGAGCGATTCACCGTCACCGATCCCTAACAATATTTTTAAAAATCCAATCAGGTAGTCATAAGTCTCTTTATGCTTCACAAGTCCTTGCTTTGCCTTTGCCAAAAGAGTTTCCACATGAAGAACCTCGTAGTTTGTTGTGAG
>CAZEFF010000118.1:0-3613 GCA_964511315.1 uncultured bacterium | reverse complement strand
AGTTTTTAAATTCGCGGTCGGAAACCCCAACTTCTTTCCCCGTCCTTCCCCTTTGATGACTTCAGCAAAAAAACTGTAAGGACGTCCGAGCTGTTTGGAGGCTTTCGCGAAATCCCCCGCTTCAATCAGCTGACGGATCCCCGTGCTCGAAATAATATCGCCATCCACTTTAACCGCTTTCATTTCCTCAAATTCAAATTTAAAGCTGGACGCGAATTTACGCATCATCGCGCCGTCACCTTTGCGGTCATGGCCAAAACGGGCGTTATACCCCAGACACACTTGATGCACGCCAAGTTCCCTCACGAGAATTTCATTTACAAAATCTTCCGGTTCCAATTTTGAAAATTTACTGGTGAAGTGAACAAGAAAACAAATATCAATACCCAGCTGATCAAAAAGCCAGAGCCGGTGATCAATCGAGGTAAGTAAATTCGGTTTAGAGCCGGGATTCAAAACTTCCTGAGGATGTTCGGAGAAAGTAAAAACAGCGGCTGTTCCGCCCTGGGCATTCGCTTCAAGAATCACATGCTCTAAAAGAGCTTTGTGCCCCAAGTGCAGCCCGTCAAAATTACCAAGTCCCAAAATCAAAGGTTTTTCGGGATCGGTATAAAAGGCGTCAGGCTCCGTGTAGATTTGCATAAGTGCCGGTTCGGGGTATCGGTAGAATTTTTAAACGAAGTTCTTCGGGAGTAAATTTTTTGAGGTCTTCAATGGTCACGCTGGATTCGAGGGTAAACTCCCCGCTTCGGACACGGCGGAGCTCAGCAAGCAAAGCGTGGCAGCCCAGCATCTCACCAAGATCGTTCACCAGAGTGCGCACATAAGTCCCCTTCGAAACATGCGTGGAAAACTGCACGCGGTCATTTTCTTTATTTATGATTTCAAAGGTGTGAACATTAATTTTTCGTGCTTCGCGCGGAACATCCACACCCTTCCGCGCAAGCTGATAAAGCCGGACGCCTTTATGCTTCAGCGCTGAAACCATGGGCGGAACCTGATCAATTTCGCCTGTAAATTTCACCGCGGCTTTGCGGATTTCTTCGAGGGTAATATGTCCCCACGGCGCGGTTTGAATGGTTTTGCCCTGCCGGTCGTGAGAATCGCTTTGCACTCCAAGCTGAAAAACACCTTCATAAACTTTATCGCAAACCATCAGCGCATTGGACTGCTTCGTGGCTTCACCTAAAAGAAGCACGAGCATGCCCGTCGCCAAAGGATCAAGGGTTCCCGCGTGTCCAACTTTTTTGATTTTAAACCGTCTGCGTACGAACGCGCAGACATCATGAGAGGTCCAGTCTTGCGGCTTATCAACAAGCAAAATTCCATCCATTAGAACTTGTATTCCTTGCGCAGTTCTTCAAGAACCATTTTTTCAGCTTCTTCAACGCTCGTGCGCATGGTGCAGCCTGAAGCCTTGCGGTGTCCGCCGCCGCCGAAGCGGGTCGCGATTTTATTCACGTCATAGGAGCCTTTCGCGCGGAAAGAAACTTTCACTTCGCCGGGCTTCGGCTGTTCACTGACAAAAAAAGCGACGCGGACTTCTTTGATGTATTTTAAAAAATCGATAAATCCCTCAGTATCTTCATCCGTCGCAGCCGAATTATGAAGGTCTTCACGTTTCATATAAACCCAGGCCACTTGACCGTTCGCGGTTGTCTTAATGCGGCCTAATAGACGGCTGTAAAGCTGGATTTTATTAATCGAATAATTCGCGTAAATTTCTTCGTTGATTTTTTCTACGTCTACTCCCGCCGCAATTAAATCCGCGGCCATTTCATGGCTCTGCACTGAAGTATTTCCGTGCTTGAAAGAACCCGTATCAGTCGAAAGGGCCACATAAAGATTTGTCGCTTCCTCTTTATTCAGCTTCATTTTTAAATGCCGGAATAAATTCATGACCACTTCACCGCTGGCCGCGGCCTGGGGCAGAACATAATTATATTGTCCGAAATAAACATTACTGATGTGATGATCAACGTTAAAAATAACAGTTTTTGGATTGAGTAAATTTTTTACGGATCCAATCCGTTCAAGCGTCGGGCAATCCGCGACAACAAGGGCTTGAAATTTTTTCGGCTTCGCTAGAAGTTCTTCCGTGCGGTGCCAGCGTTTTGAAGATAAGCAGGAAAGACGCGTCGGGAATTCATCCTGGCAGACCACGGTGGTTTTTTTTCCAAGACGGCGCAAAATGGATTCAATGGCTAAAATGCTGCCGATCGCGTCCCCTTCCGGAGCAACGTGGCAGGAAAGCAAAAAGTGATCATATTTTTTAAGCGCCTTGCAGAACTCTGGAAGCGATGTTTTTTTACTCATAAAATTAAGCCTGAGGCCCTTTGTCTTCGCTTTGAATCTTGCGAAGAACCTGTTCAATTTCAAGACCCCGGTCAATAGAGTCATCATATAAAAATTTGAGCTTAGGAACATACCGGAGCTGCAGCGCGGATCCGATTTCTTTCTGCAGAAATCCGACCGAATGATCGAGAGCGATTTGAGTTTTTTCGCGGGCTGTTTTATCCCCAAGCGAGCTGTAAAAAACAGCCGCTGACTTTAAGTCAGGGGCAACACTCACATGTGTGATAGTCACAAATCCGAGACGGGGATCTTTCAGGCGGGTAAGAATCAACTGGCTTAACTCCATTTGAATCAGATGGCCTACGCGTTCTGTACGTTTTGACGGCATAAAAAACAAAAATCCTCTTCCAAAAAAATTTGTCTTAAAGCTTCCCTGCGATTTTTTCCATTTTAAAGGATTCAATCACATCGCCTTCTTGGAGATCGTTAAACCCTTCGATGGAAACACCGCATTCATAACCCTGCTGAACTTCACGCACGTCATCTTTGAAGCGCTTGAGCGAAGAAAATTTTCCTTCGTGCAGAACCACTTGGCCCCGGACAACTCGAATACGGTTAGTTCTCATCACTTTCCCTTTGATGACCATACCGCCGCCGATCGTTCCGAGCCTTGAAATTTTAAATACTTTCCGGATTTCAATTTTTCCTTCAGCAATTTCTTTAAAGGTGGGTTCGAGCAAGCCTTCCATGGCTTTGCGAAGATCTTCAACCACTTCATAAATAATATTGTAGAAGCGCATGTCAACGCCTTCTTTTTCCGCTAACTCTTGCGCCTTTTGATCGGCCTTCACGTGGAAACCGATCACAATGGCATCTGAAGCTGTCGCGAGCATAACGTCGGACTCATTGATTCCGCCGACGCCGTGATGAATGACACGCACCTGACATTTGTTGGTGCCTAATTTTTCAAGAGAAGTAGAAAGCGCATCCTCAGAACCCTGCACGTCCGCTTTAATGACAAGTTTAAGCTCTTTAAAATTTCCTTCAGAGATTCGGTTATACAAATCTTCAAGCGCCAAATGCTTACGGGCACCGCTCATTTCGCGTTCGCGGATTTCAAGAAGCCGTTTCTCCGTGATTTGGCGGGCTGTTTTTTCATCCGGAACCACAAAAAATCTTTCGCCGGAATCAGGCACGCCGTTAAGTCCGCTGACCTCTACCGCATAAGCCGGTCCCGCTTCATCAACGCGTTTAGCGCGGTCATTGCGCATCGCGCGCACGCGGCCGGTATAAGGCCCGGCAACCACAACATCTCCCG
>CAZEFF010000117.1:1194-3676 GCA_964511315.1 uncultured bacterium | reverse complement strand
TCGCGGCTTCGATGAGCCGGGCCGGAAAGGAGTTGCCAACAATAAGTTTTGTTCCAAACCCAGCCGCTAAGTCTTTGTAGATGTGATGGCGGGTATTGGGGGTGATGTCGAGTAAAACGATGCGCATGATGAATTATCGCTATCTTAAGGGGCTTGAGCAAGAATTGTTTTAGTTTGCGGAGCTAACGACGCACGCAGTAAGTAAAATGACATGGCTGCCGTGAGCGTTAGATTTGCCCACATGCCCGTCGCGGCCGCTTTGCCGTATGGAAGCGCCAGAAAAAAATAAAGGACCGCAGAAATTAACAGCAAGCGGTGCGCGATTGATCTTGCCGGATGATTTTTAGGAATCATTAAAAGGACGAAGTAAGAAAGCAGCCAGCTGACAAATTGATGGCTTCTCGCCCAAGGCGCGAATAAAGTCATAGTTTGAAAAATTAATCCGATTTGCGCGGCTTCCCCAATAGAGTTATCGGGAAGCTGCTTTAGCCATAGAAAAGTAAAAAGAGAGATAAGCGAAAGCTGCAGAATACGGATAAAGATTGGAAGTGTTTCATGAGGAATACCGCCGAATAAAACTGGCAGTTTCTCGTACCGGCGCGCGACGTAGATAGGCTGAGGCTCATAACCGAATTTTTTTCGGTCTTTTAGCAGCAGGCGCGTCAATCCGGCTTCTAGCGATTGGTTTTTATCTAAAAGCATGGCGCCACGATGATTATGCTCGAACATCTCAGCGGATTTTTTTAAAGGATGCTCATCTTCATTTTTAAAATGCGCCATGACTCCGACGATCATGGGTTTTATGGTTCGGCCCAAGAATTGGCGATGATAGAGAACATTATCCTGAACACCAAAAACGAGGGTTGGAATGCCCGCTGTCATGATAAGGACGCCTATCAGAAAGCCGGTCAAAGTTTTCCATGACCGCTTTAAAATAAAATAAAAAAGAAAAAATATCGGCGTGACTTTTAATAAGGCGGCAAAGGCAATCATTCCCCCGCCTATGAATTCATGTTTGTTTTTGCTGAGAAAATATCCCGAGAGGCAGGCTGAGAAAATAAGAATATTAATCTGAGCCATTGTCAGATTATCGATTAAAACAGCAATCGAGAAAGCAAGTACCGCGACACTTGCGGCGCGCTGCTGCTTGATTTTGCCAAGCAGCTCTTTTAGAGATGTGTTTAAGAGAGTTGTGGCAATTCGAATCGTGCCGGCAAATAAGAGAATATTAAATAAATTCCAAAGAAATGCAGCGATTTTTATAGGGATCAGCGCCCAAAGCGCAAAAAAACAGGCAGCGAAAGGCGGATAAAGGAAGGGGCTTTTTTTCTGATCCACCTGGTAATATTCCCCCGAATAGTAAATCCCCGTATGCTTATGGACCGCCTCGCCCGCCTGGTAAAAGGTGTCAAAATCATTTGAGCCCTTCACTGTGCGTCGGACGGTAATTAGCCCCATGATGATAATCAGAGCTAGGGTGATTGCGGTGAGAACGATTTTAAATTTAGGCTTCACAGCTTGAGGGATGAGAGGAGGAGTGTTTCACTTGGATAAGGGCGCACGCGATAAGGGAGTTAATCCATACCGCGTACTGAAGAATTAATGTTTCCATAAACGCGCTTGAGAGCCAGGCGACGAGAGCGCAGAGCGAACCGACGCGAATTAACATTGAGGGCATACTGTGACAGTTTTCAATTTTAGTAAGAAGCGCGCGGATTAAATTTCGAATAAACCACGCGAGCAGCAAAAAACCAATGATACCCGTGGCTCCCAAAAATGTGAAATAAAGGCTATGAAAATCGACCACTTGCCGCGTAAAGCCGACGCCAATAAACGGAGATTGACGCAGAATATGGCCCATATCATAAAGCTGGGTTAGCCGGAATATACCTAAAAAACCGAAATTTTGGGTGTCGTTTAGCGTGTAGTGCCAATACCCAGGGTCAAAGAGCATGCCGAGTTCATAAAAACGGTTGAACACAGAAAGATTGGTTCCGATCCCGATACCGATGATGAGTACGCATAAAAAAGTGTTCATCATGAGACGTTTATGGCATTTCCCCGATTCGGGAAACCTTGAATTACGGAAAACGATAAAGGAATAAAGCAAATAACCTAAAAGAAAGCTCAGCCAGGCGGTTCTCGAACAGGAGAAAAGCATTCCTAGAAATGTGATGATCAGCATGATAAACGAAAAAAAACGGATAAGTTTTTTTCTGCCGGTCACCATAAGTGTTAAAGCGTAAAAAAGAGAGAATGAGCATAAAATGCCCATATGATTATTATGCGGGAGTGAAAAATCTAAAATCGATTGATGCGTTAAAAAATTAAACAGCGCGAGGGTTATTTTGAATGAAACGCCAAATACGAAATAGAAAACCCCCCTTTCTAAAGCTTCTTCATGTGGAAGAATCAGTCCGAGAAGATAAATCCAGCTAAAAAGGATAAAGGCGAAGTTCATCGTCATGCTGTAGGATTTCCA
>CAZEFF010000117.1:0-1094 GCA_964511315.1 uncultured bacterium | reverse complement strand
AAGGCAAAACGTGAAAACGAAATTTTGAAGCCATTGCGGCGTTGTCGCGAAATAGCGGCCCATGGCTGGGGCTTGTTCTGAGCTAGTTTCCATTTTGGTCTGCATAGAGGGCATTTTTATACCATATTTACTTAGGAGTGTTTATAGATTTTAACGTTTGGGTCATTGATGAAGAGTAAGTATCCCCCGGCTTCGAGCGCGGTTGATTTTTGCTGCCTGCCCTCTCCCAGCAGTTTTGGGGTTAGGACAACATAATCGGAATTTAAAGCCTTGAACGATCCCCCTTCAAGAGGATGCGTATTTTCATAGATATGGAGTTCGCGGCGATTGGCGAGATGAGGGGCAAGAAATTCATGAGTACGAACTGAGGCTTCTGCAGGAATAGTTCGCAGTATTCCTTTGATCGAATCGAGTTCCGGGCCTGATTGCTCCCTCGTGACTTGGATGACATAAAGCTCGGAGACGCCGCCCATAACAATTGTGCTGATCAATAGAAGCCGCGCGGCTAGATGCGGGTGTTTAATCTTAGCCAGGCCTTTAATCGCGGATATAAAAACAAAAGGGGTCAGGAAGGCGGTGTATTGAAAAAAGATAGATCGTGCCATTTCATTCCGCGCGAAAAGATTCTGGGCAAGAGCTGGAAATGTCAGGATTACAGATGAGTCAAACAGGCTTGCAAATGAAAGCGGTAAAAATATTTTCACGAAATAAGATATTGTTGAAGCGCTAAAAATATGTTTTGAAAAAGCGGTCATTCCTCCGTGACTGCCCCAGGCCAGGTAATTGCTCGCGAGATAAAAGTAGTCCGTTTTAAATACGTGTGGGATGATCCACTGAGTAATCCCTATGAAATAAACGCATCCCGCCATCATCCAGAGCAAGCCGAATTTGCGAAGGCGAAAAAAGAAAAAAGAATAAAACCCTATACCTGCGGCAGCGATGGCTGCTCCTTCTTTTGTGATGATTGCAAACAGCAGAAGAATAGAGGCAATTGATGTCTTTTTATCTTCAAGAAAATAATAAGCCCAAAGAAATAACGGCATCGATAAGATTTCGGGATGAAAATCAAAGCGTACGGCATTTCGTACGGGGAG
>CAZEFF010000116.1:0-3749 GCA_964511315.1 uncultured bacterium | reverse complement strand
CAGGAAGGTTATGACGGCGGTTTTGAAAATTTCAATCTTGAAGAAACCTATGCTCCTGAACAAATTCACGCCTCGGTCGACGGCCACGCCTTAATTAGAAATAATGATTATCAAGTCAACGCGCTTGTTGAGAAAAAAGATTTTGGATACGTGAAATTAGATTATCAGGAATTCAGCAAATATTATGATAATACCGGCGGGGTTTACTATCCTTTCGCTCAGCTCACATTCAACAGCTTGGACCGCGATCTCGAACTTGAAATTGGCGAATTCCGCGTTGAAACCGGCATTACCGTTGAGAGCTACCCGCAAATCAGCGTGGCTTATGAACGGCACTTTAAAGACGGTGATAAATCTAAACTCAATTGGACTACCGTAACAGAAGGCGGAACGGGCCGGGCAATCGGCCCCTCCTTTGAATACATTAATGAAATTATTGATTCGGTTGAGTTAAATGAAGCCTACACCATCAAAGGCGCGGAGTTAAAAGGCCAGCAAACCTGGGAATGGGCGCACACAGAGATCGCGCGCGACGAACAGAATCTTTCGACATTAACCACAGCCTCTACCAAAAAAGACAGGCTTCAGACGCAAGATACCGAATATCAGCTTTTCAGCACCACTGAGTCTGTAGAACGCTGGTTTAAAGACGAAACCATCTTTACCGGCGCGGCTTATCACTTTTTAAAAATCGAAAATGACGAGCTTGAAAATATTTTTGAGAAAAACGCGACGGGGACGATTCTCAATTTCAGCAACCCTAAGCAAATTCGCAACGCCAGAGCGAACAATGAGTACAATGATCATACTTGGACCGGCAATGTCATGTATGAGCCTTTGACCTGGCTCAATCTTGGCACTAAGATCCGCGCGGAAAGCGCTCAGCGGTCAGGAAATTCCGCTTACCCTTCTGATACTACCCCTGTTTCAGCCGGCGGCTCCGCTCCGGACGGCATTATTAACAATATTGATCTTAGCCGGACAGAAGACAGGGTCGGCCGCCTCGGTGAAGGCTTCTCGATCCGCGTCACAAAAATTCCGAGAACGGCGATTTACAATGAATTGGAATTTGAACAGCTCCGCAATTGGCTCAGCGAAGACCGCGATAGTTTAGCCGGACAAAGTGCCGCGAATGCCGGAGAAATTTTCGGCAGAGAAACACTCACTTATATGAGCCGAGGAATCTGGACCATTGGTTTTCAAACGCTCGTCGCCAAGTGGCTCACCTGGACATCTCATTTTCGGCTTAACCGAAGCAATTCCGATTACGACGATAAACGCGAAACAGGCTCTACGGCGAGCGCCGCGAAATCAGCCTTTTTTGACGCGATGAATATCAGCACACAGGAAATTGCCACACGTTTCACTTTCAAGCCCGTCTCTTGGGTCACGCCTTCGGTCCGCTATCAATTGCAGCGCCACCGCTATGACACCCGTGTCGAAGATTTGGCCAGCGTGGAAACATTTATGACATCCCATATTTACACATTCGATCTCACAGCGAATCCCCTTCCAAACCTTTTGCTTATGACCGGTGTCTCCCCTCAATTCGGCCGCGTTGAAAGCCCGCACACCCAATATAAGGACGATGCTCATGTTCCACGTTTTGAAACCGACGTCATCAGCTGGCTATTCAATGCCACCTATGATGTCAGCGAAAAAATCCAGCTGACAAGCGGCCTCGAATACGCGCATGCCAATAATTTTAACGACTTTTCAACCGTAGGGCTCCCTCTTGGGGCGGCATTTAACGAATTAAATGTGAATGCCGGAATTGAATGGAAAGTCACGAAGCTCGTCTCAGTAATGACGGATTATGGTTTTATGCACTATAATGGCGACGCTTTGGTTGATGCCGGTGATTACAACGCGCATGTTGTGACAACCCGGACCAAGTTCAGCTGGGGCTAACCCGGTTTCATCAATTTAAAACTTATTCAGGAGATGTTATGAAGAAAAATATACTTTCGGTAATCGCTTTCATTCTTTTTACAGCGGCTGTTTCTTCCCCGTTAAGCTACGCGGCGGACGCGCCCTCTGCTGATCTTGTCGCAAAGGGAAAAGATCTATTTACTTCGAAAAAAGGATTAGCGGTTAAATTCGAATGCATCCTCTGCCATAAACAGCCCGGCAAAGAAATTAAAAAAGCCCATATCGCGAAACTCGGCGATAAATTCCCTTCGACGATCAACAAATACATCACAACCAAATCTAAAGGGAAAGCCATTGCTGAAAACAGCGAAGAAATGAAAGCTCTGATGGCTTACATTCAGCAGGAACACGCGAAATAGTTTTTTTGCGCTAAATTTAAACGTTTTCAAAATCGCGGAGGCACCGGAACTTACGGTTCTCCGCGATTTTACTTTCATCCCTTAATTGACTTTTCTGCCGTCCTATTTATAATACTCCGATGGATACGCACTCCTACTTTTACCACTACCTTTTTATAGGACTTTTCCTCCTTTTTGCCATCGTTTTTCCGATGCTCCCCATTGTTTTGGCCCATTTTGTGGCCCCCAAAAAACCCTCGCTCTCAAAAAACGCGACTTACGAATGCGGCCTTGAAGCCGAAGGCGATCCATGGATCCAATTTCGAATTCAGTACTATATTTATGCCCTGATTTTTGTTATCTTTGACATCGAAACAATCTTCATTTATCCCTGGGCAGTCGCGTTCAAGCAGCTCGGCCTTTTCGCTTTTGTGGAAATGGCTATTTTCTTGGCTATTTTGGGTGTTGGGCTCGTCTGGGCTTGGCGCAAACAAGCCCTTGAATGGGACTAATTTTTTAGCCGTAACCTATTACCAATATTAAGGTTAAGCAATAAATGTCTTATACGCAAAATATCCCTGCTGTTGATGATGGTCTGAAGAGCGAACTCGCTAAAAAAGGCATCGTCGTCACGACCATGAATGAGCTCTATAATTGGGGCCGGCGCTCGTCCATCTGGCCTATGCAATTCGGGCTCGCCTGCTGTGCCATTGAAATGATCGCCACCGCCTGCGCGCGCTACGATATTGCCCGTTTTGGGGCCGAACTCTTCCGCGCTTCCCCGCGTCAATCCGATCTTATGATTGTTGCCGGCACCGTTACCAAGAAAATGGCACCCCAGGTTGTGCGTCTTTATAATCAAATGGCGGAGCCCAAATATGTGATTACCATGGGCGCCTGCGCGATTGCCGGCGGGCCGTTTATCGATGGTTACAACGTTCTTCGCGGGATTGACCGGTACATTCCTGTCGATGTGCATCTTCCCGGCTGCCCTCCCCGCCCCGAAGCGCTTCTTTATGGATTGATGGAACTACAGCGCAAGATTGACGGCCAGGAAATCGAGACCACCGAGTGGTATAAAAAAGGTTTGAAGCGCGAATTTCCGATTCCTGAATTTGGTCCGCATGGATTGATTCCAAAATTTAATCCTGAAGTTTGGACGCCTCGTGATGTGGATCACCGCAAAGAACGTTACGGCGAACCCATTTTGATCGGAAAAAAAGATAAAGCTCCTAATTTAGAAGCAGTTGCCGCGCCGAAACCCGCCGCACCGGCAGCCGCGGCTCCTCCATCAACACCTCAAACACCCGCGTAAATTTATGACGATTGATGAGATTAAATCCAAAATTGAAAAAGCAATCAGCAGCGTCAAACTTCGCGCTGTCCGCGAATCGCTTCTTGTTGAAGATCCCGCGGCTTTAACCGCTGTGTGCGCATTTTTAAAAAATTCTCCGGATTTCCGTTTTGATTATCTTTCTT
>CAZEFF010000115.1:0-3816 GCA_964511315.1 uncultured bacterium | reverse complement strand
AGTGAATAGTGAAGGGTGAAGAGTGAAGAGCAAGCCGCAAGACACAAAGTCACCAGTAAAGACTGGATCCCCGCTGCCGCGAGGATGACATGCTTTAAGAAATCAAAGCGATTGCTTCGTTACACTCGCAATGACGGCATCACTACAAAGTACTCAAACCGTTTCACCTAGCACTCATTACCATAAATGAGTACTGATGCATCAAGGTTTGGGGTAGACCTTGTTGCATCTAGCAATTCATAGTAAAAAATAGCATGGTGGGATTTCCCACTTGAACTATATCCCACCTTGGGCGATACTTGGGGTAGAGCAAAAGGGGAGGGGCACCATGGCAAAATCAAATGTTATCCGGGAACCTGATTTCGAGCCTTACGGCGAGGTGCGAGTGGATTCAAAGAACCGCATCACCATCGGCAAGAAAGGCGGGAGTCAAATTACGAGCTACAAAGTTTACCGCAATTCTTCCGGACAAATTATTTTGGACCCGCAAGTTTCTATCCCGGCCCATGAAGCCTGGCTTTACAAAAACCCCAAAGCATTGGCGGCAGTGAAGAAGGGGCTTAAAGCCGCGCGTGAGGGGCGGCTGGTGGATGCTCCAGAAGACTATTCAAAGTACATTGACGAAGAGTAATGTTTAAAATCCGATGGACCGTTCCAGGCGCGGAAGATATGGCCCGCTTGGAAGAGAATGCCGCGAAGAAACATTTGGTAAAACAAATTAAAAAAATACTGGGTTATTTGCAGACAAATCCCCGGCATCCTTCATTGCAAACACACGAGTATTCTTCAATCCCGAATCCCGTTGTAAGAGGTGAAAAAGTATTTGAAGCTTACGCGCAGAACCAAACACCCGGCGCTTACCGTATCTTTTGGTGTTACGGGCCGGATAAAAAGCAAATTACGATTATTGCCATTACCCCGCATCCCTAAATCCATGAAACAAAAAAATAAATACCGATGTCCCGTGTGCGGTTATAATGAAAAAAAATAACACCCATTAACTTAAAAGGAAAACGCGATGGAAGTCAGCTGTGACAAATGCGGTTCAAGCACGTCCCCAAAAGAAATCACTTCGAAAAAATCGGGAAAGAATTATACGGTTTATGAATGTAATGGCGGATGCATGAACGGCAAGTTCCGGTACTCCCGTTTTGCCCCGGGCGGAGATTCGTACGGCGGTGGGGCATCGTCAAGCAGCGCTCCGGCTTCCTCAGGCAATGTTTCAGCCGCGCTCCGGTCGATTGACGCGAAACTCACCTTGATTCTCAATCTTCTGCAGTCCAAATCCGGGGCCGGCGCGAATCCATCCGAGCTCGAGCCGGATTCTTCAGAGATTCCGTTCTAACAAATGCAGTTCGATCGTATGTCGTACAGCGTAGAGCGATAGAGCTAGTAAAGAAGGTTTGACAAATATAGCATATATGCTATATTTTGTTCATGCTGAACCCGGGCATTAAAATCTACGAATACCGCCTCGCGCTTAAAATGTCTCAGGCGGAACTTGCCCAAAGGGCGGGTCTCGCGCAGGCGAATCTCTCGAACATTGAAAAAGGGAAGAGAGATTTTACGGTTTCAACACTGCTCCGGATTGCTTCGGCCCTTGGGATCAAGCCTGCCTTGCTTATTGAAGAAACCGGACAAAAGGGTCTCCGGCTGACCCGGGAAAAAATCGAAAAACTGGCGGAAGTCATTTTGAACGCGGAAGTCAAAGCCCCTTCTGAGCTTAAAGACTTGGCGGAACTTTTCCGTCAAATCCTTCCCGGAACAAACGCGCGTTTGAGTATGAAGAAAATAAATCTCGCGTGGGTGAAACTAAGGGAGCGATTGACGTCCTCCGAGATCAAAGGAATCCTGGACAGGGTCCAAGACGCGCAGCAGAGGATTTATGCACAAACGGCAGATTGATTTTTTCTTCAGAGAATTAGACAAAACGCTGGGTCTGAAAGCGGAAATTATTCTGCTGGGAGCAAGCGCCGGCAGCTTGATGGGGCATATCCGTCCGAGTTTCGATATTGATTTTGAAATACGCCCGGTCCGGAAGGTAAAAGATAAGAAGGGTTTTCAGGAAAAAATCATGACGGTTTCCCGGAAGGCGGGAGTGGCGGTTAATTTTTCTGAAAATGTCGGGCACTGGTCCATGGTGGATTATTTGGACTACCGGAAAACAGCGGTTGCTTACAAAGTCTTTGGGAAATTGAATGTGAAGCTGATCGCGCCGAGGTATTGGACCATCGGAAAAATCGCGCGTTATTACGCGCTTGATGCGCGGGATGTCGCGGCGATTATCCGTAAGCAGAAGCTTGATCCTAAGCCCTTAGTCCTTTTATGGAAGCGGGCTTTGGATTCCAGTGATTTGAGTCTTGAGCTGGGGCAGTTTAAGAAACACGCGGCTCACTTTCTTAAAACTTACGGCCGGCGGCTTTGGGGCAAACGCTTTGACTATAAAAAAATGACAGCATTATTATGACCATAACCGAAGACACAGAATAACAGACATAGCGGGAATAGCCCATGCCCTACAAACATATTGACGGTGTGAAGGTAAAAGCGCGGTTCTTTAAGGAGAATGGTCTCGACTACCGCGACCGTTTAGAAATTACCCTCAAAGATTTTCCCTCCGATAAATCCGGGAAAACCGCCTGCGTGGTGATGATGAATCCAAGTTACGCGGGTGAGCAGATTGCCGATAAGTCCGTGCAGTTTATGGAGAAAGTTGTTTTCTTAAAAGGGCTCGCGGAATTTAAGGGCGTGCGCCGGCTGCTTGTGGTGAATCAGTTCGCGCGCATTCAAACGCATCAATTTAAGGGCGACCGGCATGAGATCGGCTCGAGCAATAACGCGTCGATTAAAGCGGCTTTTAAAAAAGCGGAGATTATTATTCTTGCCTGGGGTTCGGGGAATCCTTTTGAAGAACGTAAAGCGTTTGTTTATGGTTTGCTTGAGAAGATGAAGGGGAAGAAGGTTTATAAAACGCGCATGCATCCTTCCCGCGGCCGCTACGACGGTTTTATCCTGCCTGCTTAACTTGGTCAAATTCGTTCTCTTTCGAAAGCGCTCGTCCCGCAAAAATCGACTCCGGATTGAGCGGGACTCGCTCGGCTTTCACTCGGATTCGCCATTCCATTGCGAATCCGGCTCAAGACGTTTCTTAAGAGAACAAATTTGCCCTAAGCAGTAAGCCGAAAACTCTGTCTTGAAAAACGTCTGAGGCCCAAGTTTCGGATGGAATGCGAAACTTGGGTTGAAGCGAACGAGCGCCATTCAAACCGGTGTTCATTTATGGCGGGAGTGCTTTTGAAAGATAGAGTTTGAGGTTTGATTTTAAGCAAAAAAAACGGAGCCGCTTTTTTAAGGCGGCCCCGTTTTTAAAATCTGTGACGCTTGTTTCTGTTATTTCTTGTCCCGCATGGACTTGAACGTCAAAATATCCCAAGTACCGTTGAGGATCTTTTTGGTCATCCCAATGGTTTCTCCGATTCCCTTATCCAGCGGATCCATGACCACTGAGCGTTTATTGATGACCGGTACTTTATCAAGTCCCTTGCCAATTCCATCATTGACGGCGCCGTAAAGATGCCCCGTATCCTGAACCGGCCGATAACTGCTGTCTTTTGTGTGGCCATCGACATAGTTATCAACTGTCCCGATAAGACACCAACCCGGTGCCGCTCCAATCACTAAAAGCAGACTGAGCACAACCGCGATCTTCTTCATGTGAAGCTCCTTTTGAAACCCAATTTTGCCCCCGAACCCGGCCGATCGAACGGCCTATAATAACGATAGTCTACCTACAGAAACTTACAAGGGCCCCGCAAA
>CAZEFF010000114.1:0-3837 GCA_964511315.1 uncultured bacterium | reverse complement strand
GCGTTTTTTTGTTTGTCCCAATGACCTCGACATTTACGGGCATATGAATAATGGGCGCTACTTGACGCTCATGGACCTAGGACGAATCGATTTAATTTTGCGCTCGCCGCTTGGCAAACTTGCCGCCGAGAATCGATGGAATCCTCTTGTAGCTTCTTCCCATATGACGTTCAGAAGACCGCTTACGGTTTTGGAACCTTATCACCTTCGGACCAGGATTTTGGGATGGGACGAGAAATGGTTTTTTATTGAACAGCGGTTTGAAAGCCATCATAAAACGATTGCGACTGGCTATATCAAAGGACTGTTCCGCGGGCCCGAGGGGAATGTGACGCCGGAGAAAGCTTTAAAGCTTTCCGGGTTTTCAGGCGCTTCGCCGAACATAGCCGATGTTAAACGGCTTTTTGAAGATTCTGTTCACAAGAGGAAATAGTCCCAATAAACGATGACGCCGCTTAGCCCTTCTCAGCAAATACTGCTTCTCCATATTGTGTATCTTCCTTTGATGGTTCTTATTTTTTATATCTGCCGTCCCGGAGGCATTGAAAAATCTTTCACGCTGAATAAAAAAATGTGCGGATTCCTTTTGCCTGGAAAGTGGAAAAATCGTGACTATTTTGTCCTCTGGACGGAACGGCTGTCCCTATTTTGGCTGATCCTCCTTTCCGGGCTTTATTTAATGGGCTGGTTTTTTATTTCTCGAGGCTAAAATGATGCGTGGGCTTTATCTGCATATCCCATTCTGCGATCAAAAATGCCATTACTGCAATTTTGTTATTACAACTAAGCAAGGGCCGGATGACCGCCACGCATTCATCGAAGCTCTCACTGAAGAAATGCTCGCGGCCAAAAAGAAATATGGAAGGCTTTATTTTAATACGCTTTATTTGGGCGGAGGAACGCCGTCGGTGCTGACCCCGGAAGAAATTTCTAAAATTCTATCTCTTCTTAGAAAAGAATTCGATTTTGATCCTAAGGCGGAAATTTCGATTGAAGTAAATCCGGGAGACGGTGATTATGAAAAATTTAACGCGCTCCATGATCTTGGAATTAACCGGGTGAGTCTTGGCGCGCAGACTTTTGATGACGCGCTTTTAAAATCTATGAACCGCACGCATACGGCGGAAGATATTGTGAAGACAACAAGCTTACTGCGCGGTATCGGTTTCGAAAATGTTAGTATGGATTTGATTGTGCGTCTGCCTGGGCAAGGCGCGGCCGATTTCATGGATTCACTGGAACGGGTTCTCGCGCTTAAGCCCGCGCAAATTTCATTATATGATTTGCAGGTTCACGAAAGCACGGTTTATGGGCTCAAGCAAAAGCGGGGAGAGCTCCAGCTGCCGGGTGAAGATACCCATGTTGAGATGATGACATACGCGGAAGACCGGCTTTTTCAATCGGGATATGACCATTACGAGGTTTTGAACTTTGCCAAACCGGGTTTTGAATCGCGCCATAATCTTTTGTACTGGAACAATCGGGAATATTTAGGGCTTGGGCCCGGCGCCTTTTCTTATTTGAACGGCTGCCGCTACCAAATGGCGGAGAGCGTGAAGCGGTGGAATGAAAAATTCAGCGCGGGGGATTGGACGCCTGATACCGCTGATGATCTTACAGAAGATAAAAAAGAAATGGAATCTTTGATTACTGGGATACGGCTTTCAAAGGGTGTTGACCTGAAAGATTTTGCGATGATCCGCAATAAGATTCAGCCGGTGATGGAAAATTTGCTGCACGGAGGGCTTCTCGAAAAAGCGGGAGATAATTTTAAGCTTACGCGGCGGGGAAGATTTTTAGTGGAGACGGTTCTTTCGGAACTGGTCAGTTAAAAAGGTTGAAGCTGGAAGGTGGAAGAAAAAGCTTTTCGTCGACCCTCGACCATCTACCTTCGAGCTTATTTAAGCGGTTAACGCCGCGCGCTTAAGATTAACACCGCCATCCGGAAGCGGTGTTCTGAAAACCGGTAGCAGAAAAGTAACCGCGTCGATTGCTCCGCCCGCCGTATTCCACGCGCCGCGCAAAAGGCCTTCTCCGGCACCGCCCCAAAATCTTAAAGATTTTTTCGCACGGCTTCCATCTTTACGGTAGTTGTCCACCGCACGGGTGCCGACTTCCGTCCATCCCAAAAAAAGGTTAGGCGTCGCGTGGTCAAGTTTCGCGGCACTCTGTTCCCAGTAACTGTCGAGTTTTCCTTCAATAAAGCCCACGGGTTCCTTTTTTACCGCGGTTTCGTCCTCAAGAGGAACTGTGGTTTGTTCCGCGTAAAGTGCCGCCGAAAAAGAGATAAATGCCGCAAAAAGAATTAAGCCGATTTTTTTCATTTCTGCCTCCTGTTTGGAGAGATTTTACGGTAAAGGCGCCAAATTAGCCAGTGCTGAATACGGCCCCCTCATAAAACTATCATTATCGATCAAAATATAGCAATTAATGTTAAAAGGTTGCATCTTATGGTGCAAGCGGGCACATTTTAATTAGCATGATTCCCAACAGTTTTAAAAAGATGGCTGGGACCGTTTTCTAACTCCTTAACAGGAAGAGTTAATGATGATAGGGACATCGTACAAATATAAACGGACGATTAGCGCGTTTCTGATTCTTTCCTTTTCCTTCAGTTGTCAAAGCACTCCTTCTTATTCCGCGGTAAATGAAAAAAATATCGCGGAGCCCGCCGGGATAAAAAATTCTCTCGATGATTTAGCGCGTTTGAATATTCCGGCAGGCTTTGGAAAAATTGAAGACTTTAAGGATTCCGGAACAAAAGAAAAAGTGATCGTGATTCAAGACGCGCACGCGATCCCCGACGCGCAGCGGAATATTCAAAAACTGATTGAGTATTTGGAAGGACAGTATGGAGTGAGCATTGTGGGGCTCGAAGGATCCTCCGCCCAGCTTGATCCGCAAATTTTCAAAAGTTTCCCCGAACCAAAACTGCTTAAAGAGACTTTGGATCAATATTTTGATCAGGGCGAGCTCGCGGGCGGCACCGCGGCGGCCATCTTTAGCGCGAACCCTGAAAAATTCCATGGTGTTGAAGACTGGAAGCTTTACGAAGAAGGTGTGGGGCTTTATCTCGCGGCAATGCAAAAAGAACCGGAGCTCACCGCGAAGCTGGAAAAATGGCACGCGGATTTAAACGCGCGCAAAGAATCGGTTTATCCCAAAGAACTCATTGAACTTGACCGGATGCTTGAAAAGTTCTGGGAGAATGAAGCGGATCTTATCACGGTGCTTAAAGTGCTCGCGAAATTGAAGGCCCCCGTGAAGGGCAGTGAGATTGAGCTTATGCTCGAAGAGAGTCAGCGTAAGCAGGCGAGCCTTGAGAATGTGGAAATGGAAGTTAAGACAATGGCCGGCAAGGTAGACAAATACTACAAGTCGCTTTCCATGACCCAGGAACTTCGAACCGGTGTCCGTGAATTCGCGGATGAATACCAAAAGTTTAAGACCTCCCAGATTCCTCCTCAGGCCTTCGCGTTATTCATGAAAGAGAATGTTAAAAAAGTCACAAAAGGAAAAATCCCTGAAGAATTGAAGATCAAGATGTCGGCGGGTCTCGCGGGTTTGCTTGGTAAGCAGAAGCGGATGAAAGATATTGAAGGGACAAAATTCTTCCGTGATTTGAAAGCCTATATCAAAGAGGTAAAAGGTGCCCTCGCTCAAACGGATGAACAGAAGAAGCTGAATGATGAGACCGAAGAATTCCGGCTGACGAAAAAGCTGATGAAGCTTGAACTGAGCCGGGAAGAACTTGAAGACATGAAAAAGGTGAAAGGTGGAAGGTCGAAGGTGGAAGGAAAAAGCGATGCCATCCAGCTTCAACCCTCGACCCTCGAC
>CAZEFF010000113.1:0-3855 GCA_964511315.1 uncultured bacterium | reverse complement strand
TGCCGGAGCTTTTGCCGTGGCATCGCTTCTAGCGCTGCTCGGTATTGTAAACCTTGTCGTTAAACAGATGGTCAAAAGGCAAACTCGCCGCGAAACCCTGAACATAATGTCCAAGCACCAAATCCGAAATAAGGCTCAAACATAAAATTTAAAACGCGACCTTAAAAATTGAGAATTGTTTGGGATTTGAAGCTTTAAATTTGAGGTTTAATAAAAGGGGTTAAGATGAGCATAGAAGTTTTTGGAGTGATAAAAAAATTCGGCGGGTTCACGGCGCTTAAAGGAATCAATCTTCACGTCAAAACGGGCGAGCTGGTGGCTTTGCTCGGGCCTTCAGGTTCCGGCAAAACCACGCTTTTGCGTGTGATCGCCGGCCTTGAACGCATGGACGCGGGATCCGTTTTAATTAACGGCAATGATATGAGCTCTGAAAAAGTTAAAGAGCGAAACGTAGGTTTTGTGTTTCAGCATTACGCGCTATTCCGGCACATGACGGTTTTTGAAAATGTGGCGTTTGGTTTGCGGGTGCGTCCGCGCGGCAAACGGCCGGCAGAAACTGAAATTCAGACAAAAGTTCATGAGCTCTTGAATCTTGTGAAGCTTGATGGAATGGCGCAGCGTTATCCTTCTCAGCTTTCAGGCGGACAGAGACAGCGCGTGGCTTTGGCAAGGGCTCTCGCGATTGAACCCAGCATGCTGCTTTTGGATGAGCCTTTCGGCGCGCTTGACGCGAATGTGCGCCGTGAGCTCCGTCAATGGCTGCGCAAACTTCACGATACGCTTCATATGACGAGTGTCTTTGTAACGCATGACCAGGAGGAAGCGCTTGAGCTTGCTGACCGAGTGGTTGTGATGAACGCGGGGCAAATCGAACAGCTTGGAACGCCCGATGAGGTTTATCATAAGCCGGCAACACCGTTTGTTTATCACTTTCTCGGCAATGTGAATTTATTTCATTGCCGAATGGAAGAAAGCGGAAAAATCTCTTTTGGTAATCAAAATGCCGGAGGGCAGGCGGCGGCCGGTTCCCACAAAACAGCCAAGGTCTATATTCGTCCGCATTTGCTGGAAATCGAAAGAACTCCAAGCGACCGGTCGTTCCGCGCGAAAGTGAAACTTATCAATGCGGCTGGGTCTTTGGTCCGCATAGAAGTATTAAGCGAATGGGGCGATTCCATCAATGTTGAAATGCCGCATGAAAAATATTCCGCGCTTAAACTTCAAAAGGAAGAAGAAATCTACGTGAAGCCCAAGGCCGTGCAGATCTTTTCAGACGATTACGCTATCTAGCGACGCGACATCAGATCCAGAAAATTCATCTCTCCAAGTGCGGCGCGCTTTGCCCTCGGCCAGAACTAAGGGCATATTCTGAGCAGGATCACCTCCGCCATTCCCGCCTGCTGGCGGTCTGTCGGTTTCCTGCTCTCATCTGCCCAAGTCTGGCTCGAGGTCTTTCGCGCATGCCGCTTTTAGAGAGACGAATTTTTTGACCGGACTCAAGCAAGAGAAGGCGGGCAGATAGTCGGAGGCCGAGTGAAAAACTTGGGCAATTTTGCCCGTGGAAACGCTGGCCTGGATTTTAGGAACAGCGAGGGTCCTCGGGAAAATTGCCCGTAGTCTTTTCCGAGGCCGGAGACGTTGCCCGCATTTCTTGCTTAGAGTGCGTGCAAGAGTTATGCGGACGCCAAAGATTAAGCGGCGGGTTTTTCTTTGATGATGAGAGAAGCGGCGATGGAGACGGCGATGACGCCCGCAATCACGCCAAGCGATAAGACGATGGGAATTTTGTAGATTTCAGAAATCAGCATCTTGACGCCCACAAAAATCAGCACGAACGAAAGCCCGACCTTCAAAAAGCGAAAGAGTTTCATCACACCCGCCAGCGCGAAATAAAGCGCCCGAAGTCCGAGAATCGCGAAAACGTTTGAAGTGTAAACAATAAAGGGATCATGCGAAACCGCGAAGATCGCGGGAATAGAATCGAGCGCGAAAACAAGATCGGTCGTCTCTACGATAATGAGCACAATAAGCAGGGGCGTCGCGAAAGTTCTGGCATTAATCTTAACCAAAAACTTATCCCCGTGATATTCGGGCGTCACCGGCATAATGCGTTTAAAAAGTCCCACAATGGGATTCTTTTCGGGCTCCACCTCCTCATCTTCCTTTTTAAGAAGCATTTTAATACCCGTTAAAATCAAAAAAGCCCCGAAAATATAGATGATCCAGTGAAATTTATGGATGAGATGCGCGCCGACAACGATTAAAATTCCGCGCATCACTAGCGCGCCCAAAATTCCCCAGAAGAGAATCTTGTGCTGATATTTTGCCGGAATATTGAAATAGGAGAAAAGCAGAATGAAGACGAAAATATTATCCACACTGAGAGATTTTTCAAGCAGATAGCCCGCGAGAAATTCCAAGGCTGCCTGTTTGCCATGCCAAAAATAGACGATGACATTGAAAATCATGGCGAGCGTGATCCAGACAACCGTCCAGGTGAGGGCTTCTTTGACTTTTACTTCATGGGAATTGCGGTGAAAGACGCCGAGATCAATGACAAGCAGAGCGATGACAAAAAGGTTAAATCCGCCCCAAAGAAGAAGTTCATGAGTCAGGTGTGCCATAGGGCGGAGATTTTACCTGAATGCGGGTTTTTTTCTACTCATTTCGGAAATCCTATTGAGGGTGAGATAGGATTTTTCGTATTGCCGGTCCGCTGATAAGTGTCGTCACAAGCGCCATGAGAACAAGCGCGACAAAAATATCAGCATGAATGATCCCTAAATCATAAGCGGCCGCGGCAAGAATAATCTCCATAGCTCCGCGCGCGTTTAAAGCAAACCCTACGGCCAAAGTTTCCCGCAAAGAGAGTTTTGACAGCCAACCTCCAAGAAAGGCCCCGGCGATTTTGCCCGCGCAGGCAATGGTGAAAATGATCAAAGAGACCGGAAAATCAAAATGAGCCAAAAAGTTGACTTTAAGCCCAACTGAAACAAAATAAATGGGCGCGATTAAATTTACCGCGGTCCAGGATAAGCGCTCCCGTATTTTTGGAGTAAGAAGCTGACTGATAAGAATGCCGGCCGCGAAGCTTAAAAAAATAAAGTGAGAACTTGAGGCATGGGGCGCGTCCGCGGAAGACGCGGCCGGAATTTGGGTCAGGAGCCAGCCAAAAAGCGTCCAGCCGGTAAGGTCGTCAACCGTCGCGGCACTTAGCACAATCGAACCGATTTTTGTTTGGATGAGCTTCAATTCATAGAGAATCCTGGCGATGACCGGAAGCGCTGAGATTGAAAGGGCAGTCCCAAGAAAAAGCGCGAAGTGAGAAAGGCTTCCGGTAATGTGGTTTTCCCAAAGCTTCGGAAACGCGAAAACAATTCCCAAACCAAGCGAAAAAGGAATCAAGATACCCGAAAGACTGATCCATAAAGCGGCCCGGCTATTTTGTTTAAGCGCGGGCAAATTGATTTCAAGACCCGCGCCGAATAAAAAAATGAATAGAGCGGCCCTGGTTATTGTTCCGCGAAGAGCCGCGACTTCTGGATGCGCTGGGAAAAAAGAAGCGAATAAAGAGGGAAGTAAAACGCCTAAAAAGGTGGGCCCAATGATAATTCCCATAAAAATTTCGCCGATCACCGCGGGCAGACGCGCTTTTCGGGCAAGAAAGGCTCCCGCGAATGCAGCGAGGACCATGACGGTTAACTGCGCGGACAGTAAAAGAATCATAGGGGGCATGATAGTTTTTGCATCCGGCGCTGTCTAGCGTATAATTGCGGGTGTGAATCCCGTTAGATCTCTAACCCAAACTGAATCTTCAGAATTGTTTAGTTTTGCCTTATTAAGCAAGGCGTTCAA
>CAZEFF010000112.1:0-4091 GCA_964511315.1 uncultured bacterium | reverse complement strand
TGATTGATAATTTTGAAATATCCGCCGCCGGCGAGTTTCTTGAATTTAACAAGCGCGAAATCAGGTTCGATGCCGGTCGTATCGCAATCCATCAAAAGACCAATCGTTCCTGTCGGCGCGATCACAGTGGCTTGCGCGTTGCGGTAACCATATTTCGTTCCGAGCTCAACCGCTAAATCCCAATCTTCCTGCGCGGCCTGAAGAAGGTCGGACGGGCAATGCTCTTTAGAAATTTTGTGCGACGCGTCACGATGCTTGCCCATTACACGAAGCATGGGCTTTTCATTTTTAAGATAGCCTGGGAAAGGGCCTTTGGACGCGGCAATTTCGGCGGAGGTCGCATACGCGTGTCCGGTCATAATCGCCGTAAGCGCGCCGCAAATAGCGAGGGCTTCAGGCGTATCATAAGGAATACCCTTTACCATGAGAAGCGTTCCAAGATTCGCATAACCAAGTCCCAGCGGACGGTAGTCATGGCTGTTTTTCGCGACCACTTCCGTCGGATAAGACGCGAAACCCACCAAGATTTCCATGGCCGTAATGTAAACGCGAATGGTGTGACGGTAAGCTTCGATATCGAAGGTGCCGTCAGCGCGCAAATACTTCATGACATTGATAGAAGCAAGGTTGCAGGCCGTATCATCCAAGAACATATATTCCGAGCAAGGATTGGAGGCGTGAATGCGGTCTGTGTTCAGTGAGGTATGCCAATCATTAATGGTCGTATCAAACTGCACACCTGGATCCGCGCAAGCCCAAGCCGCAAAAGCGACTTGATCCATCAAATCGCGGGCCTTGTACGTATTGATCACTTGGCCATTTGTGCGGCCGATCGTTTGCCATTCCCCGTCTTCAAGGTAAGCTTTCATGAATTCATCAGAAATACGGACCGAGTTATTGGAGTTCTGACCCGCGACGGTTTTATAAGCTTCGCCGTTAAAATCAGAAGGATAGCCGGCAGCAATTAAAGCCGCGACTTTCTTTTCTTCGCGGACTTTCCAGTTAATAAAATCAGAAATTTCGGGATGATCCATATCAAGACAAACCATCTTCGCCGCGCGGCGTGTGGTTCCGCCGGATTTGGTCGCGCCCGCGCCACGGTCAAGCACTTCGAGAAAAGACATCAAACCTGAAGAGGTTCCTCCGCCTGAAAGTTTTTCCTGACGTCCGCGAAGACGCGAAAAGTTTGTTCCCGTTCCGGAACCATATTTAAAAAGACGCGCTTCATTTTTTACCAAATCAAAGATCGACATCAAATCGTCCTGCACTGACTGAATGAAGCAGGCAGAACACTGCGGATGATCATAAGCGTTGGTGGATTGTTCCACAGCGCCTGTTTCTGGATTCCAGAACCAATTGCCGCCGCTGCCTTGAATGCCGTAAAGATGAAGACCGCAATTAAACCAGACCGGAGAGTTAAAAACGCAGCGCTGCGTGATCAGCATATATAGAAGCTCATCTTCGAAGTTCTGCGCTTCTTCGGGAGAACGGAAATAGCCGCCCATTTTTTCACCCGCTTCGCGGATCGAATGCGCAATGCGGTAAACCACTTGTTTTGCACTGACTTCGTGACCGGTTTCAGGAACGCCGGCTTTGCGGAAGTATTTAGAAACAATAATATCGGTCGCTAACTGGCTCCAATCTTTAGGAACCTCAACATTGTCCATTTTGAACACAATCGAGCCGTCTGGATTCGTAATCACAGATGTACGGCGGGTATATTCAATCAAATCGAGCGGATTGACACCCGGCTTCGTGAAGTGGCGTTGGATATCAATACCGCCCCCGGGAAGGATTTTGTTTTCTTTGGCAGATGCTTTTTTCATGGCTTCAACGTTCATTGGGGGGCCTCCGGTAGTTTTAAAACTTTTAAAAAGCCTAATTAAATGTTACCACATATTGCGGATTTTTAGGGTCAAATCCACAACATGTAGTATCATTAGGCATATTAAACGTCTTTCTTGATTAAACCTTTAAAGAAAATTGTTGCTGGGATTTTCGTCTTTGACCTGTCTGATAGCTGCTTAAACAGTTGGGAAACTGCTTTTTATCAAGCATTCAGCATAGCCTTGACGACGAGAGTGACTGTCTTTGATTGTACGGTTCGGAGAATAAAGAATTTTGTTTTCAATCTAACCTTTTGCCGCTTCGATTTTTACCTCTAATCTGGCGCAATACGGTCACAAATGGATAATCATGCTTCTTCTCTTCACAGCTAGCGATCTAAAACTCGGTACTTACCTTCGTTTCAGCTCATCAACAACTCAAAGAACGAATTTCTCACAAAGTGTCGAGCATTTTATCACTGCTATTATGCATGTCAACACGAAAAGCGAATTTTTTAAAAAATAATTTTTTCTCTCTGAAAAAATCTGAAAATTTTACTTGAAACTTCTATTCCTGGCCTTTTTTTTGCGAGACTTTGCCTTCAACCACCGCGCATCCAACCATATCTCCCCACACATTCACAATAGTGCGGCTCATATCGAGAGGCCGGTCAATCGCCATTAAAAAAGCAATACCTTCAAGCGGAAGATGCACCGCGCTTAAAACAAGCGCGAGTGTTACAAGACCCGCGCTCGGAATAGCGGCCGCGCCGATCGCCGCAAGCGCGGACATAAAAAAAACAATGAGCTGCTGCCCTAAATTTAAATGAAGACCAATGGCCTGCGCGACAAAAAGACAAGCCGCTGCTTCATAAATCGCGGTACCGTCCATATTCACCGTCGCGCCGATCGGTAAAACAAATCCCGCGATTTCTTTTGGAACTTTCGCTTTTTTTTCAATGCATTCCATAGTGATCGGTAAAACCGCGGACGAAGAAGAAGTTGAAAACGCGGCAAGCAAAGCGGGTTCCATCATTTTTACAAACGGCAAAAGCGGACGGTTTGAAAATGCTTTAAAAAATAACGGGAGTGTAATGGCTCCGTGAATAATGAGCCCGATAATAATCACCGCCGCAAACTTTCCAATCCCCATAAACGTGGGCCAGTCAATCGAGTGAACCATCCCCGCTAATAAGCCGAAAACGCCTATAGGAGCAAGGTTTACGAAGAACCCTGTAAGCTTTAAAAGCACCTCGTTTGCCTCGGCAAAACCCGCCACCAGGCTGGGTACTTTTCCTTTAAGGGCCATCATTCCCACACCGAATAAAATCGCGATAAAAATCAGCTGCATCGTATCGCCCTGCGCGAAGGCTTGCACGATATTGCTCGGAATAAAATCGAGAAAATTCCCGCTGCCCGCTTGTGCCGGCGCTTCATGTCCGAAAATTTTTACTCCGGCACCCGGCTTAATCAAATTCACCAAGATGAGACTCGTCAGCACCGCCAAAAAATTTGTTGTCAGATAAAACGCTGTGGTTTTCAAACCAAGTTCGGAAAGTTTTTCGGCGGAGCCTACTTTGTTAATTCCATCAACGATTGAAACAAAAATCAGCGGCACGACAATCATTTTGAGAAGCTGGATAAAAATTTTTCCGGCGGGCGTGACCCAGTGAACGTGGGAAGGAAAGAAGATGCCGAATAAAACACCGGCGATCATTCCGATAAAAATTTGAACGTGAAGGGGAAGCTTCATTTATTTCCCAATGCAGAATTCGGCAAAGATAACATCCAGCAGGTCTTCAGAATAAATTTCTCCGAGAAGCTCACGCAGTTCATCAAGCGCTGATTTTAAATCATAAGCGGAAAATTCCAAAGATTTCTCTTCTTCTAAAGCAATCCGCGCGCGCCCGACACTTCTTAAAGCCTTTTCAAGCGCGTTTCTGTGTCTTAAGCGCGTAATTTGTTCGCCTTCCGCTTCAACTTTATCTTTTTCAATGTGTTTTAAAATTTCTTGCGCGAGTTTATCTACCCCTTCGCGCGTGAGTGTTGAAAGATGAATAAAATTCATCGCTCCCGCTAGTTCCTGCAAATCTTTTAGATTCAAACCGGAAGGAAGGTCCGATTTATTGATAATTGGAATAACCGTCTTGCCCTTAGGCAAATCCCTAAACGCCTTTTCATCCGCAGCGTCCAGTTTTGCCGAACCATCAACCATATATAGAAAAAGGCTGCCCTGCCCCAAAACTCCCAGGGTTCTTTCCATGC
>CAZEFF010000111.1:0-4355 GCA_964511315.1 uncultured bacterium | reverse complement strand
GTTAAACGTGTTGGTAGGAACTGTCCACTAAACAAGGTTCGTAGCCAGCGGTGCGGATTAAATGTTCGAGCTCTTCACGGCTGAGATCTACGGGTGTTTCAGATCCGGCATCATGAACGATTTTTTCATTCAAATTGGTGCCGCCCAAATCATCAATTCCGAAAGATAAAGAGACCTGGCCCATTTTGAGGCCCGTCGTAATCCAATGCGCTTTGATATGCGGAATATTATCCGCGAGAAGCCGCGAAACCGCGTAAACTTTTAAATCAAGATAGCCGCCGGCCTCGCCAAGTTTCTGCATCGGCGTGTTTTCAGCATTATAAGCGAGCGGAATAAAAGAATAGAAACCTTTCGTTTTATCCTGAAGTTCGCGAAGCCTCAGCACATGATCCACCCGGTCTTCATCGGTTTCCACATGACCGTAAAGCATGGTGGCATTCGTCCGGAGCCCAAGGCCATGCGCGATTTCGTGAATTTCAAGCCAGGTTTCGGCGTCAATTTTATCCGCGCAAATTTTTTTGCGTGTTTTCGGCGCGAAAATTTCAGCGCCTCCGCCGGGCATACCGTCGAGTCCCGCGTCTTTAAGCTGAACAAGCACTTCGCGGTAAGAAAGCCCGCAGCGCTGGGCAATATCATAAATTTCAGGGGCCGTAAGGGCTTTAATATAAATCGAAGGACTAACTTCGCGGATGGACTTAAACATCTTTAGATAATAATCCATAAAAAGATCGGGATGATGACCGCCTACAATATGCACTTCATTGATATTCCACTTCGCGATCGCTTCACGCACTTTGTCCTGAATCTGCTCGGGGCTGAAGGTATAACCGCCTTCTTCCCCGGGGCGCCGGGAGAACGCGCAGAAAATGCAGCGCAGTGTGCAGACATTCGTGTGATTAATATGAAGGTTGACGGAGTAAAAAACACGGTTTGAATTCATCCGCCGGCGGATGATTTGCGCGAGTTCACCGAGCATCGCAAGATTATTGGTTTGATAGAGACGGACGCCGTCTTCGAATGTCAGCCTTTCACCGGCCTGAACTTTTTCGTAAATGTCCTGGTAAGATCCGAAAGACGTGAGTGAGCTCATGAATGGATTATGAAGGTATGTTTTTGTTTTCTTCTTGAGGAACCGCGCTCGGGCGGCGGGTTTTGATTTCGTTAAAGAGTTCGTCGACAAGCTTGGTTTCATCCACAACGCGGTGCTGCTGGCCGTCGATATAAATCATGCCTTTATCTTTCCCGCCGGTGATTCCAAAATCAGATTCATGCGCTTCGCCCGGGCCGTTCACGACGCAGCCAAGCACTGAAATCACCATCGGTTCATTGAGTTTCATGGCACGGTTCTCAACTTCGTTCGCGAGTTTAAACACATCCACTTCCGCGCGTCCGCAGCTGGGGCATGAAATCACACGCACGCCTTTGCGGAGACCGAGCGCTTCGAGAATCATTTTCCCGACTTTGATTTCTTCAACCGACTCGGCCGTCAATGAAACACGGATCGTATCGCCGATACCTTCCTGAATGAGCGTTCCGATTCCAATCGCGTTATAAATACTTCCGCGAAGAAGCGTTCCCGCCTCCGTCACACCTAAATGAAGAGGATAATCAAAAACGCTGCTGGCCAGACGGTAAGCCCCAACCATGGTCGGGACATCAGAGGCCTTAATTGAAATAATAATGTCGCGAAAATCGAGTTCTTCAAGAATTTGGACATGCCGGCGCGCGCTTTCCACAAGCGCCGCGGGAGTAGGTCCGAATTTTTCCATCAAATCTTTTTCAAGCGATCCCCCGTTCACGCCAATTCGGATAGGTACTCGCTGTTTTTTGGCCTTCTCGACAATTTCAACAACGCGTTCTTTTTTTCCGATATTGCCGGGGTTGAGGCGGAGCTTATCCACGCCTTGATCAAGAGCGATCAACGCGAACTTGGCGTTGAAATGAATGTCCGCGATGAGCGGGATATTGATTTTTTGTTTGATTTTTCCGAGCGCGAGCGCGTCTTCTTCGGTCGGACAGGCCACACGGACCATTTCACACCCCGCGGCAGCGAGTTCATGGATCTGATCCACTGTCGCTTCAACGTCGCGCGTATGCGCGGTCGTCATCGATTGAATGCGGATCGGCGCGTCTCCGCCCACAGTGACTCCGCCAATATTGACTTGGCGTGTTTTTTTCCGCGGGAACGTAATCGGAGGAGGCGTTCTCATACGATCTGCATCATTCTTTCAATAGGAAGATAAGCGCGTTTGGCTAAATCAGCCGGCACCTTAACTTCATATTGAAGGTTTTCAAGCGAGTTCACAACTTTTTCAAGCGTATTCATTTTCATATAACTGCAGACCGCCTGGGCGCTTGCTGGAATAAATGTTTTACCGGGATTATCTTTTTGCATACGGTGAATAATGCCTGTTTCGGTGGCCACAATAAATTCCATCGCCGGTGATTCCTTCACGTATCGTGTCATACCTTCGGTCGACAAAATCTTATCGGCCAAATGCATCGACTTCGTGAGGCATCCGCATTCAGGATGCATAATAAACTCCGCCTTCGGGTGTTCCGCGCGGATTTTATCAATTTCACGCGATTGAATGACCATATGCGTTGGGCAATACCCGCGCCAAAGCTCCATATTTTCGCGTTTTGTCTGCTGCTTCACGTAAGTCCCGAGAAAAAAATCAGGAATGAACAGAATTTTTTTATCCGAGGGAATGCTGGCCACCACTTTTACCGCGTTGGCGGAAGTACAGCAATAATCGCTTTCCGCTTTCACCTCGGCGGAGGTATTCACATACGCCACGACAATTCCGCCCGGATTTTTTTCCTTCCACGCCCGCACATCTTCAGGGCGGATCATATCGGCAAGCGAGCAGCCCGCCTCAATTTCAGGGATCAAAACCTTTTTATCAGGGCAAAGAATACTGGCCGTCTCAGCCATAAAATGCACGCCGCAGAATAAAATCACATCAGCTTTCGTGCGAGCGGCTTCTTGGGCCAGACGCAGCGAGTCACCCACAAAATCAGCGATGTCCTGAATCTCGCCGATTTGATAATTGTGCGCAAGAATCACCGCGTTGCGCTCTTTTTTAAGCGCCGCGATTTCTTCTTGGATGGAATTGTAAATTTGTTTGGCCATATATCGAAGTAAAAAGGTAAAATTAAAAAGTAAAAAATAAACCCATTTCCCCAGGGTTAAATTTAACTACCGCGGAGCGGAAAATCATTTTTACTTTTACCTTTTTCTTTTTTCCTTTCAGTTAAACCTAGGCGTTTAAAAGTTTCTGACGCCTTTCCTCTTTTTTAGCCTCACGGCCGTCTTGATTTTCTTTTCCAAGTTTTGTCAGCTCCTGAGAAAGCTGCATGGAACAGAATTTGGGTCCGCACATGGAACAGAATTCGGCTTCTTTAAAATAATCATCCGGCAGCGTTTCATCGTGAAGCGCGCGCGCGTGTTCAGGATCAATCGAAAGCTCAAATTGTTTGTTCCAATCAAAAGTAAAACGGGCTTTAGAAAGCGCGTCGTCACGGTCGCGGGCGCCGGGACGTTTACGGGCAATGTCTGCCGCGTGGGCCGCGATTTTATACGCGATCACGCCCTGCTTCACATCGTCAAGATCCGGCAATCCCAAGTGTTCACGCGGAGTCACATAGCAAAGCATCGATGCGCCGTGATGACCAGCAATCGCCGCGCCAATCGCCGAAGTAATGTGGTCATAACCCGGAGCAATATCTGTGGTAAGCGGCCCCAAAACATAAAACGGGGCTTCGTGACAAAGTTCGATTTCTTTCTGCATGTTCATGGGAATTTGATCCATCGGAACATGGCCGGGACCTTCGATCATGACCTGCACATCCTGCTCCCAGGCTTTCAAAGTTAATTCGCCGAGCGTTTTGAGTTCCGCGAACTGCGCCGCGTCACTCGCGTCCGCGAGACAGCCGGGGCGCATTCCGTCTCCAAGACTTAAAGAGACATCATATTTTTTGCAAATCGCAAGAAGCCGGTCAAACTCGGTATAAAGAAAATTTTGCTTTTTATGACGAAGACACCATTGCGCTAAAATCGCGCCGCCGCGGCTGACAATTCCGGTCAACCGATGCGCTACAAGCGGAAGATGTTCAATCAAAACGCCGGCATGAATCGTCATATAGTCCACACCCTGCTGGGCCTGGAGCTCAATCACTTCAAACATAATGTCCGCGGTCAAATCTTCCGGCTTGCCGTTCACGCGTTCAAGCGCCTGATAAATGGGAACGGTTCCGACCGGCACGGGGCTATGCTCAATAATCGCCACGCGCGTTTCATCCAAATGCGTTCCGGTTGAAAGGTCCATGACAGTGTCGGAACCAAACTTAAC
>CAZEFF010000110.1:0-4487 GCA_964511315.1 uncultured bacterium | reverse complement strand
CTGCACGGTGAACGCCAAAACCGCGCGGGCTGGAAGCGCAAAAATTATCAGTACTGGAACATGTACGGTAATGAAGAAGTGAAAAAGCAGGTCAATCAGGACCGCGCGCGCCAGGAAGCGCAGAAAGAAAATAAGCGGAGCAAAGAGAACCGCCGGAATACGGCTGACAAGCTGAAGGAACGGAAGGATGCCCGGTCTAAAGCGCAGGCCTTGCTTGATAAAGCCAAGGACGAAGGGCTCAAGAAGGACAAGCCTAAAGATGACCTTGATAAGGAAGGTGATAAACTTCCGCCGAGCGATCCGGATAAAGATAAGAGCGAGAAAGAAAAAGAAAAAGATGCCGCGAAGGAAGGGGATAAGCCTCTTGACGGCGCGAAAGATATGGACCGCGATAAAGCCAAAGACTCGGCGCGGGAATCGCTTGAAAAGCAGCTCGCTGGCAAAACGCCTGAGGAAAGAAAACAGCTGCTCACTGAACTTCTGGCGGATGAACTTAAAAAACCCGGTGTGGATCACGCGACGAAGGCTGAAATCCGCGCGATTCTTCGCGGGATTGTCGCGAACCTCGCGTTTAGTGACGCGACTCGCTTTGTCGCCGCGGTCTCGCTTCTCCGCGATGGAACCTTCAACCGCGAGTTTTCGCAAAGCAAATTAAGCCAATTAGCGGAACTCTTGATCGGCCGCGGTGTGCTTGATGTGGAGTCGAACAATTTCACAAATACCCGCCGCGCGGATCTCGCGATTTCATTGCTTGGCGCTAACAAGAACGCGGTGAATGGAAGTCTTCATCAAACAATTCAAGCGCTGCTGATTGATATTTTGGGTGACTTGAAAACGAGCGCTCCCACAGATTTCTTACGGGCTCTTTCGGCCGCTTATATTCCTCGAAACCGCTTATCCGTTGAAACCGCGGCCGCTTTACGGGGCCTTGTGGTGGACGGATTGAAGCGCGGCGAGTTTACACTGGCTCAATTTGCCGACCTGGCGCCTTCACTTCTCCGTCTTGCCGGAAAAGATACTGCGCTTCGCGGCGCGGTGAATGCCGAACTTACGAAGCTTAAGGGTTCCGCTCTGCAAAATACGCTGATCGCTTTAGGCAAAGCGGCTCCCGGCGCGCTGCTTCTTAGCCTGCTTGATACGGGAACGCTTGAAGCTGTGAACACGCAGCTTAGGGCCGATTTGAAGGGCGAGTCTTCAGTCAACGTCATCAAAATTCTTTCCCGTCTCTCAAGCGAAGGCGGAAAAGCGCTGCTTAATAAAGTGCTCAATGCTGAAACCCGCGCGCTTGTAAATCAAAAGCTCAAAGATTTTGTTAAGAACTCGTATGTCGGCCCCGTGCCGTTTACGGATAATCTCGCCGAAGCCTTGTTTTTGAAGCTTGCCGGGTTCACAAGCAAGAAAATCGAAGACCTTGTCGGAGTCGCGTTAAGCGGATTAGCGGAAAAAGATAAAATCGAAGTCACGAAAGCGATTCAGCAGGTTGTGAGTGCTTCGCTCGCCAATATCGTAAAAGGTTCTGTACCGATTAATGATCTTCGCGCGCAAATCCTTAAGCTCGCGGGCACAGGGGCTGATCCCGCGAAGCTCAAGGCGGATATTTTGATTCTGTTAAGAACTAAGCTTGCCGAAGGAACGGATATCGCGGAGATTGCCGACCGTCTTGCCGGCGCGTTAACCGGCGGGGTACATCCCGAAGCGCTTGAAAATAAAGTCACCGAGGTTCTTACGGCCCACGGCGTTTCATCCGCGGATGTTAAAGGGTTAGCGCGGTTAATCAGCAATACCTATTTCGCGAATCTGAATTTGCAGCTGCCGGAAGATTTTACGGCAAACCTTCTGACGATTCTCGCTAAGGGAAATATTTCTCTGGATTCAAATACGGCGGCGAACTTAATCCGAGTCGCGCGGGAAGCTCTTGCTGAAAGCCCGGACGCGAATGTCCATGATGTTATTGCCACCTTCCTTGTGAATACGCTTGAAATTGGGACCGATCAGGCCCAGAGCGCTGCTGCTAAGTTTGCCGCGGTGATCCTTGGCGATCCGGGCGCGTTTATATTGGATCAGATTCAGACTAACGCGGCTGATTTAAGCGGCGGCCTGAAAAACTTTTTAATCACGAATCTTGGATTGAGCGCGTCGGAAGCCGCGGCACTCAGTACGGATATCCAGGCGTTTGTGTTTTCAAATGTCGATATTTCTGAAGAAACGGCCGCGGCGTTTTCGAGCACCGTCAAAGACCTTTTAACCCTTAAATTAACTCAGAGCATCCCGGGCATTGAAAACCTGGGCGCGGATATCTTCTCGCTTTTTGACGGCGGCGAAATTGATGAAGCGCGGTTAGACCAAGTTCTGCTCACGCATTTGTTTGAGAATAACGCGATCGCGGAAGGTCTTGGTGTTCTGAACCTGCCTGATTTGGTCAGGGATCAGCTCATTGCCCTTACACAAAATGGCTCCGCTTTTCAGACCGCTCTTGCGGATATTTTGGGGGATTCGCTTGACGCTTCAGCATTTCAGAACTTGATTCTACATGAGCTGCCCGCGATTTTTGATAACCAGGGCTTGGCGGATGAAGCGATTTCGTCGAATGACTTTACGGATTTATTTTTAAATATCTTCGGCGCGGATGCCGCGCCGGGCGTGCTGGCTTTTCTTGATGTCGATACCCGTCAGGCGCTCACAGCGCGGTTTACTCAAGCGGTTGAAGCTGGAGACATATCCGTCTTTGACGTCGCGGATAATGCCGCGGCGATTTTTAAAGCGCCAGGACTTGGGCAGGAGTTCAAGGGCGGTATTGCCAAATTTCTTGTCAACTCGCTTGATTCAGATTTATTGAATCACAGTGAAAAATTGAGTATCGCAGTTACCATTCTGCCGCTGTTATCCTCGAAGCTGCAGCAGCAAGTCGGTCAAAAGGGGATTGACGCGTTTCTGGCGGCCGCGGATACGCCTGAAGTTTTTGAAAACGGCGCGAAGCTTGCCAGTCTGCTTACAATCGGACTCGGGGATCTTCAGCATGATTTTGAAGCGAAACTTCTTAATCTCGCGAATCTTGCCGGCGACAAATCTTTTGCCGCGAATTTTGCCTTGCTTTCAAAGTTCGCCGCAACCGACGACTTTAAAGCGAAGCTCGAAGCGAAAATCATTGCCGTCTTCGAGACGAACAGCCTTTCAAGCGCCGAGAAACTCAGCATTCTTTCGAATATTCTGCCGCTTGGAAATCTTTCTCTCTCAACACGGAATGATTTCGCGAAACAGGCCATTATCCTTCTTGGAGATGATGTTGATTTGCTGTCCAAGATTAGCCCGGTGGACGCGGTAAATCTTGTGGGAAATCTGCTCGCGCTTGATGGCGCGGGCTTAAGTGAAGCCCAGGCCGCGACGCTCAAAGGACTGGCGCTTCGGTACCTTGGCGGCGCGCTGTTTGGCGCGGAAAGCCGCCTTCCCGAAATTTATACCAATTCAAACCTTTCGATTGCCGACCTCAAAGATATTTTTAATCAAACTTTCCAGTTTAAAGACGGCAAGGCCACCGCGCTCAATTTTATTTTTACGAGACCGGATAAAATTGCTGAGCTTGTTTCGGTTTTTGAAGCGGCTGAAAATCAAGTTTTCTCAGGACGTGAAAGTGTCCGTTCGATTGTGCTTTCATTCCTGAAGGCGCTTCAATCCGCTGGCGCGGGCAACTTTAGCAAAATTTTAGAGAGCGCTGAGTTTGGCCAAGCGTTTGAACTTCTTGTGCTGGCTTCTAATTTAACCGCGCTGAACGGCGACACGGCGGGTGAAAGCCTTGCGGTGACGGTCAATACGATTAATACGCTTTCATTCGATAAAGTGATCAACTTGGGCGAAGAGTTCTCGCTGAACCAAGTTGTTTTTGAAGCTCTCCAAGTGATCGCGAGCCCCAATAGCGGCGCCCGCATTTCTTCCCTTGAAGCGATTGAAGGCTGGATGCAGTCGCCCTTTCTTAGAGGTAAAGCGGCCGGACTGATTCCCATGATAGCTTCGGCTTTGTTGGTGGCTCTTGGCGCCATGCTTCCTTTTATTGCCACGCTGTCAGGAAAAGATTTAGACCGTTTCAAAAGTAATCCGACACTAATGATGACGCTTGATCAGCTTCTCGGCGGGGGCAAGTTGGGAGGTCCTCAAGCAGAACCGTTCAAGTTCAAAGGTGGATTCCGCGCTCTGATTATCCAGTTGGCGGCGGCTGGGATGATGGGCGGTGCTCCCGCGGCTTCAGTGGCGGGTCTTATCGCGGCGCTTACCGGCGGTGTTGCTCCGGGCGGAGTTGGCGTGGGCGGAGGAGGCGGAGTACTGGGTCTCAATGGTCCTTTCGCGGTGGTGACAAGCACCATCTTCAATAAATACGGCATCGCCGTGTTTTCAGTCTCTTCCTTTATAGGCATGGGCAAGGCCTTCATTATGTCAGTGTTTTCGCAAACGCATGTGAAGCGCGGCACCCGCGTTACAAACATCACTTTGGCTTC
>CAZEFF010000109.1:1502-4546 GCA_964511315.1 uncultured bacterium | reverse complement strand
GAAGACCCAGATAAGGAACTTGTCGTTAAGGCGCAGGCCGGCGACAAAGCAGCTTTTGGAACCTTGGTGAACCGCTACTATGAAATGGTTTACGCGGTCGCCTACGGTGTTTTAAATAATCATGAGCTCGCGCGTGATGCCTGTCAGGAAGTCTTCATCAAGGCGTACAAAGAGATCGTAAGGTTCGAAGGCAAGTCAAAGTTCAAGACCTGGCTTTACCGTGTATCGATGAACGCGTCAATCGATAGCCACCGTAAGAAGCATCCGATGGAATCGATTGATGCCACGGACGTGTCAGATGAGGAAGATAAAGCCCCGATGATTATCGTCGATGACGCGCCGGGGCCCCGCGACATGGCTTGGCGGGCGGAACTCTCGGATCTTTGGAAAGACGCGCTCGAACAAATCTCCGCGGATCACCGCGCGGTTTTACTTTTGCGCGAATGGGACGGCTTAAGCTACGATGAAATTGCCGAGATCCTTAAAGTCGAAGTTGGAACCGTGATGTCACGGTTATTTTACGCGAGAAAAAAAATGGCAGAAATTTTAGGCCCGAAACTCGGGAGAAAACCCAATGCGGAACGAAAATAGCGATACTCAGTTTAGCGAGCTTTACCGCGAATTCATGAGGCGCGAGCTTGCCCGGCCCGAAATCGGCCGCGCGAAGCAGGAGTTTATCGCGCGCAACTTTGCCCCCGCGCCGGCTTTTACCTTTCATCCTTTCGCGATGGTGCCCGCGGTCTGTTTGACCGCGTTATTCCTCGTATTTTTTCAAGTCCAGCAAATGCCTGAAGCCCCGCGCGCGGGCCGCATTAAACCGATCGCGCTGCAGTCGACCGAACATGTGCGCACCATAACCGCCAAAGAAAATGAAAAAACCATGCAGGCAGTGAAAAAGACGGGTGAACAAATCATGAAAGTCCTGCGCCCGCGTGTTGAAGTGAAACGTGTCTCAAGCAATATGGGCCCCACCATGGTCTATCAGAAAACTTATCAAAATACTCCCGTTACCATTGTCTGGGTATTCACCGGAGGGAAAGCCTAATGAAAAAACGTTCTTTGATGATCGCGATGATCTTTCTCGCGAGTCTTTTTCACGTATCGTCCGATCTTAAGGCCGCTGACCAGCCCGAGCATTTAAAGGCCGCGGTGGTCATTGCCTCAAACCAGGGGACTGATTATGACCTGGATAATGATGCCTACCGGGACCAGATGATCCAGCTGTTCTCCTATAGCTCTTATCATCAGCTTGATCAGTATCCGGTTGACCTTGTGAAGTCGGAAAGATCTAAAATTGAGCTGCCGGAGGGGTATGAGCTTATGCTTACCCTCCAGAACGTAGAGAAGGGCAGAATCCTCGTCCAGGCCGTCATCCGTAAGGGGAATCAGCAATACCTCGATACCGTGGTATCGATTCTCAAACCGGGGGTGGTCTTCCTGGGGGGGCCTCCAGTTTCCAACGGAATCTTGATTATTGTGCTGGAAACGAGGTTTTAAAATGAATAAAATAAGACCTTACCACGTCTGATTTCCATGAATCACTTCAGTTTGGTTTTCGGGGGTAATTGTAATAAAAATGAGGTACGAAAGGAGCAACAACATGAAGCTTAGCAACATTAGTTTTTTCGCCATGATGATCGCTTTTATGGCTCTCGTTATGGGCACTCAGACGGCACCTGTATTGGCTGCTGATGAATTGGTCATCGCGGATTTTGACACGGGGGATAAGCCCAACAATATCGGCGGTGATTTCGGCGCTTGGGACAAAGATCCCAACGATGATACTCAAGGATGCAAATTATCCTTTGAGCCTGCTGATGCTTTAGGTGATCCTGCTGGTTATGCCATTCGTCTTGATTATGACGTGGATTCTCCGAATCCTGCTTATAATGGTTTCTGGATGAAACTTAACGGTGAAAATGCCACAGCCTACAATACCATCAATTTTTATGTGAAGGGTGACGCCAAGGCCGGATTCAGCAAGCGCATTAAGCTTGAACTGAAAGATATGACCAACAAGCCTTCTCCTTACATTGTTTCCGGAATCACGGACCAATGGCAGAAAATCTCCATTCCGTTTGAAAAGTTCCGCCGCATCACGGATTGGAAGAGCATGAATGAGTTTGTGGTTGTGTTTGATGATATCAACTCCAGCCCGAAGAACGGCACGGTTTATATCGATCAAATCACGCTTTCCAAGCAGTAATCCCCGCCGGCGCTTAATCCGCGCTGACGTGTGAAGCAGTTCAGAGCCCCGCTCGAATGAAAATTCGGCGGGGTTCTTTTTTTTTGTCCTCTGCCGATAATCTATAGACTGAATTTTTGGCCCTCCGGGGCCGTCCTAATCGTAAGTACAGGGGGAAATATGAATAAAACCTTTCGTGTTCTGCCGCTTATCATGCTGGGCCTTCTTTTCACGCTTCACGCGGGTTTTTCGCTGGGCAAAAAGAAAGAAGTTCCGGCCGAATATAACCAAAAAGTTCTTCTGCATGTCTCAGACGACTATCAAATGCACCAAGCCACGCTCTCCAAGTATGACGTCGGCGATCTGCAGAATTTTCATACGCAGCATACTCTGCCCATTACGATTGAAGGGGCCTTTAAAGAAGTTTTTCCGCAGGCTGAGATGATGGAATCAAAAGAGGGGATCGAAGAATCGGCTCCGAATGTGCCCGCGATTTTTGAAGTTCGAATGATTGATATCGCGAACGATGTTTACAATGAAGCGACCGATTACCGCGGCGAATTGACTTTGGCCGTCGCGATGAAAGGTCCGGATGATGAAATCATTTGGCAGGAAGCTTTCCGCGGAGAAGGCTACGCGAAGGCCGATCCGCAATTTGGAACGCAAATGGGCCCCGATGAAGCGGTGGTTGACGCGCTCCGTGACGCGATTGATCAAATGCAGAAAGCCCTTTTGAAATCTCCCGAAATTCGTGAGCATATGAAGCTCGCGCAGCAGGCCCGCATTGAAGGCGGAGAGAGCGAAAAGAAGCTGTAAATGTTACCGCGGAAAATTTTTCTTACCGGGCTGCTGCTCCTGA
>CAZEFF010000109.1:0-1402 GCA_964511315.1 uncultured bacterium | reverse complement strand
GGAACGCCTACCTTTATTCTCATCGGCGCTGACGGCACCGTGGCCGCGGCCGGGACATCTTCCCGCGAACTTGCCGAGCACCTCAAAAAAATCTAAAAGCAGGTCGATGGCCGAAGTCAGCCGGGGATTTCAAGAAAGAAGTGGGAACCGCGCTCAGATGTTTCAACGCGGATGGTGCCATGGTTTATTTCAGCGAGTTTCTTGGCAAGATAAAGACCGAATCCGCCTCTTTGATGCTGCTGCGTCGAAGAAACACTGAAGGGTTCAAACAATTCTGATAATTCTTCCATCGTCATTCCTCCCATGGCCGAATCAGAAACCCGTACCACCAGCCGGTAAAGATCAGAATTTTCGGGAGAAATACGGACTTTTTCCTGCGCCTCAATCGTGATAACACCTACCTTGTCAGCAAGGGCCTGGCGCGCGCTGTAGACCAGCTGAAAAAGAATGGCTTCAAAATGTTCGCGGTTAATTCTAAGCGGCGGAAGATCATGAGGCAAAATTTTTAAAACCGTCACGCCCTGAAAGGGGAATTCATATTCCATAGCATGCAAAACCTGATGGACGCAATTCTGTACGGTGACGCCGGGCTGAATCTCATTTTCTTTAAAGGTGATTCCCGCGTCACGGAAATGCTGCATGAGTTCAAGGACGCGCGTGACGCGGTCGAGGGTTTTGTGGAGTTCTTCCTGCGCGGAGCGGACCACCGCGCGGATACCTTCTTTTTGCTGACGGGATTGGGCCTCGGCTTGACGAAGCTGGTAACGGCTGATCTTCTGAATAAGCTCAATTGGATCAGATGATTCGGCGGACTGCGAATCCTGCATGGTCACCCCCTGCAAATTGTTTGTGAGTAATCAAAAGATACACGCCAAAATCGCGTCTGTCAAACCGCAACCCCTGAGTTAACGGGCGTTTAGCACTTTTACAAAACGTTTAACTAACTAATCTCAAACAACTTAGGGATGGTCTGCTTCCTCTATTTTTTTTTAAAACAAATCGATAAACTTAACCGGAGTCAAAGAACGTTCGAAAAAGCCGATAGTACAAGGTTAACGATGAAACCTAAAATTCTTGTGATCGATGATGAAATTGGGGTGATTGAAATGATCGAGAATCACTTCTCGCTTCGGGGATATGAGGTTTTTTCGGCGCAGGACGGTTCAAAGGGAATTGAGGTTTGCGGGCGTGTGAATCCGGATGTGATTCTGCTCGATATTAAAATGAAAAGCCTGGACGGCGACAAAGCCTTGCCTGAACTCCGAAAACTCGCGCCTGCCGCGAAAATTTTTGTCATCTCCGCTTACCAGGATGAAATCGTAAAACGCCGCATTGCCGGCCTCGGCGCCGACGCCTACTTCGAAAAACCCGCCTCCATCATCGAACTCGAAAAAACTATCCG
>CAZEFF010000108.1:3112-4602 GCA_964511315.1 uncultured bacterium | reverse complement strand
AAAAACCCGCGAATTGAATTTTAAATGACCACATTCCAACCGCGGTGCCTGCAATTAGCATTCCCAAACGCCCCCCTCTTTTCACCCCATAAAGGAGCGCGCTGTAACAAAGCATGCTAAGCGCCGTATTTTGCCCGCCAAGAATACCCGCCGTTAATGGAAAAAATGACAAAAGAAAAGCAGCCGTTAATAAATAGTTTTTCTTCCAAATAGGCGCAATATTTGAAGAAAATTTAAAAGCCGCGGCGAGGGCGGACAGAAGCAAAAGCATAAAAATAAATTTCGCGGCCAAAGGAGAAAAATAACTTAGAGGAACCATTAACGCGGCAAACCATACCGGATAAGAAAAGTACAGGTACGCGCCGTGAAAACTTGGCCAAGATCGATTTTCGAGAACCTGCTGAAGCTCGGCCTCATAGAGAAGGCCGCCTTGCCCTTCCTTTATAATTTGGCCTGCCGCATAAAACGCTGGGAAATCTCCCCGTTTAATCATACTCCGGTTTTGAGAGTCAGAAACCAAGGTGAGAAAAATATGAGCGAGGACAGCGAGAATGACCGCAAAGCAGAGAATCGTGAGAATTTTTTTTCGGGAAAAGAAAGCGGATTTGCCCGGAGAGGGCTTCGTCATTTTAATTTTTGTTCGAGTTCGCCGGACGCGGCCAGCGTCTGAAGATTATCCGCGCCGCCGATAAACTCCTCGCCGATAAAAATCATCGGGACTGTCATCCAGCCGGTTTTCTCTTCAAGCTCTTCCCTTTTCTTGGAATCCGCGGTGATATTAACTTCCTGATAGGCAATACCTTTTGATTTAAGAAGATTCTTCGCCCGCGCGCAGTAAGGGCAATGATCGGCAGTATAAACTGTAACTGGTTTCATTTTTTAGACTCGCTTATCACTAAATTAGGCTGATCATTTCCGAGATCTGAACAATCTTCGAAATAACCGCACCGCGCGCAGCGCACCTTGCACAAACGTTCCATCATCGGATTGCCGCAATTGAGGCACAAAAACTGCACAATCTCGGGCATTTAGGCCACTTCGATAATGCGCCGCAGAACTTCTTCGATGACTTTGTTCGGCGTTGAGGCTCCGGCGGTAATCCCGAGACGAACCTTGCCTTCCGGCAGCCAATTTTCTGTTTCGATAATATCGGGGCTAAAAACTTTTTTGTGGCGGATTTTTTCTTTTGAAAGAATGCACGAGGCGTCGTTCACATGAAAGGCGGGACAGTAATCCATCGAGATCTCAACTAAATGCCCGGTATTGCTCGAATTATAGCCGCCCACAACAATCATGAGATCCACCCCTTCGCGGGCAAGTTTTAAAATTGCGTCCTGACGTTCCTGAGTTGCCGAACAAATAGTATCAAAATGACCAAAACGCTTGGCAAGCTGTTCTTGGCCGTACCGTTTTGACATAGAAGTCTGCAGCATATTGGCAATTTCAAGCGATTCACTCGAAAGCATGGTGGTTTGGTTCGCGCATCCCAC
>CAZEFF010000108.1:1950-3012 GCA_964511315.1 uncultured bacterium | reverse complement strand
TATTCCACGTTATAGACCACTTCACGGATCCCCGCGTTAATGATCATTTTTGTGCAGATCAGGCAGGGCGAAAAAGTCGTATAAAGCATGGAATCTTTAATGCTGACGCCATGATAGGCGGATTGAACGATCGCGTTTTCTTCCGCGTGAGAGCAAAGGCATTCTTCGAGCCCTTTGCCCGAAACATCAATAGCATTACAGCGCGGACATCCGCCCTCACTGCAATTTTTCACGCCGCGCGGCGTTCCGTTGTAACCGGTAGAAATAATGCGTTTATCTTTCACAATCACTGCCGCGACTTTGCGCTTAATGCAGTTAGAACGAAGAGCGACGACTTTCGCGATTCCGAGAAAATAGCTGTCCCAATCCGGACGGCTCTGTTTTTTAGAAAAATCTAAAAGAACTTCTTTCACTTTTTCGTGAAGCATTTTAAGCGGCCCGGCATTTTCAATAACAACATCCGCGAGTCCAATAGCCTGATCCAGCTGCTGATCGCTTGATTCCGCGCTCTTCGCCTCTTTAGCTTCAAGTGTTTTAAAATCCTCAAGCGTTTTCGGATCATTTTCACGCGCGCGCTGCTTCAGCCGTTCAAAACGGAGTTTTTCAGGCGCCCAAACATTGGCTAAAATAAAATCAGTACGGCGGCGGAAAACTTTTACTTCGGAAGGATGACGGATGGAATCAACGATGTAATGCTTTTCAGGATCAAGCTTAGAAAAAACTTTTTCAGCCAAAACGCTTGGGCCGCCTTCGGAACGGAGCTTATTGCCCAAAGCGACTAAAATATCGCGCGATACCGGCTGATTCTGCTTAGCCGCTTCTTCACGCAGAACATCTGAGAGAGAATGATAATGAAAACCGCGGTCCTGAAGATACCTGGCGACTTCGCCTTTCCCCGCTCCATTTTTTCCGGTGAGCCCAATGATCATAGGGCATCATCATAACCAAATCCAATAGGCAATTCAAGGTGGAAGGTGGAGGGTCGAGGGTAGAAGGGAAAATCTGTTACTACTTCGACCTTCCACCTTCGACCCCTCGACCTTTTCAAAGAAGATTTTCAGG
>CAZEFF010000108.1:0-1850 GCA_964511315.1 uncultured bacterium | reverse complement strand
AGTTCTTTAAATTTTTCATGCGGAACCGCGGTATCCGTACCGACCTTCGGCTGACCGTGCTTAATTAAAAATTCCTTCACAGCCATCGGCACCGCATGCCGGAATTGTTTGAGCCGTGATTGAGCTTCAGGATCATCCGCGAACCAATCGCCTGAATATTCCCCGTCAAATTTTTCGGCTAATGCCCCCCACTGATCCATAAGCAGATCTTCCGTTTCAGACTGGCATTCCTGCTCAATCATCACGCAAGCGCGAGCGCCTGATGGAATATCCACAAATTTATCGCGAATCATATCAAGCGAAGCTCCATCCAAATATTCAATCGCGCTCGCTTGAATAGCCGCGTCATTTCTTAGCGATACATTCCGCCGGGTAAGGCTTCTTGCGGCATCCGCGAAATCCCACGACTGTTCTTCGGAAGGAAAAAACACCGCGAAGCTGATGATTTTCCCGGGAAGCGGCAAAAGCCTAAGTTCAGCTTCCGTGATCACTCCCAATGTTCCTTCCGAGCCGATAAATAGATCAATGGCGTCCAAACCCGATTTTGCAAAATAGCCCGCCGTGTTTTTCGTGGGAGGCACGCCATATGTCGGAACAGAAATTTTAATTTTATTTTGGCTGAATGGGATTTCTAAAATTCCGTTCACCCCCGCAATAAATTCGCCCCGCCTGAGCTCTAAAATTTCTCCGCTCGCCAAAACAACCCTTAACCGTGTTACAAATTCTCTTGTCGCGCCATGTTTAAAAGTCCTCGGCCCGGAAGCGTTACATGCGATATTCCCGCCGATGCAGGATGGCCAGGAAGTCGGGTCGGGAGGATAGTAAAAATTCTTCCGCGCGACTTCGTCGAGAAAATCTTTGAGCCGAAGCCCGGCTCCGACCACGGCAATCCCGGAAGCCGATTCTTTCATGTTTTCGATTTTTTTTATTTGGTTAAGCCGCTCGAGAGAAACGACCCATCCGCCCATCGGCACTCGCCCGCCGGCAAGCCCTGTTCCGTTACCGGCAATGGTGACCGGAATTTTACGCGCATTCGCCTCACGCATAAATTCTGAAAGTTCTTTTTCATTCTCAGGGAAAACAACACCCTCCGCATGGCCGCCGGGCAAATTCGAAGCGTCTTTTAGGAAAGGAATAATTTCTTCAGGAGAGGTTTTTCGAATCACGCTTTTTTAACGCGGGTCGATTCCATCAAGCCATCCGCCTGCGGAGGAAGAAAACCCGCATAACCGCGGTGGCGTTCGGCAAGTTCAATAACCGAGAAGGCCTGGCCATTTCTCATTTCGGGCTGGGTAAAAATTTGTCGGAGATCCGTGCCTTTATCGCCCACAATTTTACCCGCAAAGGCAACGTTCTGTTTTTCGAGATAAAAAATCGCGGACTCAATATCATCCACTTGAATCGCCACATGATGAAGGACCTTATCGCCAAACTGCCGTACCCAATCAGGGATGAGACTTCCCTTTCCGCGCGGTCCATCATAGGCCTGGTCAATAAAAATAGTTGGATATCCAGGTTTTCGATAAACCTTGGCCCACCAATTTTCATATTCAATCACGCCCAGCTTTTTGTCATACGCGTAGCCAAGATCTAAAAATTCTTTGGCCCGCTTTTCAACATTAAGCGTACGGAATGTAATATGGTCGATAACCGGCCGGACACCGATTCCTAAAATACGAAGTCCGTTATAAACAACGCGGGCCGCGCGGTTATTAGCAATAAAATCTTCGACGTATTGGCGGATAATTTGTTCGAGGGGATCGTTGGAACCAGCGAGGATTTGTGTCTTACTTAGTTGCCCGGGATTTTCTTTCACCTGTTTTTTAGGCATGAAAGGAAATCTCCGGGCA
>CAZEFF010000107.1:1635-4745 GCA_964511315.1 uncultured bacterium | reverse complement strand
AAAAGTTTAATCGCGGAATATATCGCGTACCTGCTTCATGGCCCAGGTGTGGAAATCTTTGGCGTAACCAATAACACGACCTATGAAGATTTGATTTCTTATCTTGGCATCGGTGAGGGGGTGCGGTTGGATAAGAGCGGGATGCTTGTTGCGGTTGGTAAAGGAGAAACCGGATTGGTTCCCGCTTACGTTGCCCGCGCGATGCTGGCTGGAAAACCCGTGATCTTGGATGAAATTAACGCGGCAAAGCCCGAGGTTTTAGCCGCGCTGAATAACATTTTAGAGTATGGGTGGATTGATATCGGAGGTTTTAGGGTCAATGCTGCGCCCGGATTTATGATTATCGGAACAATGAATCCGCTGACCGAAAGAAATATTTATAAAGGCATTCACCGTATTTCCGGAGAATTTACGGACCGTTTTTCATCATATACCATGGGATATTTGCCGGAAGATGAAGAGGTCGCTATCCTTTCCTCATTCAATAAATACCTCATGACAAAAATTGATGGCGCGAGCATGCTGACGGAAGATTTTCTGCGCCGGCTTATTCAGTTCGCGAATGAGCTCCGAAAAGGCTATAGAGAAAATAAATTATCGCGTCCCGTCTCGATGCGCGGCATAAAACGTATCGTTGTGGAATTTGCTCAATATCCTAGCGGGTATAAAACAAAACTCGAAAAAATCATTTTTCAAAAGGGATTTTTTTACCGTGAAGCCGCGTACCGGGAATTCCTGCGCGAAAAGATGAGGCAAACGAAGCTAGGCGAGCTTGACAATATTGTGGCGGGGACACTGCCGCTCGAAGCTGAACCGAAGACGGGTTTTGCTCCGCTTGATAAACAGCTCTCGCTTTTGCAGCAGAGCGTTTTGCCCGGCCCGTCGGCAATTCATCTGGAAAATTTGGAAAAAATGATTGATGAAATGAACAGAAAGATCCCAAAACTTGAAGATATGAATTCTGAAAAGAACCTGAAAGCTTTTAAAGATAAATTGCTTTATGTTTTTGGTCTTCAGAGGACATGGCAGATTCTGACAGTTATTGAAGATAAACGAGGCAAGTCTCAAGCGAAAGGTAAAGCCCATACGGCGGATAACCTGAAAAAAATTAAAGCATTAAAAACTAAAATTGAAGCCCAGCTTATAGATAACCCGGATGAGGCTTGGCCTGCGGATATTCTTGAATCGACGGAAGCGTCAGCCGCTGAGTGGCAGGCGCGGATGAATGAGTCCGCTATGCCAGGCATTCATCCGCTGGCGAGACAGGCATATTGGAAAATGGATATTTGGTTCAATTCAGAAGACGGCAATTTTTGTCTTAGACCCCTCGCGGTCACTGATAAATATTCCCCAGGCCGTTCTGAAGTGCGTTCCGAGGAATCTTCGAGCCCGGAAGTTACGGCTTTGGAAGAGAAAATAAAAATGCTTAAGCAAGAGATTCAGCTGTTGGAGCTGCAGGCCGGTAGAATTCCTGATCCTGAGAACAAAGTGCGAAAACTTTTTGAAGAGAGGCTCAAGAGGAACCGCGACGTTTTAGTCCGAACGGAAGTAGATTTGCGAGACGCTAAGCGGCGGGATTTTCTCGGAAAAAATGATGCCGCTAAAATCAAACAAATTAATCAAGCCCTTCTTGAGATTGAAAGAGAACTTCGGGCCGCGGATGCGGATCTGGGGCCTGTTGTAAACCTTCCGAAATCAGAAACTAAGAATATGCCTTTTCCCCCCGAATTTATCGCGATAAGTCCTGATGGTTCGCTGATCGCGGCAGGTGATGAAAAAGGGCAACGCACTGTTTTATATGCTTCGAATAAAAATCCAGTGACGATGCTTAAGCCTAGCGATATCCGCTTTATTGCGAATTTACCGCTGGGCGGCGCGCGCGGCGCATTCTCCCCAAATGGAAGGGCGCTTGCGGTGGGCAATTCGAGAAGCGATGAAGTAATGGTTTATAATTTTTCCTACAATTCTGCGGGAGATGTTGATGGTGTTGATGGAACGGGCATTGAAGCGGTTTCACGCTTCTTGACATTAGAAGAAAAAGTCAGGGATCTGAAATTCAGTCCTGACGGCAAAGCGCTCGCGGTATTGTTGGAGCGTAATATCATCCGAATATTTACTGTTGCCTATGATCGTGAAGGCAATATTAGCAGCGTTGAGCATGATTTGATGGATATTGAACCAAGCAGAAGTCCGCCCAGCATTAAGCATATCGACTTTAACCCGGATGGAGACTCTTTAGTGATGAGCGGCGGGTCTGCTGACAGTTTCGCGCTATTACCTTTTAAGCGGTCTGCGGGCGGAGAAATACTAAGAGCGCTTCCGCAAATTGGAAGAGCGCAGATTGACGGAGAAATATCAGCTTTACGCTTCAGTCCGGACGGTAAATATCTGGCCGTGGGCAGGAAAAATGGTAAATTCCGGCTTTACGAACCGACAAGAAATAGTTCCGGCGAACTTAATGGCAATTACAGCGATAAAATAATTGGGCCCAAAAATCCTGAAGCGGGTTCGGTCGAATTCATAGAATTTTCTCCGGATGGAAATTCTGTGGCGTTGGCGACATCGGCGGAAAACCGGCTCTATTTTTACAATATTGTTCGGGATGAATCAAAAAAAATTACGGGACTGAGATCAAGTGCCGGAGTTCAGCTCGACGCCCGTCCTGAAAGCCTCGCGATAACGCCGGATGGAAAATCGGTTGTTGTCGGGATGGTCATAGGCGGCAGCAATCAGTTAAAGATTTATCAAGTTGAAAGAGAAAAGGCGCGGCAGACTCCGGCAGAAAATCTCCGTATCAATAATCTGATGGCGGAAAAAGAAGAAAAATTGAAGCAGCTCGAACGGATTCGCGGCCGTTACCACCTAGCTCCAAGATTGCGTTCACAGATTAAACCGGCGTTGGTAAAGACGGGCGTTCTTCCTCCGGGTGTGAATATTATAGAGACAGCCGGGGCGATTACGCTGGCGGGACAGTCTTACGTCAATGATATTAACGGCCGCAGTGATATTTCCCAGGCCGAATTCAAAATGAGTTTTAATTCTAAAGGGGAGTTGGTGTCAGTGACCGCTTCCGAACCTAAAAAGACCCTTCGGGACTTGGGTGAAATAAC
>CAZEFF010000107.1:0-1535 GCA_964511315.1 uncultured bacterium | reverse complement strand
GCCCGCGCGGAGGCCCGGGTGGAAAAAGCCTCATCCGAGGCGGCTGATGTTATTAAAAAAATCGAGGGACTAAGACAAGAAATTGTTCTCATAGATAAGCAAATCGGGCGTATTCCTGACCCTAAAAATCAGGCGCGCCAAAAATTTGAAGAAATGAAGCGGCGGATGCAAGCGCGAATCGATGAATTCTCGCGGGAACTCGAAAAGCTGCAGAAAGCGGGTGCGGTGATAACGGTCGAGCCCGAGGTGAAAGCAGCTCCGGCCACGGAGGCGAAGACGGAAAATGTCAATTTTATTGATCTAACTTCCGCGGACTTTCCGCGCATTGATCAAGAGCTCGAGCAAATCTTGCCTGGAAAAGTACTGTACGGTTCCGTTAATGAAGGAGGTAAAGCTCTCAAGAGATTTAGCGTAGTTGAGAATAATATAAACGGCCCGAGCGATTCGAAAAAAACAAAAATACATTTTGATTTCGACGAATCTTCCGGCGCGCTCACCCAGATATTTAAAAAATGGGGATCGGAGAATGAGAGCGGCTGGTATGAAACCGAAAATGAACGGATTGATTTTGATGCCGCCTATCCGCCGACAGGGCTTGGCTATGATGCTAAAACGAAAACTTGGCTGATCCGTGTAACGGAGGCTGGTCTCAATCATTATAAAGATTCGAAGCGGCCTTTAGAGGGAGTGTTCAGCTATGATTGGCGGGATTATGTGATTCCGTTAGGGTTTTGGAAAATTGTTTCTGAAGAGCAAGGGGAAGTATCCGCCCGTTCCGAAGCTAGATCTGATAATGAAAAGGCTGAAGAGATTCAAGCCAAAATTAAACAGCTTGAGCTGCAGATAAGCGCTTTGGAACCTACTTACAGTAAACTTCCGGATGGCAAGGGAAAGATTAAAGCAGGCGAGATGCTTGCCAGCTACCAACAGAAGATCGCGGAATTAAAGGAGGAGCTTGAGGAGCTGCCGAAGCTCCAAGCCGAAAATTTAGCGGTCGAAACAGAAATATTCGCTCTTCAGATGAAGTTGGACGATCAAGGTTCGCTATCAGAAGAAGAAAAAATCCGCCTGCGTTATCTCAGTGCCCGCCATGGACAGCTTTTCGAAAAAATTCTTCCGTCGAGAATGGGATTTAGAGGTTCAGACCGCCTATCCTCAATTAAAATGCCGGGCTCGTTAGAGGAGCATCGTGAATTTTTTAAAGACCCCGCGGTGATTCGAAAGTATCTAGGCGAGCTGATTGGCTTACGGAACTTCGCTGACGCGGACGCGCTGCTTGGGCAGTATACCGGAAATCCTGAGCTGCTGAATGAGTTTCGCGATGCCATGGTTACATTAAAGCTTGCTCCCGAAGACTCTCTAAACCAAGGGGATGCTATTTTAGTTGTAAGGAAAATTGCGCCAGCAAGATCCACTATTTTTTACGGCAGCGTAAATGAGATCAAGGATGAGCAGATGAAATCTCATCGTTCACTGCCTGTATCGCGGATAGCAAGCCTTAGTTTAGGCGGCTATGATTTTTCTCACATTTCTGG
>CAZEFF010000106.1:1882-4895 GCA_964511315.1 uncultured bacterium | reverse complement strand
CGCTTGAAAAAATGAAACGCGTCAAGGGGTTCTGGTACAACTGGTATGACCTTCGCGATATTCCGGCGGGCGGTGTTCCTCAAGTCGCGCTTAATCAATTTGTTTCTTCGGTGGATAATGGAAATCTTACCGCGAGCTTAATGGTTGCCCGCGAAGCGTTTGATGGAACGCCTGTGGCTGCGCGGATTCAAAAACTTCTAGACGCTCAGGATTGGAATTTTTTCTACAATAAAACCACGGGTTTTATTAATCATGGTTACGACGCGTCGACCGGGAAACTATCCGAATATGATTATGGAACTTTTAATACGGAAGCGAGGCTGTCAGCATTTATTGCTTCACTCAATGGAGTTCCCGAAGATGTTTGGAGCAAAATGGATATGACGGTTCGTCCTTCAAAGGATGGAGGCAAAGCGGTTGTTGCGTCCTGGGGCGGCTCATTATTCGAAGCTCTTTTCGCGGATGTATTTATCGGGTCAACCGGTGCCATCCGCCAGAATCATCTTGATACCATTCAAATTCATATCAATAAGGGTAAAGAACTTGGCTCAGCCTGGGGATGGTCACCTTCGCTTAATTCCCGCGGAGAATATAAAGAATTTGCTGTGCCCGAAATTGGGGCGCGCGACGGCGGAAAAGGTTATCCGGTCGGCGACGTAACGCCCTACTCCATTTTATTGGCCGCGCCTTATTATCCCACTGAAGCCATGGCCGCGCTTACGCAGCTTCGCAAAATGAATGCCGACGTTTATTCTCCTGTTTTTGGATACCGCGATAGTATTGATCCCAAAACCGGCCGTGTCGCGCCTGATATTTTGAGTCTGGATAAAGGTATGGAGCTGGCGGGTTTAGACGGCATGATTCAAGCGGGTAAAAAACAGTCCGGAACTTCTGAGAAATATTTTTGGAAATATCTTGCCCGGGTGCGCAAAGCAGAAGCGGGGAAAAAACTGCTTGTCAGCGCGAATTCGAAAGTCAGCGAAAGTCTTCAAATGTTCCGCGAAGGCAAATCCGGAAAAACTCAAAAAATGGAACGTCTTAAAGATTTATTGGATACATCCCGCGCCGGAGATTGGTATACCGAAGGTCAGGGAAAAACCGGCCGCAGGCCCATGCTTGTCACCATTGGAAGTGAAAAAGTCAGCGCGGTACAAATTAATTATGACGTAACGCCGAAAGGATCTTTTAATGGGACGTCCCATCAGCATCCTTCAGGCGTCTTAGGCGTTGAAGGAGCCACGCATCTTTTAGTGCGCGTGAAGGGCAACAAAGAAACCGGATACACGAAAGCCTTTAAAATTGAGATCAAAAGCGCCGCTGGAAAACTTCAGGAATTTATTGTTGAGGGGATTACGGATGACTGGAAAGAATTCGCGCTTCCGCTTAAAAAAGGTTTAGATGCCGGGAGTATCACCGAAATGGTGACTGTATTTGAAAATGGCCGCGCGGATGTTAAAAAAGGCGCGATTATGATTACGGATATCAGCCTTGCCCGTCCCGCCGCCCGCTCCGAAGTACGTGGAAAATTTATTTTAAATCCGAAATCGGATGCTCTTATTGTTGGTGAAGTGATTTTGGCGCCGACCCGCATCTTTTACGCTAAGAGAGCCGAGAAAGACCTTGCGCGGATCGGCGTTGCCTCTAGAAATTCGATTTGGGTAATGTCCGCGAAGCAATATGAACAGCTTGAATCCGGCGCGGATCTATCAAAACTTCAGAAAGCATCGCCTGATTCAGTTTCGATGTTAGATAATGTCGACCGTTACCGGAGACGCAGTTATAAAGACATGCCTATAGAGCTGCATTTTGCGGAAGGGGATGTGATTCTTATTGGAAAAAATTCGGCAAAATCTGATGTAAACAACGATGCTTTAGCAAAAGTTAAGATCGTCACGCTCAATGCGGAAAAAAATATGGAAGTAGAAGTCTTCGCGAAGCCGGATATTTCTGTTGCCACAGATTGGGATTACTTAACCGCCACGGGCCGTGCGGAAGTCCGCGCCAATAATGAGCCCGCAAAGTGGAAACTTCAATATAGCCTTCGAAGCCTTCTTTTGTTGATGGGATCAGTTGGCGTGCTGACCGGAGGCGCAATTTATATCTACCGAGAATATTTTTCGTTAAATGCCAGCTTAAGAGACGCGCAGATTAAAGCAAGGCAAGCCGCTGAAGAAGACGCTAATTCACAGCCGCTTCCGGACGGAAACCGGCCTTTTCTTGCCAAAGAAATTGGACAGCGAATTATTCAAGAAAGAAAAGCTGAAGAAGCAGCGCTCGGAAAAATTGAAAATGATCTCGGTATTAAAGCCGCTGATGTTGAAGTGTTCGGATACGTATATAGCAAAGACGGGCTTATTATAGACGTTAAATTTAATTTAAAAAATACGGATATCAAAATTGTTTATGAATATTCTCCGAAGACAGACAGGGGGAATGGCGATTTTATTTTGAAAGGCAGCCCTAAAGATATTCGCGCGCAAATAGAAGAAGTTAAATCTGCCCGATCTGAAGCGCGCGGAAGCTCGTATGATGATCCTGAAGACGAAATTGTCGATCGTATTATCCCCAACAATTTAAGAGATCCCGCAGATCGTATTTATGACGAAGATGGTAATCTAACTTATTTTAAACCGAACAATTTGAAAGACCCTTCCGAACGTGTCATAAGCGATGATGAAGAGAGTTTTTATCGTTCTGAATCGCGGACATCGAAAAATAAACCCGCAAAATCAGCTAAAAGAACTTTTGCGGTCGAAAGTTTAGAAGACCGCCGGGTGATGACCTCAGATTTGCCGGGCGTGCTTGATCAGACAGTTCAAGTGGGTTCTATGAACGCAGGCGAGCAGGTCAATCCCATGGATTCAATTATTGATTCGATTGCTGCAGATGTTGCCGGTCAGCAGGCAGAAGGAGAAGGTCAGCCCGGAGAGATTGCTTATGTTCGTCCTGTAGGCGGAGTGCCGTATAAAGAATTTGTCACCGGCCGAGGACTTTCTTTGACCGGAGCGCAGCC
>CAZEFF010000106.1:0-1782 GCA_964511315.1 uncultured bacterium | reverse complement strand
TCCTCAGGATTTTGACGCGGCCCATATCAAAAGAGTTTTCTTTATCGAAGTGGGTGCCGGTAAAAAAGGCTCAGGTATTTTCAGCCTTATTTTAAAAGACCCTTCTGAAATGCCGAAAGTGATTTTGGGTGTTCAAAACGGCACTATCTCAGAACCTCTTTCCATTTTTCAAAGCGGAAATGTGGATATGGTGGGAATTCCATCGTTGAGTGTTTTTGAAACGGCGAATGGAGTTAAAGCGGATATTAATACTTATGCGAGTCACGACTATGCCGGCCTTGGTTTTGTTGTCAGAAATCCGCAAGCAAACGGCATTCCGCTTTCTGATTTAAATAAGGCGCCGGAAGCAATCCAAGTTTTTGTCAACTCGGCGGATGCGCTTCCTTATTCCAAAATTGATATTTTGGGCCCAAATTATACCCGTTATTCGACTTATATTGGCCCCATCGAAAGAAATATTCCAACACTGATCAACATTCCCGTGACGGCTGAAATGGCACAGAGCATTTCGAGAATTGACGGTGTGGTTTTGGTGATCGAAACGGCCTATGCCGGAGAAGTGTCGCTTCAGTTTGGAAGTAAGACGCGTCAAGGCACGGCATTAGTTTCGCCGGACGGGCAGCATGCGGTGTCATACACACAAGGACAGCTTATTATCTCAGATGGAAATAACCAGGAATTGGGCCGCTTGGATGTCTCGTTTGTTGCGGATAATTTCTATGCGGTTACAAATAATGGAATATATATTAAACAGTATGACCGTCACGGAAATTTCCTTTTTCGATTTCTGTCTTGGGACTCTTTGATAAATAGAGATCCTTCACAAGATAGAAATTTGCTAATCGAGATAAAGGAGAAGCTAGGGCTGTACGGCTCATCTTTTGAAGATGTGACGCTTAATGTAAATCCTGCAAACCCCCATATCATTAAATTCCGCGTGGTTGGAGGAACGACAACCTATCGGATCAATCTTGAGACTGTCGAATTTGTATATTCAGGAGTTCAAGAAGCGATTGATATCGTGAATATTCAGGTTTCAAACTTTTTGTATCAAAAATACGGCAACTCGAGCTTTGAAACGGTGGTTACCGCGATTCAAGATATCGTTTTGAGAAATCGGAAATTAGACGCCAATAATGATGGTAAAGCGAATTCAAACGATATTTTAGCTTTACAAAATTATGCTTACACGTTTTATGCCGGTCAAACCCAAGGATTTGTTGAAGAGACTTCCAATATTTCACTTACCGTGTATTTACAAACGGGGAGCGCTCTTGGTTATTACATAGGGCCTCAATATTTAAGGCTGAGCGCCAGTCAGCCCAAAGTTGAAGTTTATTTCCCTGATACTTTTGACACATTGTTCTTGCAGGGTATTATTTCGCGGGCCAATCTGCCGAATGTTCCCGCCGGGTGGACCCGTGCCACGAATGTCGATTACGCGGTTCAAATTGACAAGCCGGCCAATGCTCCGCAATCCGCGAAAGTTATGAATCTCAAGAATCGGGAAGTTAAAACGATTATTTCTTTTGTAAGCGGATATGGCGAAATCGAATCTCTTGATGTTTTAAACGCGAATTCTCAAGGGAAGGTCTACGCGGTTTTTTCATCGACTATAACTGCTAATACTCACTATGTGATTTTAAAAGATGTGGAGACTGCTACGGCTGCTTCCCCCAATAGTGCCGTCCTTCAAGGTAGGTTGATCGAAAAGCATCAGAGCGGAGACAATTTTCTTGTTAAAACAGACAAGGGGCAGACTTTAGTGAATTTGGCAAACTT
>CAZEFF010000105.1:0-4933 GCA_964511315.1 uncultured bacterium | reverse complement strand
GTACGCCCAGTCCTTTGTTGTGCATCGCGCAGCTTGCGATTGTTCTCATTACCATGAGTCCCTTTCTTTATTTTGCCGAAAAAGAATCTCGGGTTATAACAACAGGCCTGGCCTTAGCGAAGGATCTTAGATTGAAATTCACGGGGGGAGATAAGTCTTGAAACCGCTCACACTTCTTTATGTTTTTGGTACGCGACCGGAGGCGTTGAAACTGGCTCCGGTCGTCAAAGAAAGCATGACGCGAAAAAAGATTAAAACCGTCACATGCCTTACCGGTCAGCATAGGGAAATGGTCGATCAGGTTTTAAGTCTATTTAAAATTCATCCGGATTTTGACCTCAATATCATGCAGCAGGGGCAATCCTTGGGTGATTTGACGCACCGATTACTTGCCTCAATACAACAGGTTATCACGAAAGTAAAACCCTCCTGTATCGTTGTCCAAGGTGATACCACATCAGCCTTTGTGGTCTCTCTTCAAGCTTTTTACGATAAGATCCCCGTAGCGCATGTGGAGGCGGGTCTTCGAAGCCGAAATAAGCATCATCCGTTCCCGGAAGAAATTAACCGCATTCTTATTTCCCACGTCGCGGATTTTCACTTTCCGCCGACTCGCGAATCCCAGATGAACCTTTTAGGCGAGGGGATTTCTAAAAAATCAGTATTTGTCACGGGAAACACGATTGTTGACGCGTTGAAAACGGTTAGACTTAACGCTTCGAAACAGAAAACACCGAATCTCGATCAATTACCCCAAAATAAAAAAATCATATTAGTCACAGCCCATCGCCGAGAGAGTTTCGGCAAGCCTTTTGAAAATATCTGCCGCGCCCTCAAACAAATCGCGGAAGAAAATAAAGATGCGGAAATTGTTTACCCCGTTCACCTCAATCCTAAGGTCCAAGAGCCCGTTTTCAGAATATTGAAAAACCAGCGCAATGTCCGGCTGATGCCGCCGCTATCCTATGATGAATTTGTCGTATTAATGGATAGGTCCTATTTCATTCTTACCGACTCGGGCGGCATTCAAGAAGAGGCACCGTCTTTTGGAAAACCCGTTTTAGTAATGCGCGAGGTCTCTGAGCGCCCGGATGGAATAAAATTGGGGATTGCCAAGCTTGTCGGAACCTCACAAAAAAAGATTGCGGCTGAATCTAACCGTCTGCTGCGAAATCCCTCTGCCTATCAAGCAATGATAAAAAAGAGAAATCCTTATGGCGATGGGAATGCCTCAAAACGAATATTGGATGTTCTCATAAAGGAATTGAACCGCCATGGCTAAAACAAAACCCAAAATCGCTTTTTATGTTTATCCTACAGCCTTCCAAAATCCGGGCGGGGGAGAAGTCCAACTTTTAAAAACAAAAGAATACCTCGAAAAAGAAGGCTACCCGGTCACACTTTTTGATACGTGGACGCACAAGCTCAAAAACTTCGATATTTTGCACACCTTTGGTTCTGTTAAAGACGCGCTGCCGATGATGCAGGCGGCAAAATTCGCGGGCATCAAAAATGTTTTATCCACAATTTGCTGGTATAGCTGGCAATCCGCTGTCGGCACGCACGGGTCACTCAAAGAAAAAACCCTGGCAATAACACGCCATGCGGCAAAATCACTGCTTCCATTTCTGCCTTCTGAGCGCAAGCAAATGATGGAACTATCCGATGCTCTTTTGCCAAACTCCGAAAGCGAGGCGGCCCAGCTAAGACGCTTTTTTAACGTAAGCGATAAAAAAATAAAAATAATTCCCAATGGAGTTGACGCCTATTTCGCGAACGCGACTCCGGATGCCTTTGTCGAGAAATACAAATTGAATGATTTTGTGCTGTGCGTGGGTAGGATTGAACCCCGCAAAAATCAATTAAACATGATTAAAGCCCTTAACTCGGCCGGCGTTCCAGCCGTTTTTATAGGAGAAGCCGTGAGTAAATACAAAGATTATGAAGCCGCTTGCAAACAAGCCGCGGCAAAGAATATTCATTTTATTGGGGCTCTTCCCAGGGAATCAGGGCTTTTAACTTCCGCGTTCGCGGCATGCAACACATTCTTACTCGCCAGCTGGCTGGAGACCCCGGGGCTTGCGGCTTTAGAAGCGGGGCTCGCAGGAGCTAAAGTTGTTATCACAAGCCAAGGGGCGACGAAAGAATATTTCGGAAACTACGCAAACTACACAGAACCCGGAGATATCACTAATATTCGAGAAGTAACGCTGAGAACATTCAACCTTCCTAAGAATGATGATTTAAAGCGTCATATTCAGAATCACTACCTATGGTCCAATACGGCGAAGAAAACCATCGAAGTTTACGAGCAATTAGGAACCCATGATCCCAAATCTTAAAGAATTAAATGACCTTTGCCAAAAACCTCAATATAAAGAAGTGGGGAATTGGATGGTCCGTAAAATCTTAAGACCTGCCGCAGTGCCAATTACTTGGCTTTTACTCCACACGCCCATAACCGCAAATCAAGTTACTTTTATGGCCATACTCACGGGTCTTTTGGGCAATTACCTTTTAGCCCTTCCGTCTTCTTCCAGTTATTTGTGGGGGACGATCCTGCTTCAGCTTTGGTATCTGCTCGATCATGTTGATGGCCAAATTGCTCGGTATCGAAAAACCTCTTCACTCACGGGAAGATTTTACGATTTTCTCATGCACCATTTAATCCATGGAACTGTTTTGATGGGGCTCGGATGGCATCTGTGGAAAATCTACAGTTTTGATTTCTGGCTTTTCTGGACTTTTATTGCCTCCGGCAGCCTGATCTTTTTTAATTTGCTCTTCGACATTCAGTATAAAGCTTATTTCGAAAAGATTGCTCGCAACCGGACAATCCATATAAAAGAAAAACAGCTCTCATTGCCGATAGCAAAAAAAACTCCCGCTTTTTTTCATTATTGTTTTTCGCTTCTTCATAAGTCCTGCGAAATGCATATCACGATGAATATTTTGACTCTTGGAGCGCTCCTTCAAATATTCATAGCGCCCAAGACCGATTTTAGGGTCGTTATCTTTTTGTATTATGCGGCCGCGGCACCCATTCTTTTCATCACGAAAACATACCGCCTCATCAGTTCCAAAAAAATCGACTTGGATTTTGAAAACACTTACGACATCGCCTAATTCAGATAACGCGAGGCCATCCTGGTTTTCAGCGCTAAACATCATTATCTCTATTTTTACGTTCATCCTCTTGTTTTTTATTTTGACTAACGGCGTTCCGCTTATTGAGTGGGGAATGATGCGCCCACTGAAATCCAAAATGCGGTATTTAAATTTTGTCCGTATTATGGCGCCGGTTTATACGGGCTTTTTGCTGCTCATCTATTGGAAAGCCCGACGTCTTTTTTTAAATTTATCCATTATCCGCATCGTTCAAACTATATCTGAAAAACATCTAAGAACCTGCGCATTTACCGCATTCATCCTCTACGGATCGGTAAGCACCTTCGCAGGATTTGCCCGGCACGCAGCAATCGAAACCCGGGCATTTGATTTGGGAATATTCGCCCAGGCTGTCTGGAATACGCTTCACGGACATTTTTTGTTTTCATCCCTTAAAGAGAATATTTGTTTGCTTGGCGACCACATAAGTCCCATATTGGTCCTGATCGCCCCCGTATACGCCTTATGGCAAGACCCCCGGACTCTTTTGATTATTCAAGCCTTCTCAATGGCAGCATGCCTTCTCTTCATCACTAAAATCGCATGCCGCCATACACAAGATAAATTCATCGCCTTTTGTTTTTTACTCATTTATTTTTTTCTTATTTCTCCCCGCAGCACTCTCAGAGAAGACTTTCATCCAGAAGTTCTCGCGGAGCCCTTACTCATGCTCGCGTTTTTGAGCCTTGAAAGAGGGAAAATATTTCTTTTTATTTTCGCAAGCCTTATCGCCGCGGCAGCAAAAGAAAATATCTGGGGGATTATTTTTATGCTGGCGTTTTATTCAGCGCTCATCAAAAAACACCGCCTACCGGGCATCATTTTGATGATCATCTCACCGGCCATTTTCCTGTTGTCCGTCAAAACGCTTATTCCTCATCTGAGCGGGAAGCCTTATCTCTATGAAGGATTTTATCTTCATTTGTTCAAGAACCCAGACGCGTTATTAACCATTCTCAAAAGCGGTGAAACCTGGGAGTATATTTTAAAAATATTTTCGCCTTTCTCGTTTCTCTCTTTTTTATCGCCAAGCACATTATTTTTAACATTTCCCATCCTCATTCAAAACCTGCTTTCAAATAACCCGGTTTTTCGGTCGCTTAACTACCACTACACAACCGGCCTCATTCCATTCGCGGCAATATCCGCCATTTATGGATTCCAAAACCTTTCGAAGGTTCTTCATTTTGATCAAAGTAAGCGGAGAGTTTTCGCGAGCCTCATCTTAATGCTATCAATCATTCTTTCAGGTCATTCGGAATATTATTTTATTTGGCAAAGCAGGTCGCACATCAATGATCATAAAACAATGATTCTCTCCAAACTTAGGAACATTGGATCTGATTTAACTGTTTTGACTCATAACAACTTTGCCGCGCAGCTGGCTAACCGTAAGCACTTGTATCAATTTGAATACAATGACCAGCCTACAAAAAATGAATCCGCGCTCACCCGGAAGGCGGATCTTGTAGTTTTCGATGAATCGTTTTGGGAACCGGGAACCCTTTCGGCGGTTAAAACGCTGGAAGATCTGACTTCATCCGGATATAAAATTGATTTTAATCAGGATGGTTTTTATATTCTGCGGAAAAACCCTTCGTGAAAGCGGCTCATAAATTCTCATCCCCGATCTTCCTTCTAAACCTATTGATTCTTGTGTCCGCTTTTCTTTACCTTAGCGGCGGCGGATTTTTACTTCAGGGACACTTACGCCTTCTTATTGATCAAAAGCCCTGGATTCACAGGCTGATTCTTTCTTCACTTG
>CAZEFF010000104.1:518-5025 GCA_964511315.1 uncultured bacterium | reverse complement strand
GAACAGCGCCTAATGATCAAAAACTAAAAAAACAATTTGACCGCATTGATTCTGTCGTCAATTCGGTAGCCTCTCTTAAAGGGAAACTTGAAAAAATTAAACACCTTCACGCGGAAGGTAAAAACTGGGAAGCTTCTCAAATGACGCGTCAATTCCAAAGCGAGCTCGATATCGCTTACCAGAGCCGAGCCATTCATCGCTCTATTCAAGTGCGCCAGCTCGCGCATGCTTTGGAAGCCGAGTCTGTACCTGAAGAGCTTTCGCGATGGTTGAAAAACCAAACTATTATTTCCCGCGCCATTCCAGTTGATCAAGCTCAAGACAAGTTTGATGAATTACTTACGAAACTCTACGGTATCAGCTTCGATGACATCATTGATGCGATGCGCGAATTAACGGTTAGCAAATTTCCCGATCCCGTTGATACCGATAAGCTCCGTGAGGAAATTACGTGGATTACGGGCTTCAGGATTGATTTGATGAGAGCCGTTAGCCAAGCGGTCGCGAAACATCATCTGGCTGATTATTTGCTTAACGCGCTTGGTTTATGGAAATACGATGACGGTGTATTCGGCCTCGCCAATCAACAAGGCATTGGGGTTAAAAGTTTGACCGCCCTTGTTCATCATTTTGCACTGCTAAAAACAACGGTTAACCGTTCGGAAGTCCGCGGATATAAACAATCGGAATTGCGCCATGGCTTTGACCTTGTATCTAAAGTTTCCCGCCAAATATCAAATTTAATCGACCAAAATCAGCAGAATAAATACGCGGACTTGGAAGAGCTTCGCCAGCTTGAAGATAAATGGAACAAACTTCTGCGGCAAGTCAATATTTTGATGAACAATTTTCCTGAAACACGAATTTTTGAGTATGCAAATTTAGAAAAGGGTAATGTTCTATTCTCTCTCGCAGTCAACCGCCTTCGCCAAGCAAACTGGCATCGCGCTCAAAAGGAGTTTTCGGCCGCGGAAGCCATGTATCTTTCCGCGCAGGATTACTTGGATCAAGCCTCAAAGCTAAGGCCGGCTGCCGATTATTCGATTCGAACTCATCTTGTTTATGTGCTTAAGGGCTGGATCGCGAATTCTTTTGATTGGATAGACGCGTTAATTTTTAGCGGAGATCTGGTTAAAGCCGAGGATAAATTAGAAGAAGCGGTCGTGCTTTTTGAATCGAGCGCCTCGCAAATTTCTGAATTGAACCCTGAGTTTGTGGCAAATTATACCGAACTTTTCAAAAATGAACGGCTTTGGCTCAATTATGCTAAAAAATTTCCTGAATTCCAGCCGGAGACTTCCGCGGAAATCGAAAGCGTTTCGCTCGTTTTTATCCGAAAAATTCGATATGAGTTATTCGAAATTTCACAGCTGCTCGGCCAAAACCCATGGGATTTTTATGCTATCGGAATGCATAAAGAGGCTGCCGCGGAACAAATTCGGAACTCCTTAGAAGATATTGCTCATTTTGTGAATGCCCGGCTAAAACATTTGAAAGATCCCGCAGGTCTTGAAAAACTGCTTAAAGGCGCGGAAGAATTCGCCCTTACTTTAGCCGCGGTAAAAGCTATAGAAACTGAAAATATTAAAATCGCGGGGGTTCCGGTTCCGGTATCCGGCAAAGGCCGGGAATATTATTTTACTTTTAAAAGGAAACTGGAAATTCATGGGATTACGTTTTTGATCCGCTGGGAAGAAGCCGAAGGCATACAGGCCAGAATAAGAATTTCTGCCTTTAAAGATAAAGATACGCCTCTCAACGCGTTCGACAAAGCCAATCTGCGAATTGATCACAACACTGATTCAGGCCTTGAGGGAACTTATCTGGATTTTCCGGATGCCTTAAGAGAAATCGCTCCGACGGGGCAAAAGTTTCATTACAAAATACCGTCTCTGTCATCAATGACTGATTTCACCAATTTCGCATTAACGATGAGCAGAAAAATTGATGTTCTTTATAAAAAGCTCCGCGCTGAAGAAAAAGCCGCAAAATCAGAAATGCGCGCGAATAAAAGAATAGAAAAAATTATTCATTTTGTACGCGCCAACGCGGTCACGCTGAACCTCGTTTATCCGAATGATCCGGAATCGAATATTGTGGAAATCCGGACCGAGCATCCTGAGAATGTGATTAACTATTTCGCGCTTCAAAACGCCGTCGGCAAACCTTCCGAAAATTACCTTGTAAAAGAACCTGAGGTTTTTCAGTGGGACGACAGTGAATTAGCGTCATATTTGCTGAACGATTCCTCCGTTGAAAATAGCTTGAGGCCAAGCGAAAACAAACAAATCCATGCGGTCTTATTTGAAGAGGCCATGAATTTAATCCAACGTTTAAACCCAAACATCGCTGAAGGTAAACGCCGCTCATTTGCGGGATCGTTGATATCCAATACTCATTTAGAAGAGTTGCTCCATACCCCCCTTTCCGGAGTACAAGGCTCCTTGCTTTTTTGGCTGTCAGATTTCGCCACGGATGCGATTTTTGGACTGGCTATTCTCTATTTTAGTTTTGTCATTGGGGCAGGCGTTTCATTATTCGGCCTGGTCATTAATCTAATCGGAGGAAATCTTTCTTTGTCCTTCATTTTCACATTGAGTTTTGCGCTTATGGCGATACCTGCCGCTTTGGCCGCGCTTATTTTCAAAACACCGCACGCTATCTTTAGCGGTTATTATCACCGCGGTGAAACTTATATACAGATGCGCGAATACGGCATTAAAGATATTCTCACAAAAAACCCTCGGCTGATGGGGCTTGTCCTCCATGAATGGATTCATGCGCTTCAAGAGATGGGAATAATTCAGGAGGATGTGCCCACTGCCAGCGCTGTGGAGTGGTTAAGAATTCATGAACTTGAAAAAAAATCGGGAAAAACAGGCGCGTGGCAGCCGTTAGAGCCAAAGGCGGGATTAAGTTTTTATTTTTGGACACGGGAACTCCTGCGCTGGTTTTGGACCGGAAATATTCTTAAAAATGAAAGAACCGCTTTTAATGAAGGCTACCAGGCTGTTCAGCCCTATTTTGATTTGCCCTGGAATAAAGCCATGAAAATCCATTCCTATTTAGAAAACACAACCGCGAACCGCTTATCTGATTATTCCGGGTTCCGTTTTTTTCAAAACCTTTTCGCGAGATATTTGTTCGGATTTGAGCACGAAAATTATGTCCGCGGAGCCCGTTTCGCCGGCATCGCCGCCGCTATCGAAGATAAAAAACCAGGGAATGGGTGGAAATTCTTATCTTATGTGAGCAATGAAACACCTTTAAAATACGCATTCGCGTCCGCTTTGCATAAACCTGAGGACAAACCGCGCTCTCCTGAAAGGCTGACTGAAAATCAGCGCGCCCGTTCCGAAGCTCGGACTGAAAATTCACCCGAAAAAACTAAGCGGGAGCTTTTGGATTATCTTTCTCGATTTGACGCGTTGAACGCGCAGGCACCGTGGAAATTTTTTGACATCTCTCCTTATGGTTCAAAAATAAGTGACCGCCTTGAAACGTTGATGCTCGCCGCGCATGCTTATTTAGAACAAGGCTTGGACAGACCTCTAAGTAAAAATGCGCTGACTTTACGGAGAACAGCCGCGAGAAATCTTGTGATGATTCTGTTAATTTTGAACGGACTTTATAAGGAGGGATTGCGGCGGGAGACTAACGCGCAGCGCACACGCAAAGAAAATGAGACTTTCATTTGGTACAGCTTAAATTTTGAGGGAAAAACTTACCGGGTTGAAATATTCGGAAGAAAGAGCGGAAAAAGCGATAGGCAAGCGCGTTTTAAAATTAACATCTATGACGAATTGTGGAATCTTATTGATGGAGTACGGGTTGATTTTAACGATGAGCAGACGAAAGCAGAGATTGATCTGCCCGATGCGTTCCGAAAAATAATTCCTTTTCATGAATGGCACCAGCCGGTCGAAGAAGCAATTTCAAAGTCAGAATTTTTCGACTTTATCAGTTCTCTGCTCACAAAAGCGGCAAATCCGCCAAAACAGAAAAGTGTGTTTAGGCGCGTTAAAAGTAAAACTAAAAAATCACAGAAAATTAATATCATTATTAAAAAAATTCCAAATGGACCCCGTTTGGCTTACGGAATTGAGCTCCAACAAAGCTCTCTAGGCTCAACCCTTGGTTTTACGGCAAAAACTTCCGACGAAATGGTGAAAGGTTTTAATGATCTAGGGTTTCATCCGGATGACTTCAGCGCAAAATTGTCCGCAACCGGCACAGGCGTTAGATTGCTGCTTGGGCACGGCAGCACTGCTAAAGAAATTGCCTTCAACTTTTATGGTGGTTTGCCTCCGATGGAAAGTCTTAAATTCTTCTTAAAAGAAGCTGATTTTTTAAATCGTCAACGGCTCAAAAACGGACAGTCAAAAACAGGCGAGGCAAAATCAGAGGTCCGAACCGCTGCGCCCGCCGTGCTAAAAGGGAATGTTTTGATTCATGCGGACACTTTAACCGCATTGACTGCGGAGCAAAAAGATGAGCTTTTCAAAGT
>CAZEFF010000104.1:0-508 GCA_964511315.1 uncultured bacterium | reverse complement strand
CACGGGAAAAACGGATTCGCGGTTTATTGTGATTGGAAAAGATGAGAACTGGGATGAAGACAAGGCTATTCGCGCATTTTTAAAACTTCCGAATGTTCAAAAAGCTTACGGGCTCGATTTAAATACCGCCATACGCCGCTATGCCACTTCCTTAGAGAATACCGTTATTCTTCAAGGTGAAGAGCGTGCAGACATTTTTGGAAAACTGAAGTATCTGCCGCTGAAAAAGGAACTGGGCCGGATTGCTTTCGCTAAGAAGATCGCCGTGAATGGCGGACAAGAAGAGGGGTTGATCAATCCTGGTGCGGAATTAATTGCGGAAATTATCCGGACAGAACTTGCCCAGTTAGTAGTAGCCTACGCCGCTTAAAGAATAGTGAAAAGTCTGTAGTGAAGGGTGAAGAGCAAACTTTTACCTTTCACGCTTCACTCTTCACTTTTCACTGTATTTTCCGTGATTCGAAGTGAAAAACCTGCCCCGTTGCCTGAGTCATGGCATCCGAAGATA
>CAZEFF010000103.1:0-5033 GCA_964511315.1 uncultured bacterium | reverse complement strand
CATGGAAACCAAGCAGCGCAGTATTCTTAAAGCTTTCAGCTGGCGGTTTTTAGCCACCATCATCACTTCGTGCATCGTCTGGGCGCTCACAGGCAAAGGGGATTTCGCGGCGAAAGTCGGCTTGATGGATACGACGGTGAAACTTGTTATTTATTTTGTGCATGAGCGTATCTGGCTTCGTGTTCCCTTCGGCAAAATAAAACCCAACGAATATCAGATCTAAACCCGTTACCGGGTAAATTCCGAAAAATTTTAGGATACCAATGAAAAACCGATCCTCCAGAAATTTAATCCGCACGCTTTCAAAGCTCGGGCTTTGCTCGCGCTCGCAGGCCCTGGTGCATGTGCAGGCGGGGCATGTGCGGGTGAATGGAAAGGTGTTAAAAGATCCGGGCTATATTGTGCGGCCTCATGACAAAATCCTTTTGGAAGGCGAGACCGCGAAGGCGCAGGAAAAAAAGTATTATTTATTTCATAAACCCGCGGGATGCGTGACCACGCGCAGCGATGAAAAGGGCCGGAAAACGATTTACGATTATCTTGGAGAAATCGGCCAGTGGGTTTTTCCGGTAGGGCGTTTGGATATGGATTCTGAAGGGCTGCTCATTTTGACCAATGACACCGAGTTTGGAAACCGTCTCACCGAACCTTCTTTTAAAGTGCCGCGCACTTATGAAATCTGGGTGAAAGGACTGCTGACGGCCGAAGATCAGGGGAAAGTTAAAAAAGGCATCGATCTTGGACGCGGAGAAACATCGCAGCCGGCCGTGCTTACTATTTTTAAGGCAGAGGACGCTCTTTCTCACGCGGAAATTACTTTGACCGAAGGTAAGAACCGCGAAGTCCGGCGCATGTTTGAAGCGCTCGGTAAACCGGTGACGCGGCTTTTGCGCACCCGCTTCGGTTCTTTCAAGCTGAGAGATTTAAAACCCGGCACCTGGAAGCAAATCCTCCCGTCAGATACAAGGCTTGATTAAACAAGAGGGATGAAATACTATCTTCAGCCCCCGCCATTTATTCCGCGCGAGGTGTCATCCCCGAATGTTTTTATCGGGGATCCAGCGCTTAGATTCCCGCCTCCGCGGGAATGACAGCAAATAGCAGCTCAATTAAGGAATTTATATGGCACTCATTAGTCTTCAGGAAATTACTTTGGCCTTCGGCGGCCCGCTGATTTTCGACAAGCTCAGTCTGCATGTCGAACAGGGCGAGCGCGTGGCTTTGCTTGGACGGAACGGCACAGGAAAGACCACGCTTATGCGCGTGATGTCCGGCGAGCTTCAGGTGAATGAAGGGGAAGTGATTTATCAAAAGGGCATCAAGGTCACGCATCTTCCCCAAGAAGTTCCTACCAATATTAAAGGTTCGGTTTTTGATGTGGTTCTGTCCGGGCTCGGCGGCCGCGAAAAACTTCTGCATGATTATCATCATGTCAATCACCGGCTCGCGACCGAATACAGCGACAAGCTGATGGAAGAGCTGGGCCATTTGCACGCTGAAATGGACAAGGCCAATGCCTGGGAAACCAATTCTCAGGTGGAAGATGTGATCGCGCATATGAAGCTGGATCCCGAAAGTCTTTTTGAAAATTTATCCGGCGGACAAAAGAAAAGGGCGCTGCTCGCCAAAGCGCTTGTGCAGAAACCCGAAGTGCTGCTTCTGGATGAACCGACCAACCATCTCGACATTGAATCCATTAATTGGCTTGAAGACTATTTAAAAGATTATCCCGGCACACTTTTTTTTGTGACCCATGACCGTATGTTTATGGGGCATCTTGCCACGAAGATCGCGGAACTTGACCGCGGCAGACTTTGGAGCTGGACCTGCGATTACGCGACTTTTTTAGAACGCAAACAGGCCGCGCTTGAAGCCGAAGCGGCGGAGCGCGCGGAATTTGATAAAAAACTCGCGCGCGAAGAGGTTTGGATCCGACAGGGAATCAAAGCAAGACGTACACGCAATCAGGGGCGCGTCGTGGCGCTTGAAAAATTAAGGGCCGAGAAAAAAGCCCAGCGCCAGGTCATGGGCAAGGTCCGTATGAAGGTTCAGGAAGGTGAGCGCTCAGGCCAGCGTGTCATTAAAGTCGAAAATGTTTCTCACGCGTTCGGCGATAAACTTTTGATTAAAAATTTTTCTACTGAAATCATGCGCGGAGAAAAAATCGGTTTGATTGGCCCGAACGGAAGCGGGAAAACCACGCTCATCCGGATTCTTCTCGGCCAGCTGCAGCCTCAAAACGGCACGGTGCAGATTGGGACGAATCTTAAGGTTTCTTATTATGATCAGCTGCGTGAACAGCTGGATGAAAATAAAACGGTTATGGAAAATGTCTGCGGGTCAGGGGATACCGTTGTGATTAACGGAAAAGCCAAAAATATCATGGGCTACCTGCAGGACTTTTTATTTTCTCCCGAGCGCGCGCGTACGCCGGTCCGGGTTTTGTCGGGCGGAGAACGTAACCGGCTTTTTCTCGCGCGGCTTTTTACGAATCCTTCTAATTTTCTTGTGATGGATGAACCGACCAATGATTTGGACGTGGAAACGCTTGAGCTTTTGGAAGAATTGCTGATTGATTATGCCGGCACGCTTCTTTTAGTCAGCCATGACCGCGCCTTCCTTAATAATGTCGTGACTTCAACCATGGTGCTTGAAGGCAATGGCAAGGTGGGCGAGTATGTCGGCGGTTATGATGATTGGCTGATGCAGAGCAAAGCCTCGAAATCTCAAATGCCGGCCGCGGAACCTGTGAAGAAACCGGCTCCGGTCAAAAAAGAAAAACTGACCCCCGAAGAACAGAAAGAATTAAAAACGATTCCCGGAAAAATCGAAAAGATTGAAGCCGAGCAGGATAAGCTCTTTAAAGTTTTAGCGGATCCCGCTTTTTATCAGAAGTCTCCGGATGAAATCAGCCAGACCACTTCCCGGTCGGACGCGATCGCGCGCGAGCTCGCGGCGCTTTATCAGCGCTGGGAAGAATTGGAACAAAGACCGGCTTCCAAAGAGTTTTAGCGTTTCCTGATACAAAGAAAGTGGTATCATAGTCTCCGCCTTTAACCGGAAAGCTGAAAAATGAAAATCCTCTTTATTGATCTTGAGACCACAGGAATTGATCCTCGAAAGAACGGTGTTGTTCAGATTGCCGGCGTGATCGAAATCGACGGAAAAGTCGCTGATGAGTTCGAATTTAAATGCGGCGTTTATCCGGATCAAATTTTAGACGCGAAAGCGCTTCAAGTGATCGGCAAAACCGCGCAGGAAATCGCGGCGTATCCCGCTCCGGGACTCGCTTACAAAGGGCTGCTTGAAGTTTTCGATAAGCATATTGACCGCTATAATAAGAACGACAAGTTTATGATGGTGGGGCAGAACCCTCACTTTGATTATGAGTTTCTCACCGAATTCTTCCGCCGTAACGGAAATGCCTTTTTCTACGCCTATGTGCAATTCCATCTGATTGATTTGATCGCCATTACCGCGCTCTTCCGTTCGGCCGGGAAAATCGATGTGCCCAATATGAAGCTTCCTACCATGACGGCCTATTTTGGCATTGAACATAAGGCGCATGACGCGAAAGAAGATATTAACGCGACCCGCGAGCTCTATCATCTGTATGCTGATTTGATCAAACAGATCGTCATGCCGCAGGGCAGCCAGCCCTTAAAACCTCAATAATAGATAGCAGTTGATAGCTGTTGTTATAGATTGATACTTTTAAAAGATATTTCATAAATAGGCCTTGATAATGAAGAAGTCTGTGGCATACTTCTCTCAGTTATCTGCATATAAAAATCCTCGAGTGGTAAAGCAATTTTCCTCTAAAAATTTTTATTCTTGCGTTACTCCCTATAAGTTTTTCAGTTTTTTATAGTGCGATTTGTGTGAAAGGAGGACAAAAAAATGGAACAAGGTACAGTGAAGTGGTTTGACAACTCCAAGGGTTATGGATTCGTTACCCGTGATAACGGTGGTAAAGATGTATTCGTACATCACACCGCGATTCAGGGAACGGGCTATAAATCTCTTGAAGAAGGCCAAAAGGTCGAATTTGAAGTGACCAAAGGTCAAAAGGGTGATCAAGCCGTTAACGTTTCAAAGATCTAATCCTTCCCGGAACTTGAGGTTCCGATAGGACAAAGCCTCTTCAGGCTTAAAACCTGGAGAGGCTTTTTTATTTTGATGTCCTTCCGTTTGTTTTCAGTATAATTCCTTTTAGCGAACTTCTATTTAAACTTCCCCCTTGAAAGCGAGACCCGCATGTTAAAGACAAAAGCCTACGCCGCTAAAAATTCGAAGTCAAAATTAGGCCCTTTCACCTTCAAACGCCGCGAGCCTGGACCTAAGGATGTTTTGATCGAAATCCTTTATTGCGGCGTCTGCCATTCGGATATTCATCAAGCGCGCGATGAATGGGATAACGCGACTTACCCGATGGTGCCGGGGCATGAAATTGTCGGCCGTGTGGCGCGCGTGGGTTCGCGTGTAAAAAAATTTAAAATAAATGATTTCGCGGGCGTGGGGTGTTTTGTGGATTCCTGCCGAAAGTGCTCAAGCTGCAAAGCCAGTCTTCAGCAGTTTTGTGAAAATCACACATCCTTTACCTATAACGGAACCGAACAGGATGAAAAGACAAAAACCTACGGCGGATATTCATCGCAGATTGTTGTGGATGAAGATTATGTTCTGAAAATTTCTCCGAAACTTCCGCTTGCGGCGGCCGCTCCGCTTCTTTGCGCGGGCATCACGACCTATTCTCCGCTCCGGCATTTTAAAGTCAGCAAAGGTCAGCGCGTGGGCGTGATCGGGCTTGGAGGATTAGGTCATATGGGGGTTAAGCTCGCGGCGGCAATGGGCGCCGAGGTCACGGTTTTCAGTACGTCCCGCGCAAAAGAAAAAGACGCGAAGTCATTCGGCGCGAAACATTTTGTGGTGACAAAAAGGCTTAAAAATAAAAAAGCGCTTGAAAACCGTTTTGATTTGATCATCGATACGGTTTCCGCTCCGCACGATATTAATTTTTATCTCGAATTTCT
>CAZEFF010000102.1:0-5146 GCA_964511315.1 uncultured bacterium | reverse complement strand
ACCGCGCCGAATGGCGGAGAAGTCTGGTCGGTTGCTTCCAGCCAAACGATTGGATGGACGACTTTGGGTTCCGCGACAAACGTGAAACTCGATTATTCGACCGACGGCGGTAATAATTATACGAACGCGATTACCGCTTCGACCTCAAACACAGGTTCTTATTCTTGGACAGTCCCGGACGCGATCGGAACAGCGGTGCGCGTGCAGGTTCAGCAAGCGGGCGACGTTGATGCTTTTGACCGGTCCAACGCGAACTTTAAGATCCGCGGCGTTGTGCTCGCGACTGCGCCTAATGGCGGTGAGTCATGGAGCATCGGCAGCGCGCATAACATTACATGGACACTTACGGGATCCATCGCGAATGTTAAGTTAGAGTATTCGACCGATTCATTTGTGGATGAACTTGAAACGTCTGTCATTATTGGTTCAACTCCGGCGGATCCCGCGCCCGTTGACGGTGCAGGAACTTATGCTTGGACTATTCCAGATACCCCGTCCAGTACCGTTAAGGTCCGCGTTTCCGATGCGTCTGATTCCACAGCTTTTGATACTTCAAACTCGAACTTTTTCATTCGCGGTACCTTGACCTTGAACGTGCCAAACGGCGGAGAAACTTGGGTTGTCGCCGCCACTCAAAATATTCAGTGGACGCGTCAGGGAAGCATTCAGAATGTGAAGTTAGAATATTCAGATGACAGCGGCGCGACTTGGCCCGCCGGTAAAGTGATTATCGCATCCACTCCGGCAGATCCTGCCCCCGCGGATAATATCGGTCTTTATTCTTGGACGATTCCTGACGCGATCGGCACGAAACTCCGTGTGCGTGTCAGCGATGCGGGAGACGCCGCGGTGGAAGATACCTCAGATGCTGACTTTAACGTTAAGGGCGCGATCACAGTAACATCTCCTAATGGCGGTGAAAGTTGGGTGGTTGGCAATAACCAGAATATTACCTGGAGCTCGTCCGGATCTTTCTTGAATGTTAAATTGGAATACTCAACAAATGGTTTTGCGGATGAAAATCAGACAACGGTTATTTTGGGATCTACGCCGAACGACGGAAGTCAGGCTTGGGCGATTCCCGATGCGATTGGAACAAACGTAAAAATTCGAGCAAGCGATGCCTCGGATTCCAGTGTCACGGATGTTTCTAATGCCGCGTTTACCATTAAAGGATCTTTGACCATTACATCTCCGAATGGCGGCGAAGTTTGGAAAGTGGGCGAAAACCGCAATATTACATGGAACCGTACGGGCAGTATTTCGACGGCTAAGATTGAATATTCAACCACCGGTGGGGCTCCGTTTCCAAATACCATAACTGCTTCCACTGATGCTACAGCCGGTACTTACGCGTGGGTTGTTCCTGACGCGATTGGTGCCGCCGTGCAAGTACAAATTACCAATCTTGACGATGCCAGCGTGAAAGATGCTTCTGACGCCAATTTCCAAATCAAAGGTACATTAACGGTTACATCACCGAATGGCAGTGAAGTCTGGGCTGTGAATTCGCTGCACAATATTACTTGGACGAAGACCGGAACGCAGGCGACAGTTAAGCTTGAGTACTCAACAAATGCTTTTGCCGATGAGTTGCAGACTACCGTTATTGCGACAGGTGTGGATGCTGCTACTGGAACGCCTTACTCTTGGACAGTTCCGGATGCGATTGGTACCGCGTTGAAAGTACGTGTGACGAATGAAGGGGATACCTCCGTCAATGATATTTCCGATTTAAGTTTCAAAATCGTGGGTTCACTCACTTTGACGGCGCCTAATGGCGGTGAGAGTTGGGCAGTCGCGGCTTCTAAGACAATTGCATGGACCAAAGTCGGTTCTATCGCCAATGTTAAATTAGAATATTCTGTTGATAGCGGCAGCGACAATTATCCGAATGTGATTGTAGCTTCCACGGGTGCCGGTGCCGGCGCGTATTTGTGGACTATCCCGGATGACATCGGCAGTTTGCACCGCGTTAAGATTACGGATGCTTCTGACGCCACCGTTCACGACGAATCAGACGCTGATTTCACGATTAAAGCCGGATTTGCCGTTACAGCTCCAAACGGCGGTGAAGTATGGACGGTCGGCAGCGCTCAGTCTTTGACATGGACTACTTATGGAACTGTGGCAAATGTAAAACTTGAATATTCGACCAACGCATTTTCTGATGAGGGGCAAACCGCGGTCGTTGCCGCTAGCACGGCTAATACCGGAACCTATTCATGGACGGTTCCGGACGCGATTTCAACCTTGGTGCGTTTGCGTGTTAGCGATGTGAATAACGCCACCGCAAAAGATATTTCTGATGCCAGCGCAAAAATTCGGGGCGCGCTTGCAGTTAATGTGCCGAATGGCGGAGAAGCTTGGCTGATCGGTAATTCTCAAAATATTCAGTGGACCCGTACAGGTTCGATTGCGAATGTGAAAATTGAATACTCCACCAATGGTTTTTCAGATGAATTGCAAACAGCTGTCATTATCGCTTCAACTCCCGCGGATCCGGCCCCCGCGGATAATATCGGTCTTTACAGCTGGGCGATTCCGGATACTCCGGGGACAACAAATAAAGTACGCGTGACTGACGCGTCAGACGCGACGGTTCTTGATACTTCGAACGCCAATTTCTCAATTAAAGGTCAATTGGTCCTGAGCATTCCTAACGGCGGTGAAGTTTGGACCGTCGGCGGAGTTAATAATATCCAATGGACAAAATTCGGCAGCATCGCGAACGTGTCCTTGCAATATTCTACGGACAGCGGGGGAACGTGGCCCGGCGGTAATGTGATTACAGCTTCGACGGCCGCGGATCCGGCTCCCGCGGATGATATCGGGATTTATTCTTGGAATATTCCGGATGCGATCGGAACGCTCTTGCGGGTCCGTGTTGTTGATGCCGCTGATAGTTCGACCTATGACGACTCTAACGCGGACTTCAAAATCCGGGGTTCCGTCACCATCACCGCGCCGAATGGCGGAGAAAATTGGATTGTTGGAACAAATCAAAATATTACTTGGAACCACACCGGTTCATTTTCAAATGTGAAATTGGAGTATTCTACGAATGGCTTTTCGGATGAACTTCAGAATGTCGCAATTACGGGTTCCACGCCAAATAACGGCAGTTACGCATGGGCGATTCCAGACGCGATCGGCACAACCCTCAAAGTGCGCGCGAGTGACGTTGCCGACGCAACCGTTGTAGATGCCTCCAATGCGAATTTTACCATTAAAGGAGCGTTGTCTGTTACGTCGCCCAACGGAACCGAAGTTTGGAAAGTCGGAGAAAGCCGCAATATTACTTGGAACCGGAGCGGTTCGATCGCGAATGTGAAGTTGGAATATTCCACGGACGGCGGTTCCAATTATCCCAACACAATTATCGCTTCGACGGATGCGAGTACAGGAACTTATTCTTGGACAGTTCCGGACGCGATTGGTTCTCAGCTGAGGGTTCAGGTTTCAGATGTCACTGACGCGACGGTAAAAGATTCTTCAGACGCGAATTTTACGATCAAGGGAACTGTCACCGTGACATCGCCTAATGGCGGTGAAACATGGGTCGTTGATTCCCAGCACAATATCACATGGACGAAAACGGGAACTTACGCGACCGTTATGCTGGAATACTCCACGAATGCTTTCGCGGATGAGTTGCAAGTTACGACGATTGCGACCGGTGTGGACTCTGTGACCGGAACGCCATATTTATGGACAGTTCCGGATACGATCGGCACCCAGCTTCGTATTCGGGTCAGTAATGAAGCGGATCCTACGGTTAAAGATACGTCAGATTTGAGCTTTAAGATTGTTGGTTCTTTGACTTTGACGGCACCCAATGGCGGAGAAAACTGGGGCGTCGGAACGTCAAAGACAATTACTTGGACTCGTGTGGGGTCGATTGTGAACGCGAAGTTAGAATATTCAACTACCGGCGGCGCGCCTTATCTGAATGTGATCACATCTTCAACGGGAGCGGCGGCTGAAGCTTATTCCTGGACCATTCCAGACGCAATCGGCAGCACCATTAAAGTGAAAATTACCGACGCCTCTAATGCGAGTGTTTACGATGAATCGGATGCGAATTTTACGATTATGGGCGCTTTTGATGTAACGGCGCCGAATGGCGGAGAAGTTTGGACCGTCGGAAGTGCTCAGTCTCTCACGTGGAACACGACCGGGACTGTTTCTGATGTGAAATTAGAATATTCGACGAATGCCTTTTCAAATGAAACTCAGACGGCTCAAATTACCGCTAGCACGCCGAATACGGGGACTTATTCTTGGACGGTTTCGGATGCGATTTCTAGTTTATTCCGAATTCGTGTTAGCGATGTGAATAACTCGAATGCTTTTGACATTTCCAACGCGAGCGCGAAAATTCGAGGCGCTTTGCAAGTTAATGTTCCAAACGGCGGAGAAGCTTGGCTTATTGGAAATTCTGAGAATATTCAATGGACCCGGACGGGGTCTATCGCCAATGTTAAACTCGAATTTTCGACAAATGGTTTTTCTGATGAATTGCAAACCGCGATTATCATCGCGTCAACTCCTGCGGATCCGGCTCCGGCAGACAATGTTGGGATTTACAGCTGGGCGATTCCGGATAATCCCGGTGTAACCACTAAAGTACGCGTGACAGACGCCTCAGATGCGACCGTGCTGGATACCTCTAACGCTAATTTCTCAATTAAAGGACAATTGATTTTGAGCGCTCCCAATGGCGCCGAAGTTTGGGTGGTTAACACAAATCAAAATATTACATGGACGAAATACGGCAGCATTTCAAATGTTAAGCTGGAATATTCCACAGATAGCGGCGATACCTGGCCCGGCGGCAATTTAATTACCGCGTCGACGGCCGCTGATCCTCCGCCTACCGATAATATCGGAACCTACGCGTGGACGATCGCGGATGCTATCGGTACGAATGTCCGAGTTCGTGTGAGTGACGCGGCCGATCCGTCTACTTCCGATAGTTCGAATGCTGATTTTAAGATTCGCGGATCAATCACTGTTACATCACCTAACGGCGGTGAATCTTGGGTCGTTGGTTCTAACCAAACAATTACCTGGAATCATGCGGGATCGTTTTCAAATGCGAAATTGGAATGATGCAGGCGATGCAATCCCGGGGTGACGATCA
>CAZEFF010000101.1:0-5148 GCA_964511315.1 uncultured bacterium | reverse complement strand
GGTTTCGTCGGGATATCCAGCTCGTCAAAAAAACGGATAAGATTGGGATAAGTCACTTCGTTATAAACAATAAAACCGGTATCGACCGGAATATGTTTATCGCCTTCCTCAACCATCACCGTATTGGTATGACCGCCGAGCCGAGGCTCTTTTTCGTAATAAGTGATGTCATAGTGACGGCGCAGAAAATAGCCGCAAGCCATTCCCGCTATGCCCGTCCCAATAATCGCGATCCGTTTCACAAAACCTCTTTCATTTTAACCCTTATAATCACATAGGCAAAGATGTGTGATTTCGCGACGGCTACAGCTTTGGCAAGAACTAAAAGCGATTTATCCGGGGCCCCTCGCCATTCCCAAAATTCAGGCTGGCGCTTCCCCCTGATAGAATCGCTTAAGTCTTGCACAAAGCTTCCGCCTATCCGCTCAATCCACATAGCTTTGCAAAAATTGCAGCATGCGAACAGCGTTGCCTGGAGGAAGCCCTCGCAGTCCTTCGAAGCTTGGTTTCCCGCTTATTGCAGCGGGAATTCGAAGGACGAGAGAAGCAGCGCGGTCAGCCGCCGCAGGAGCGGCTGAACCGCCGGTTCCGGAAGGCTGCGCTGTTCGCCAAGTGTTTTTACTTTTTGATAAATAAATAATGGCTGACAATCCATTCGCTGCCGCCTTTATATCCGAAAAGCTCCGCGCACGCCATAAAGAATACCCGCCAATACGCGCGCCACTTAAGCGCTTCTGCCCCGTATGTCTGCCTAAAAATGGGAAGGATTTCGCGTTTGTGCCGGTCCATTTGTTTCAGCCACGCGTTGGAGGTTTTCTCATAATGCGTCCCGGGCACAATCCACTGCTTTTCATTTTCAAGATGCTCATGAAACTGAAGCAGCAGATCATGGCTCGGCATGGTTCCGCCCGTAAAAAAATACCGCCCGATGAAATCATTTGGGTCGCTATGATCATAAAGATACGCGTAAACTTTATGCGCGAAAATATGGACAAAAAGTTTCCCGCCGGGTACCAGCCATTTTGAAATTTTCTGCAGCAGTTTTTGATAATTCCGCATATGTTCAAACATTTCGACTGAGACGACACGGTCAAACGACTCAGAGATATCAAACTGGTTCATATCGGCCGTGATGATGCGCACATTGGTCAGCCCGCGCCGCGCCGCCTCGCCCTCAATGTAGATTTTCTGAGTACGCGAATTGGAAACCCCGGTAATGGCGCTTTGAGGAAATTTTTCAGCCATATAAAGCGTGAGCGAACCCCACCCGCATCCCAGTTCAAGAATTTTTTGACCCGACTTCAGCTCCGCGCGTTCGGCTGTCAATGCGAGCATGGCTTCTTCAGAAGCATCCAGAGTCTTCACCCCAGGAGGCCAATACCCGCCGCTGTATTTGAGGCGTTTCCCCAGCGCGAACTGATAAAACTCAGTCGGTAATTCATAGTGCTGCTCATTGGCTTCACGCGTATGAACAGCAATGGGGCTTTCGCAAAGCATCCGGATAAGCTCTTTCTTGCGCTTATCAATATCATAAATTCCGCCGGCGGCTTCCTTTTCGAGAGTTTTTTTAAGCCGCGAGCGGATCCCCGCACGGATTAAAAAATCTGGAATGAGTTCATGCGCTAAAAGCCATTCGGTAAGCTGAGCATTCACTTCAAATTCTCCTTATTTTTAAACCAGGGAATGAAAACACTCGTTGTTTTTTGATACTGTCGGTAAGCATCGCCCCTTGAAGCCAGCGACTGCTCCTCGGCAGGAGGAACTCCGCTGACTTTGAGCAGAAAATAGAGCATCAGCACCGGCGAGAATAACGCGAAGATTCCGTAAGGCACCGATAAGCTGAAAACAAAATAAGAAACCCAAATGATCCACTCGAAAAAATAATTGGGATGACGCGAATAATTCCAAAGGCCTTCGCTGCAAACTTTTCCTTTATTTTCGGGATTGGCTTTAAAATCCGCGAGCTGTTTATCCGCAAAATATTCACCGGTAAGCGCCGCCGCCCAAAGAATAGTCCCTGCGATTTCAAAACCTCCGATTTGTTTAGAGGGATGGGTAAGGATCAGAAAAAAAGGCAGGGATAGAGCCCAAGCAATCAATGCCTGAAATTCAAAAAATAGAAATAGTTTAATCTGAAGGTTGGATCCCCATCGCTGGCGGATAGCAAGATAGCGGGAATCCTCACGGGGATCCCGGATCAGGCGGATCACAAGATGAAGAAGAAGGCGCCCTCCCCATAACGTGACCATCCCAAGAAAAAGGACTTTTCGCCAATTTAATCCTGAATGGAATGCGTAGAATTGAGCGAGAAAAACAAGACAGGCGGTCCACCCGAGATCCACCCAGGAAGCATTGCGCGTGGCAAGCTGCAGCAGCCAAAGCATCGCCATGCCCGCGCACACCCATAAAAGCGCCACTAATACAATCGATAGCAAGAAAAATCCGCTATTTCCGGGGCAATAAAACCTGAGTGATACTGTCCCCTGGCTTAAGTTTCATGAACTGAAGAAAAACATAAAAAGCGGTTGCGATACTGCCGAGCAAAATGAAAGCGATGATCCAAAAAACTGACGGAATAACTTTCTTTTCTTTATAGACAACCCAGGCTGAGATAATTGTAATGTTAAAATAAAAATCCCAAAGCGTCGCGCGCATCCATGGCTGGGCGCCTAATTCATTCCAAACTTCGAATAAATTGCTTTGGATGGAGGTGTGTACCGTGATCGCGATCATGGCGGCCGAAATTCCGCCGAATAGAATTTTAAGCCAAAAATAAGACGGCTCTTTGGAATTCATCCCTTCACCAAAGCTTCTTCAGTTTTCGCCATCTCAATGACTTTTGCCCAGGCCAAAAATTGAATGATCGCGTATGTCGGGTCCCATTCAAAATTTTTGACGGCAAAATTAGGTCTTTGGGGACTCCGATGATGATTGTTCTGCATCAGTTCTCCTACGCATAAAATCTCAAACCCCAAAGAATTTTTTGAATTATCGCCATTATCAAAATTGGTATATCCGTACATATGGCCGCACCAGTTAACAAGCGCCCCGTGAATCGGCCCCATCAGAGCATGCACGGGAATGAATGCATACATCCACCATTCCGCCTTTAATAGAATATAGATTCCGATATAAGCGAGAACAAAAGCCGTACGTACAGTCCTTCCATCCGCCCACTCATCAAAACCCTTCCACTCGGGATATCCTTGCTGAAGATCTTTTTCAAGGCTCACCTTACCATTAAAAATATGCCGGTAAAAATGGAAGGTTTGGATCATCATTTTCCATGGGGAATCAAAATACAGAGGCGAATGGGGGTCTTTTTCAGTATCGCTAAAGGCATGGTGTTTCCGGTGCAAAATCGCATAAGAGCGGGGGTTTAAAAAGGATGCCCCCTGGGTCATAAAGGTCAAAAGATAGAAAAAACGCTCCCAGCCGCGGCTCATCGTAAACATTTTATGCGAGGTGTAGCGATGCAGGAAAAAAGACTGGCAAAAAACTGAAATATACCAGTGGGCTAGGATAAAAATAAGGATCGCCATATGAAGTGAGCATTTTATTACAAATACTCTAACCGCACAATGCTAAAAGAGTTACGGAAATTTACGGCCGGCCGAGGCAAAGAAAAAGCCGAGACAGTTAATTCTTCCCGGCTTTTTCAGTAAAGGACTAGTTGCTTTTTTTGCCCATCAAATAATACAGGATGAGCCCGATGATCGGGAGCAGAAGAATCAAAACAATCCAGAGGGCCTTATTGCCCGTGGATTTTGAGCTTTTTACGATATCAAGGACAGCAATGATATCAAGAACCAAAACAATAAGACCTAGAATTCCACTCATGTTTCCCTCCTTTTAAGTTGCGGTGTGAATGATTTATAGTACCTGGAGGAAACATCTGAATCAACAAAAAAGTCTTTGGATCGTTGTCCGTCTAGGCTCTATAACTCTCCCGATAAAATAACCGATTCCGCGATATCCCTGATCGAGCGGCCCTTTTCCATACTTTGTTTTTGCAGAAAACGGTGAGCATCCTCTTCACTCATGGCCTTTGTTTTCATCAAAACAGCTTTCGCGCGCTCAACTTTATTTCTCGTTTCAAGCTTGTCTTCAAATAATTTCTTTTCTGCTAAAAGAGACGCGTTCGCGATGGCCATGCTCGCTTGATTCCCGATAACTGCGAGCATTTGAATTTCATCCTCGCTGTAAGCCCTCTCTTTTGTCGAGTAACAATTTAAAACACCGATGGCTTTATTTTTAGCCATAAGAGGGATCACAACCAGGGACTTTAATCCCTCCGATTTAGCAATATCCGGATATTGATAATCGTTTTCCCGAAGAACATCCAGCGTAAACACAGGCTGCCCGGTAAGAACCGCTTTACCGCTAAAACTCCCCGCGACCCTAACCGGCGGTTTTCCCCGATAGGCCTCACTCAGGCTTTGCGTGGCTTTAATCGACAAAAGCTGTCCTTTTTCATCCAGAAGCATAAGGGAACAAATTTTGGATTGTGTAATTTCAGCAGTTAATCCAACGATGAGCGTAAGGATTTCATCGAGATAGCGGTCGGAAACAACGATTCGGCTGATCTTATAAATCAGGTCGAATGGCTCTTCGTTTTTACCAGAAACGGGTTCTTCTAAAGACATAAAACAAAACCGTACCTTTAATAACAAAATTGTGAAGATTTCAGCCTGTCAAGACTGCGCCCGCCCCATAAGCGCTTCAGGGCCGGCTTCTTCAGCATTCTATCCGGGGGGAATCTTGGCTGGTTTTTATGTTGCAATGTCCGTGCCAGAACAAAAAAAAGGGCAGGCTTATTAGGCCTGCCCTTATCAATGATACGTTCGAGGAAAAACTAGAAACCGAGCTTTTTCTTCGCGTCCGCCGCGGCATTGCCGGCGTCCTTTTCCATTTGCTTAGCGAGTCTTTCAGAATACTTCTGAAGACGTTCCGCCTTGTTTTGAGCAAGAATTTTTTCTTTTTCAAGACCCGACTTGCCAAGCGTTGTGTACCAATCCCATGCGGAATCAAGCGGTGTTTCCTTATATTCCATTCCGGCCGCGAAAGTTACAGGGGCCGCAACGGCGAATATCAAGAGCAGCGCGAGAAAAAGAGAAGCAAAACGTTTCATGACAAACCTCCAAAGTT
>CAZEFF010000100.1:0-5191 GCA_964511315.1 uncultured bacterium | reverse complement strand
TCAAGCGCGGGACCTTCATTATTTCCGCCATGCTGTCCTATGGAGTTGTACATATCGTCGACAAGCGCGTCTTTTTCACGGCGGCTGCTGTAATTTTCAGGTACCGGCGGATGACCCGCGCGCTGATCTTCCTTGCGCAGCTTCATTCCCTTAAATTTTTTATGGAGAAATGTGTTTGAACCATAACCGCGGATCGCCGTGTTAATTCCAAGCGCTTCAAATACTTCCGCGAAAAGAACCGCCGCGGTAAGCGCGCGGTAGCCTTTCGCGGCTGTATTGGCCTGGACTTCTTTACCCGGCTCGCCCATACCCGCCATACTTCCGCTTTCATCCAGCACAAGATACGCGAGCACATCTTTTTTTTGCGGCATAATGCGCTGCTTATAAAACCGCATATCGGTAAATCCGCGGGCAATCGAATTCATTAACCTGCGCGTATCAATGCGCCCTTTTCTAAGACCTGTAATTTCTTTAGGTCTCGTGCTGTTTTCAATGAGCTCACGCAAGAAGCCTACGAGCTCATTAATCATGCGCCCAAGAAAGCTCAGTAAGCGGTCACGTTCGCTTTTGGGTTCGGTGATTTTCGCGTCAAGTTCCGCGTCTTTAAAATCCTTCGAGTCTTTGGCCGTGCGGTCCTGCGCTTTTTCGCGCGGTTCTTTCATGGAGTCTCGTACTTTTTCCCGGTCTTCCTCTGAAAAAGAGTCCCAAATTTTTTTCGCATCTTTGGGAGAAACCGGCTCACCGCCTTCTCCGTCTTTGCCCACTTTCCATTTATCCGCTTTACCGCCTTTCCCTTTGCCTTTGCCCTCACCCTCTCCGCGCTCCTGAACATCTTTGACCGCCCATTTGTAAACCACCGGCATAATGTAATCACGAATCAAAATACCCTGATGGATGGCCATCTGCAGAATTTTTTCTTCAGATGGGTTGGGGTCAACACGCAGCGTCCCAATATCATCCTGCGAAACCGGGATCGCTGAAAAAACGCCGGGCGCCCGTCTTTCTCTGGCCGCGCCTAAGATATCTTCTTCCCGGGCTCCGCCAAAATATCCAGCCTTGATTAAATTTTCAATGTCTTTGCGAAGCTCGGGATTGCGCTCTTCCAGCGCTTTCATAAATTTTTCAATGAGTTTATCCGCGCCCGGATCCGATCCTCTCTTGGCTAAATAGAGAAAAAAGTTTCCGATCGCCGCGGTATAACTCACTTCTTTTCCCTCACGGATCTTAATCATCTCTTCAACCATCTTGTCTTCATTTTCATATTTAAAAACAACTTCCGCATTAATCGCCCGCAAAGGCTGTTCGACCCCGCGGAAAAGATAACGCGCCCAATTTTCAATGCGGCCGTCTTCAAGAATATTAAAGAAATCAGCGGCTAAACTTTTAGCCCGGATAAAATCGGCAAAAAGCGATAGATACCGCGTCCCCAAGCGGTGCATCGATTCATGGATACCGACACCCAGAATCGCGTCAAGACTAAGCGTCATGATTTCCTGGCTATTATAAATAAGCGTACTCGAGCTTCCGCTCGTGCCCGGACGGAATGCCCAGTGATGCTCTTTTCCTCCCCATGCCTCATCCGAAGACATGATGTTCATCATGCCATGACTGACGATACGGAACTGCTCTTCAAACATTTTCTTGCGTTCATTAAAGCTCATCTGGCTCCACTCTTTTTCTGTGGGTTTTTTGCTTTGCGGTCCGCTGCCCTCGCCCGCATCTTTCGCCATCACCACATCCGCTCGGCGGACCGGTCCGGAAACAGCTGCACTTGCCATATTCACGCTCGGAGGCGCTTCTTCCGCCATGCGCCGGCGCACCCAGTCAAGCTCCAATAATCCTTCATTCACATCCGGACTTTCTTCCGGCAATCCCCGCGAAATTAAATCCTTAACTAGCGATTGAATGCCGCCGAGCATAATCCTGTATTGTTCACCCTTTTCACGCTCGCTTCGGACCCAAACTTCGCGGAAACGGCTGCGAAGAGCCGGTGAAAGCGGTACGCGTCCCGCGTTCCGGCCCGTGCGCCCTTCCGCGGGATTCATGGTGGCAAAAAGACGGAAGTTGGGATGAATTTTTACCGGAACATTCCGTTCCTGAATCGTCATAGTTCCGCGGTCAAAATACTCGTTCAAAACTTCAATAATTCCGCTTTCGGCCATGTTGAGCTCTTCAAGAACAATCGCGTAACCTTCTTCCATGGCGCGGATTAAAATCCCTTTCTTAAATTCGAACATTTTTGTTTTTTCATTCTGCGTGAAACTGCCGATGAGAGACTCGATAGTCGCGGCGCCTAGAGCAACCGAGATATAAGGCCAATTCAACTGGCGCGCGATATCGGCAATCGTCTCGGTTTTTCCGCCGCCGGATTGCCCCGGCAGCAGAACCGGCTGGGAACGGTGAATCAGAACTTCCTTTCCCGAACTGTCACGGGTGCGGACAACACCGCCATCCCGGAAACCTTTAAGGATTTGCGATTGAACAAGCCCCATCGACCTCAGTTCGATGAGCGGCTCTATCCGTTCAGCCTGAGTAAAGAAATATTTATTCAGCAGCGCGTCAACCACTTTGAGAATATGAGGCGAATCACCCAAAATCTTCACATACTCTTCCCGCGCGGTTTCTTTTAAAATTTCCTTACGGGATCGCGGATCTTTTGCCGCGATTTTTTTCTCCGCGTTTTTGGTCACGCGGGCAATATCCCGTTCGGTAAGCGGCTCAATTTTTTCGCCGTCAGCTTCTCTGAGTGTTCCGCTTTTAAGCTCCTCGTTCAAATCCAGATGGAAACTGTTCAGCATGTCATAGGGCGAAAGTTTGCGGACCCGGACACCATTCAGAACAATCCATTCGTCCTGGCCTTCAATCACGGTCTGACGCTTAAAATCCGGAATGATTTTGCTCTCATTACTGGCCACAACATCCCTGAGCCAAATACCTGCCAACTGATTGCTCATTAATTCGACCGCCTTTGATCCAGAGGAGGTACTTCCCTGCAGTCTAAGTAAATTCGCGCGGTAAATCCTTTCCATAGCCGGCAGCTGATCCTGAGGTGCTTTCAAAAGCGCTTCCTCGAGCGAAGCCGCCAGTTCAAGGCGAAGTTTTGCTTGAGTCTCCTTACTCTCGCTCGCATCGAGAAGCCTCTTAAGAAGATCCTTGATCCATGCGGGCATACCGGGATTCTTATTCAGTAATTCTTCAAGCGCTTCATCCAGCACGGGCTGCTGAGCCTCTTTTTTAGAACCTTTTTTCTTTCCATCCTCATAGGCTTTAAGCAGTTCGTCTTTATAAACCGCAATGGCTGTTTGCGCGGCTTCAATATCCGCCGCGCCGGCAAGTCCAGATAAATTTTCGCGCAGAATATTTTTCAGGCGGACAAAATCGCCGTAAGTGTTGAAAAGAGAGGTTTTGTCCTTGGTCTGGAGACTCAGCAGATCCGAGACCGTTTTTTGTATTCCGGCCAGTTTTCCGGTGCGCATCAGGTGACTGGCAAAAAATCCGGAAATGATTTTGATATTATTCATCTTCGGGTCATCCATGTCCGTTGTCTGAGAAAGCAATCCGGCGTATTCCTCATAGGCTTCCTGCCACAGAATCTCTTCAGGCGCTTTTTCTTTCTCGCTATCGAGGCGTTTCTTGAAATCCCGGACAATGCGCTCAAGATTTCTTAAAGAAAACCGGTAAGAATTATCCAAATTAAAGTGGTCAAATCCTCTTTCAGCGCTCACAGACTGAATTTGGAGCTGCATATCGACGAGGCTTTTTACGGCATCCCAACTGATCCCCGTTTGCGCTAAATCAAATTTCTCCATCAGAATTTGCGTCATTTCTTCTGCCGTCAATTCCGGGGTATAAAAAATTTCAAAACGGTTCATAAACGCTTCGCTCATGCGGCGGCGGCCGGAATAATTGGAGGGGTTACCGCTGACAATCAGTTGGAAGCCGCTGCCCGGATAAATTTTTCGGCCCTGATACTCAATATATCCAAGGGTAAGCAGCTGATAAAGAATTCCGATCGCCTCTTCATTGGCCAGGTTAAATTCATCCAGCAGAACTACCTGCCCCGCGATTCCGGCCTCCCGGTCACCCATAGCCTCAAGGAAAATTCCTTTTTTGAAGACCAAATCAATTCCCGCTACTTCATTCACCAGCAATAAGCCGATGCTTTTCATCATTTCAATCGCTTTTTTATTTCCCTGCCGCGCGCCGCCCAGGACATATTCCTTTAAAAACCTTTCGATAAGGGCCTCTCTCGAAATGGAAGCATTCGCGGGAATGCCGAGAACCGCTCTCAAAGTAGACTCGGATATTTTTAAAGCTTCCAAAGCTTTATTCATTTTCGAAAAATTGTTTTGGGCGATCGTCTCCTGGATAACTTCGTAGGCTTGTTCATAGGAAAGATTGACCTCAACGGGATGATAGCTGCCTAATAGATCAAACTCATCAGTACGCTGATTCATCTGCACGCGGGTGAGCTGACGCGTAAACACATAGGCCGCGAGTTCCGCCATGGTTGATTTCCCGACTGAGGTTTCCCCGAACAGCATAATCGGATTAAAAGTACGCACCGCCTGCTTGCCGCCGACTTCCACATCCCGCTGCATAGCTTCTAATAGGAAGGCGAATTGCTCTTTCGCGGAGGGCGTTAGAATAAAACCACGGTCTTTAAGCAGCTGCTTCGGAATATCCGCAATGAGTTTTTTACCTCTCATGACCGCGTAAGAGTTCCCCTTGTCGATCCACGTATACTCCGACTGTTTAAAAGAATATCCGGTAAAAATATTTTCCCCGGCGATACGCCGGTCTTCGGCGCTATTCAAACGCTGGTGATAAATTCTGCGGATGGCCATGCGCAGCGCGTCTTCTTCTGACGAGCCTTGCTTCATATCCTGCGCCATCAAATCCACAATTTTCACCACATCGCGCAAACTGGTGTAGTACCCCTCATTGTTTTCATTTCCAATCCTTCCTTCTTCGACAGAGCGCCGGAAGGCGTCAAAAACTCTATAAATTTCTTTCACCGATTTTTCTGAAACGGCTAGACCGCGAAGTTTAAATTTCTTGCGGATAATACTTTCGGTTTCTGCTTGGGACTTGACGTGGGGTGTCCAAACTTCAGAGAAACGGCTGCGAAGCGCGGGCGAAAGCCCCACGCGGCCCTCACTGGTTCCTGTAACCCCTTTTTCAGGGTTCA
>CAZEFF010000099.1:0-5372 GCA_964511315.1 uncultured bacterium | reverse complement strand
AAAATGTTCGCGATCAAACCTGTCGCGGCGGTGAAGCTTCATGAAAAATTTTCTGTGGCTGCCGGGCCGATTTTTTACCGGATCTTTGATCTTGAACAGGTAAATGCTTATCCTAATGCGCTTGCTGTCGCGGGTCTTCCCGACGGGCAGATGCGCGTCACAGGTAAAGCGAATAATTGGGGCTGGCATATGGGTGCTCTCGCCAAGATTCACCCCAAGCATCAATTGGGTTTTTATTTCCGCAGTCCTGTAACGATGGAAGCCAAGGGAAAGATCTATGTGGAGCGCTCATCCTTTCACCCAAACGGCCATTTTGAAACAAATGCCCGCGCGAAAATTGATTTGCCGCTTGATATCACCGTGGGTTACGCGTTTCTGCCTACTGAAAAAACAAGCATTGAAACTGATTTTACTTTCAGCCGCTGGTCTTCATTCAAGCGGCTTTATGTCACGCCTGACCGCATTACCAACCCTCCTAGCACAACGGATGATACGCTGCTCGCGGCCTTAGGTCCTCAGGATAAAGATTACGGCAATAATTATGTGATTCATCTCGGCGGACGCCATAAATTTACCGATAAATTCACGGGAAGATTGGGGAGTTATTTTTCCTGGTCGCCTATCCCTGAAAAAACATTTATTCCCGCGGTGCCCGATTCAAACAGCGTTGCTTTTACGACCGGTTTCAGTTATGAATTCTGGAAATATATGCAGGTGGATGTCGCGTATTTGTTCCGTTTATGGCTGAACCGCGGGGTGAATAATAATATCAGCGAGGTGCTTGGAACGACCGTGGATGGGAGATATCTCAGCATCGGCCAAGAATTCATCGTGGGCTTTACCTATAAATGGGATGAAGTTTTCCGCGGAAAAAAAGTTCAGATGAGCCCCGATACTTCTGAAGGCGGAACGAAAACGGTGCATTACAATGCTCCGGCTTCTTCCAACACGAGCGCGAAGCCTGTAAAAGAGGCCGCGCCCGCTGAAGAATCAAAAGAAGACGTGCTTGAAGCGATGCAGCGTGATCTCGATCAGGTAGTAAAATGACACAGTTTTTTAGTGTCATCCCCGATGGTTTGATCGGGGATCTAAGTGATTATTTGACATAATAAAGCTTTCGGTCTTTTTTGTTCTCTTCCGAAAGCGTTCGTCCCGCGAAACAATTGATGCCGGTTTGAGCGGGACTCACTCAGCTCTCGCTCAGATCCGCCATTCCATTGCGGACCTGGCTCGAGATGTTTCCTCAGAGAACAAAAAGCCCTTGAGCAAAAGCCGCAGACTCTGTCTGGCGAAACGTCCTGAGCCGTTTCTGCGATGGAAATGGCAGAAACGAGCGAAGGCCGAGCGAGAACCACTCAGCCCGGAATTCATCTCGTGGTTCGAGCGTTTTCAGAAGACAGAGGCTGAGGCTAGTTTCTTAAGATCACCATAAGAGGTTTTTTTGGAACATAAATTTAAGACACAATCGATTCTCATCGAAAAAAATCTTCCCGGCCGCCCGTGGAAAGTCCTCCGCCTCATTACCCGCGTTGAAGATTTCCCCAAATTCATGCCGAATGTCAAAAAGTGTTCGGTGGTAAAAAAAGACAAAACCAAAGCGCTCACGGAATGGCTTATTGATATTGACGGGCTGAGAATCCGCTGGCAGCAGGAAGACACTCTCGATGTGGCCAATTTCACGGTTCATTTCAGAGCCACAGAAGGCGACCTTGAAAAATTTGAAGGCAGCTGGAAGCTTGAAAAAGGCGCGGGGGAATCAACAAATGTGTTTTTGAATGTCAGCGCCCGGCTGGGTATTCCGCTGCTTGAAAATGTGGTGGATGAAATTCTTGATTTCAGGCTTCGCAAAAATTTTGAAATGATGCTGCTGGCCATGGAAGAAATGCTGATTAAACAGCGTTATGAAGTGCCTTCCGGTGAGCGCCCCAAAAAAATGAACGGGTTTGTGGTGATGGGGCATCCCTATAATTTTCAGCATCTTGTCCGCATTTTTAAGTTTTTTAAACCCGATGTGGCAAAAGTCACGCCTGATTTTTTACTCAAACTCTTTGAGCTCGCGCCGTCGTACAAAGGTTCCGATGTGCGGGGTTTCCGGTCTGAGACAGGCAAAACGGTCGATGGCTATTTTGTCATGTGCCCCATTATTCCGGATATGGTCAAATTCAGTCCTGAACTTGTGCTGAATAAAGTGATCGAAGGCTGCAAGATCGGCGAACGTCTTGGCGCGGGAGTCTTAGCGCTCGGAGGGTTTACCTCGATTGTCGGCGAAAAATATTTTGATAAATTGCGCGATCAAATCAAAATGCCGATGACGACGGGAAATACTTTTACGACGGCCATGGCCCTTGAAGGCGTGCGTAAAGCCTGCAGAATGATGGATATTAAAATGAAAGATGCCCAGGCGGTGGTGATCGGCGGAACCGGAGATATCGGCAGCGCCTGCGCCCGCGTTCTGAACCGTGAAGTCAAAGAACTTATTGTGACGGGGCGCACACCCAGTTCGGTGAAGGAAATTGAGAAGGAACTAAAAAAAGAAAAAGGCGCGAAGATTTTTTCAAGCATGGACAATAATGCCGCGGTTAAAAAAGCCGACATTGTGATCGCGGCCGCGAGCGCGTCGCAAAGCGTCGTGGATATTAATCTGATTAAGCCGGGCGCGGTGGTTTGCGATTTGGCCTATCCTAAAAATATTTCTTATAACTCAAAAAACCGCATCGATATTTTTGTTTTATCGGGCTGATTAGCTAGCATTCCCACGCCGTTTGATTTGGGTTTTGATGTCGGACTTCCGTCGCCGAATATTCTTTACGGGTGCTTTGCCGAGGCGATTATTCTCAGTCTCGAAGAGCGCTTTGAAAATTACAGTCAGGGAAAAGGGAAGATTAAGCCAGAGAAAATTCAGGAAATTCAAGCGATCGGGGAAAAGCACGGCTTCCGCGTTTCGCCCTTTTATTGGGGCAATGAACTGATCGACGAAAAAACGATCGAGATGATCCATTCCCGCGCTTAATCATTCTCATTTCATGGAGATTCGGTCAAATTTGTTCTCTTCCGAAAGCGTTCGTCCCGCAAAACAGATAGATTCCGGTTTGAGCGGGACTTACTCGGCCCTCACTCGAATTCGCCATTCCATCGCGAATTCGGCTCGGGACGTTTCTTCAGAGAACGAAATTTGCCCTTCTCTCTGATTGAAGATTAAGCAAGTTCAGCGATTGATAGCCCAAGCTGCAAGCAAGAGATGAATGGCAGATAGTCGGAGGCTGAGTAGAAAAACTTGGGCGATTTCATCCGTGGAAACGCTGGCTTGTTTTTAGGAACAGCGAGGTTCCGCGGGGAAATCGCCCTTAGTCTTTTCCGAGGCCGGAGACGTTGCCATTCGCTCTTGCTTGAGCTGAAAAGCTTGGAGAAAAAATGCTGTATCATAATTATCACTTTAATCCATTCGCGATACCGAATATTTTGGTCAGCACGACGATTCTGCTTGTCGGGCTCTTTGTCCTCATCCAAAACCGTAAACACCCCGTCAATATCTCGTTCTTTCTTTTCTGCCTGAGCCTGAACCTCTGGCTTTATGGACGGGCGATTATGTATTGCTCCATCGCGCCCGAGACCGCGCTTGTGTGGGCAAAAATATTCGCGAAGTTCGGGGTCGTGAACATTGCCCCGCTCGTTTATAACTTCTCTGTGCATTGGCTGGGACTTTACGGCAAGCAGAAAAAACAGGTGTTCGCGGGCTTCGCGGCTGCCGCTGTTTTTTACATTGTGATTCTGACGACGCCTTACGGTTTGACCGGCGTGCGTAAATATTTTTGGGGTTATTACCCGGTCTACGGCCCAGTCTGCAAATTATTCCTTGTTTTTTTCTTCGCGTATTTTATTGCCGCGTTTGTTAACTTCTTCAAAGCTTGGCGAGGCACTAAAGAACCGGCGCGGCGGAAACAAATTAAAATTGTCACCATTGCCTATCTGATTTCGTTCACGGGCTCGATTGACTTTCTTCCGAAAGTAATTAATTTTCCGCTTTATCCATTTGGTTATTTATCGGTTTTTGTCTGGACATTATTTTTGGCCTACGCGATTGTGCGCTACCGCGTGATGGATATCCGCACCGTGATCCATAAAACTTTGATGTGGCTCGCGAGTACCGGCGTGGCGGTTCTGCCATTTGCCGTGGGGATTTATTTCGCTCATGACTCCATCCGCCGGCTTGATTCTTTCGCGATGACCTTTTTAATCATGGCGATTGTGATTATCTTTTATATTTATTTTCTGAATGTTCAGCCCCGTTTAGATCAGCTTTTCCGGCGCCGTCACGCTAATTTGCAGTCCGCGTTAAGGACCTTTTCTTCTGAGCTCGCGCATTTGATGAGTTTAAGGGATCTTTTGCAGGGGTTTGCCCGGCTCATCCGCCGCACGCTGTATTCCGGGCAAATCTCGGTTTATCTGCGTGAGCAAAATGATGAAAATACCTTGATTCCCGCGATTGCTAAGAGAATCCGCGGGCTTAAGCCGGTTTCAGCCTTTAATCCTTTTTTGATCTGGCTTGAAAAGAACAATCAGGTGGTCATGGGGGACCTTTTGGCGGGAAACCCTGAAGTTGCGGGTTTCCGTGAAGAAGTGATAAACTATTTCGCTCAAACCAAGGCGCTTGTCGCCATCCCTTTTGTGCATGGGGGAAGGCTGATCGGTGTGGCGCATCTGGGCAAAAAAGACGGAGTGCGGCGGTATACTTCAGAAGAAATTGTTTTTCTTTCTCAGCTGATGGCGCCGATGACCGTTGCTTTTTCGAATTCGCTTCATTTTATCCGTATGCAGGAAAACCTCGAACGATTTAACGTGGAGCTCGAACGGAAAGTGGAAGAACGGACCCAGCAGCTTCAGGATACTCAGGCCCAGCTTGTTCAGGCTGAAAAACTGGCCACGATCGGTACTTTGGCCGGGGGCGTGGCCCATGAAATCAATAATCCTCTTACCGCGGTTCTCACCAACGCGCAAATCCTTAAAATGACCGCCAACGCGGATGACCTCGAATCGATTTCATTAATTGAAGAAGGCGCTAAGCGCTGTCAGATCATTATCCAAAAGCTCATGAAATACGCGCGCAAACCGATGGGCCCCGAGGTGATGGGGCGGGTCGATTTGAACAAGGTGGTTGATAATACCGCGGCATTTTTAAAGTATCAGATGGAGCAGGAGAATATTCATATTGAGGTCGCAAAAGACACGGGCTTGCCCATGATTGAAGGCAACTCCAATGAGCTTGAGCAGGTGCTCACGAACCTTATCCTGAATGCCAAGGATGCCATTAAAGCGGCCGGCCGGGAAGGAGTGATAAAGATCTCCACATTTGTGCAGGGTGAGTCGATATGTTT
>CAZEFF010000098.1:0-5449 GCA_964511315.1 uncultured bacterium | reverse complement strand
TGCGGTCCTCAAGAATACTCACGGGCACTTCATAATAGTTTTTGAGCCGGATGGTCTTCTTCCCTTTTTTGGAGTACGTGAAAGGTTCCGAATTCGCGGCTTTATAACGAGGGACGGTTTGGGGATTTGTTTTAAAATAAAGTCTGCCGTCAGAGAGAATTCCAAAAAAGCTTTCGTTCAGGTAGAGGCCAAAGCCCCCGAACATACGTTTCATCACTAACCCTTCAAGCCCTTCCAACTGATCCGCGACAAACTCCGCGAATGTATCGCTCTTCATTTTATTCTTTCACCCGGACCTTTTCGAAAACATCCAAAGCGGCATCCGCGTTTTGGGGGCGGCGGTGAAAACCGCCGTGATCCGCTTCCTGATCTTCAATCGCGAGCTCCACCGTGCCGCCCATCCGCTGAATCCATTGAGCGGTTTCGCGCATTCCGGGTATTCCATCGCGTTCGGGATTCGCATCCAGCGCGCCCGCGAAAGTCACCCACTTCGTACCAGAAAGCGGCTGATTGCCGAACTGCCCATCTTCAATGGCACGTGTCGGCGGATAACCGGATGAAGCCTTTCCGGAATTCGCCACAATCAAAGCGAAATAATTCTTTTTCAAAAATCGGTCAATGGCCGCCACCGCATAAGTATTGGTTGAGCCCCGGCTGAATCCATGAAACATCACCGTTCCGGGTTTCACTTTTAACTTTGAAAGCACGGCATCCGAGGCTTTATAGATTTCATCCGGCGTAAGGTAATCGGTGATCTCCTCACCAGTGCCCATCCACCACTGAATCGCCAAAAGCCCATATCCGCGTTTTTTGACAAAATCTTTCCACACATAAAAATCATCAAAGGCCCATCCGTCGTGCCCGCTAATTGTCACAACCATGGGCGGCATTTTTTCTGCCGTGCTCCCGGGAGGAAGCCATAACACATAAAAACTTTGCCCTTCGGGAGTCATCCCGATTTGAGCGCCTTCCTGAACAGCCGCTTGATACCTAGGCGCCCGCTCACGTTTGGCGCGCTTAAGCAAGAGCAGCTCCGATTCTTCAGCGACCGAACAATTTCCAAAAGCAAAAACAAGGATCCCAAAAAAACAAATGAGTCTATTTATTTTCATCGGTCATGCCCCCATTCGATGGGCAAAAGTGGATTGAGCTTTTTTGCCGAAACCTTTTTGAATCGCGAGCGTGAAACCATTGTTACGGAGGGCTGTCTTGAGTGCCCCATTGCACGCGTAGGTAGAAACAAAACAGGGTTCGGCTGATGCCCGTGAAAAAAAATGGTCTAAAAATTCCGCTGACCAAAGTTCGGGGCTGGTCTTATTACTGAACGCGTCAAATAAAATCGCGTGGGATACGGGCGGGACAGCTGATTCAAGCGCTCCAAGAAGTTCAAGTTTGCCTTTGCTCAAATATTCCAACAGAAGATTTTTTGCTTCACGCCCCGAGTGTTCATACTTACCGGCGTAAAGTTCATTGATGTGCTCATAAATAGGCGCCAAATCTGTCGGCTCATTTTTCAGCCAGCGCGCAAAAGATTCTCTGAGCGGAACAACTGATTCATAACTCGCGATCAACGCGGGCGTTTTCCCATGTTTTAGCGCTTCAAAGGCAATCAAGATTTCGTTATAACCAAGACCCAGACCGAGAGAAAGAAAGACAGGATTTTTAACAGACTGAAAAGCTTTTTCGATGGTGGGCTGATAAATGTACTGCGTTTCGGTGAATGCCCCCTCGAGGGCATGCATATGCTCCCACGTGGGCGCAAGGCTCAGGGTGGGACTCCCGTCGCCGGTTAAAATATGTTTGTAATCAAATTCCATTATTGAAGATTTTGGTGAATGCGTTTTTCAAGGCGCGCCAGATTGTGCGGCTGCCGGTTCAGTCCCGATTATCGTTTTTCGTTCATGCGCGATAAAAGCCAATTATCGAGAATATCTTTTTTGAAGCGCCACTGTCCGCCGATCTTAATCGCGGGGACAGCCTGCTTTTTAAGCAGCCGGTAAATCGTCACTAAATGGAAGCCCAGATATTTCGCGGCTTCCTTCGGCGTCATGATTTGCGTTCTATCGGGCCGCTTTTCCTGCTTCGGGTCATTTGCCTGATCCATATTCATCTCCCTATTCCTAAGTTAGCATTCTGTGTGATCACTTATGCTATTAATAGTACATTAGTTACTATAAAATAGCTAGAGTTGTTATAAATTATTTTATTTCTATAGGGAGAATAACTCAAAAAAGCTGCCAAAAACCCATGTATTGATATTTACGCGCGTGCTTTTCGCGCAACCCAAATCACATGATGCCCGCCCGCTTTCGGTCCAAAGCGCGCCCGGACTTTGACTAATTCGGCGGTAAATTGAACCGCGCGCAAGCGTCTTGTAAAATCAGGATCGGGCTCCGAAGCCCAAACCGCCATCACCCCATTAGGGGTCAGCGCTTTATAGGCTGAATGCAGTCCTCTCATATTGTAGAGGCGGTCATTCTTCTGGCGGAAAAGTCTCAGCGGACCGTTATCGACATCCAAAAGAATCGCGCTGTATTCACTTCTTCCTTCTTTGATTTTCTTTTCAACGTCCCCGATAAAAACAGTCACCCGTTTATCCGCCACAGCATTTCTCGTTAACTTCGCGAGCACACCCTGATTCCATTTCACCACCTCGGGCATCAATTCCGCCACCACCACTTCCGCGTCTTTTGGAAGCTGGTCAAGCGCCGCCCTCAAAGTAAAACCCATCCCAAGCCCGCCGATCAAAACACGCGGCTTGGGCAAATGATTAATTTTCTGGCAGGCAAATTCCGCCAAAGCTTCTTCCGAACCGTGCATGCGGCTATTCATCAATGTCGAATTGCCCACTTTAATCAAGAAGTCCGCATCATGCTGATAAAGACGGAATTCTTTGCCGTCAAATGTGGTTTTCGCGGTATCAAGCAGAATCAAAGGTTTCATTTCATCCCCTAGAGTTTTTTTTAATTGGAAGAATTTTTGCGGGTCGAAACGCTCAAACCCGAACGGACATTGGCCTCGCGAGTTTCTTCTTCCCGCTGATGATTCAAAAATGAATCTTGGCTGGAGGTCTTCGAATAAGAAACGGTTCCATGGGCGCCTTTTGAATAAACCACGCTCTTTTCAAACGGTGCCAAATCTTCGGGCGTCAAATGCCCGCCTTCAAACGCGGAAATAGGCGCGGCAATGCGCTCTCCCGAAATAATCGTTGTCCCGCCGCTTTGAAATTTTGTTCCCGTAAAAAGATCATCCCCATACGGGTCCGCCTTTTCTTCGCATTTACTATCGCATTTTGTCCGCCACTCTTCACAGCGGAAACTTTTATCGGTCTCCGGACAATTTGCCATATCCGAACACGCGTCCGCACAGTCCGCGGTCACGAGGCGCGGGAATATCAAAACACTCACAAGCAAAACAAATCCGGATAGTTTATTCATTATTCAAATCCTTTTACGGCTCAAAAGAACAATGAGAAACTTTGATCTCACAGTTTTTCTTGCCGCAAGATTTCATGGCTTTCTTTTGAGCTGCTTCTTCCGTATCCGCCCGTCCCCACCCGGTCTTTCCGCGGTCATTGGCAGCGACTGCCCCGCAGCTGTTATAAAACCAAACCATGGCTTTGCAGTTCTTGCCGTACTGACCGCAGTAACCCAACGCGACTCTTTCCGCTTCCTTGCGATTTTCCTGCCCATGTGAAAAACCATAACTGCCGTCATTCTGACTATAGGCAATCGCTCCGAAAGCTTTAACCTGCTCTTCTTTGCGCCAGCACTCGGCTTCACAATTAACCTCCGCGCTCCCGCAATAGGAACTATAAGTCTGCCCCTTGTGCCAGCAACCCTTAATCGACATGCACTGATCGTAACAGTCCGCAAACACATTCGATGTGTAAAACGCGCTTAAGGCAATAACCGCCGCGAGAACTAATCTAGTTTTCATTACATCCCAATCGTTTTTTTAATGATTAAAGCTCGTAAAATTTTTGAACCGTTTGATCAGCAAGAATCGAACCCGGCTCCCAATCCATCAAGGTAATGCCGTTTCCACTCCGGGCCCGGCTTAAAGCCACATAGGCTTGCCCCGGTTCCCAAAGCGCCTTCAAACTGATATGACAGCGGTCAAGCGTTGTCCCCTGCATTTTATGAATGGTGCTGGCATAAGCAAGTGTTACCGGAAAATTGCGCGCGAAAGCGGCTTCTTCGCCTTCATCATCCAAAACCGTAAACGAGAACGGCTCAATTTCAATGACGCGTTTGTGAACCCGTACGAGAAGCAAATCATCTTCAAGCCCTTCGATAGTCCCCACGGTACCATTGACGTAACGCTGCTTAGGATCATTCATTCGGAGCATGATCAGCGCGCTTTCTTTGAGCTCGAGAACTTCAGGAATCGGGGCATCGCGTTTGAGACGGTCGATATAAATCTCTTTGCCGCCGTACTCAGTCGGATAGAATCGCGATTTAAATCCAATTTCATTTAACCGCGCCCGGTTAAATTGATCGGTTTGCGCCCGCCTTGGAAAAACATGCGGCACCTCACTGTCAGCCGTGTCTGATTGACTCAGCCTTTCATTTAAAAATGTTTGAACCTTCGGCGAAACCCTGCCCCACCGGATATCTTCAAGCACTTCTAAAAACTCGGCATCTTCCGTGCGCTTTACTTCCCGCAAAACAATTTTTTTAAAATTCGAGCGTTTCCAGGCCTGAGAAAGAAAACACCATTCCTTTTCCTTACCCCGGGAAATAGGAGGAAGCTGCGCGAAATCGCCGACCACAATCATGCGGATACCGCCCCAAGGCTGCTGCGAACGCCGAATCGAGCGTGCGATTTGCTCCGCGCAATTAAGTGTATCACCTGAGAGCATGGACACTTCATCCACCACGAGAACATCCGTATCCTTCAAACGCTTTCGAAGGCGCTTATTCTTCATCGCCTTCGCGGTCACGGCCTCCGGTCCTCCCTGCATAATCCCAAGCCCAAAAAAACTATGGAATGTGCGCCCGCCGATTAAAATCGCGGCTGCCCCCGTACTTGCCACCACCGGCACTTCGTCCTCACATTCATCCAGAAAGCGGCGGATCAAAAAACTTTTACCCGTGCCCGGGCCTCCGGTCAAAAAAATATTTTCTTCGCCTTCCATCAAAGCCTCAAATCCGGCTTCCTGTGAGGGCGTGAGCTTCAGCTGCGTCATGAATCAAATCCTATTGTTCGGGAGTTTAAGAAACTGCTGCTGGAGGTACTATATAATGTTTCGAGGGATTTGTGTCTTGAAGTTTTCGCGGTTAAAATAAAAAAACACCGCCTGCCCATCTAAATTCTAAATGGGCAATCGTCTTTATCGCATCACCTTAAAGCACTAGACTCTTGAATGAACCTAGCACTTTGCTAACCCGCCTATCCCCAAATCGGGATCACGAGCAGATTATCGACGCCTTCACCCGAACGGCTT
>CAZEFF010000097.1:0-5797 GCA_964511315.1 uncultured bacterium | reverse complement strand
ATGACAAAACTCCGGATTAATGAATCAAAGCTCGTTAAAATCGCCATTCAAGGAAAAGTCGCGAACGCTTATCAATTCGCGGAGTTTGAAGTCGGACATGACGGCCGGCCTATTTCTTTGCCGTCCACAGGCGGAATTGTTTATAACGTAAAAACAGGTGATCCCTCTTTCGGCTGGGCCGGTGAGCATATTGAACCGGGTGTCTCCGCTGTTTTGGATGAAGCTAACCGCGGCAGCAAATCTAATATGGGATTTAATTTCTTAGCCTGTGTCGGAAATTCTGTGCGTGTGATCAGCGGAGAAGCCAAAGGCAAAAAAGGAACGGTTACGGGACATCACGGCGGCGTGGAACACGTGACGCTTGATTTTGATGACAGCGTACTTTCAAAACTTACAAATGATGACAAGTTTTTAATTGAAGGTTACGGCCAGGGTCTCGAGCTTCTCGATTTCCCCGGGATCAAAATTTATAATCTCGACCCAAAGCTTCTTCAGAAAATGCCGCTTCGTGTATTGCCCGGCGGAAAATTGCAAGTCGGCGTGACCAAGATTGTGCCGGCGGAACTGATGGGTTCCGGCATGGGCCACAATAATATCGGTACCGGTGATGTGGATATCATGACTCACGATGCCGGAACGGTGAAGCGGCTCGGCCTTGATGAGCTTTGTCTCGGCGATTTTGTGGCGATCACGGATCACGATCACTCCTACGGCCGCACGTTCCGCAAGGGCGCCGTCACGATCGGAATTATTGTTCATTCTAACAGTCCCTTGGCAGGTCACGGTCCAGGAATGTCCACTCTCTTAACGTCCGCGAAGGGCGATATTAAACCGGTGATCAATCCCAACGCGAATCTCGCGCGTGTTCTTGGGATCGGCCGCTACCGCCGTTCCTAATCAGTGTCCATCGCTGTAAGGTATGCTAGAATTAATTATATGAATCCCGTTAGATCTCTAAACAAAAGTTATTTTTCTAAGGTGCTTTGTGTGCGCAGCCAATCTTCAAATACTCAAGGATCTAAAGGGTTTGGAGATCTAACGGGATGAAGGATCACTCCCGCTACGCTCGTCAGTTTATTATTAAGGAAATCGGCCGTGAAGGTCAGGATAAACTCGACCGCTCAAAGGTTGCGGTGGTCGGGCTTGGCGCGTTGGGTTCGGTTTCCGCGAATCTGCTGGCGCGTGCCGGAGTCGGCAACCTTCTATTAATCGACCGCGATTTTCTCGAACGCAATAATCTGCAGCGCCAAATTTTATATGATGAAAAAGATGTGACCGACAATCTTCCTAAGGCGGTTGCTGCGCGGCGCAATTTGGAAGAAGTGAATTCCGAAATTAATGTTCATGAATCGGTTTCTGACGTTAATCCCGATACGATTAACGAACTTCTCGCGGATGTCGATCTTATCATTGATGGGACCGATAATTTTGAAACGCGTTTTTTGCTGAATGATTACTGCCTGAAAAATAAAAAACCCTGGATTTACGGGGGAGCGGTCCGTACCGAAGGCATGGCGTATGTGATCTTTCCGGGCGAAGGGCCCTGTTTGCGCTGTCTTTTTGGAGAAGCTCCGGGGCCGGAGGGTGTTCAAACGTGCGACCAAGTGGGAATTCTCGCGCCGGTCGCGCATATGATCGCGTCCTTTCAGTCCGTTGAAGCGATTAAGATTTTAGCGGGAAAAAAAGAAGCGGTTGAGCGGCGCCTTTGGAAAGTCGATTTGTGGAACCGTGAATTCCGCGCGGTTTCAGTCGATCATTTGAAAGCGACTCCCTGCAGCGGCTGCCGGTCGGGAGATTATCCTTATCTCCAGCGTGAGAAAACAAGCCGCACGGTAACACTTTGCGGCCGTAATGCCGTGCAAATTTCCCGCGCGGCCGGAGAGCTGATTAATTTTGCCGTGCTTGCCGGGAAGCTTAAAGGGGAAGGTCAGGTGATTTTTAATGACCACCTCCTGCGCTGGCAAAAAGAACCTTATGAAATCACGATCTTCAGCAATGGGCGGGCAATTGTCAAAGGCACGGAAGATGTCGGCCAAGCGAAAAGTCTTTATTCAAAAGTCGTCGGTTTGTAGAATAGGCGCGGTTGCCGCGGCCGCGTTTTTTTGCTTGAGCGCTTCAGCGTACGCGAGTCTTAAGGAAGATATTGACGGTCTCGTTCCGGATTCAGTGCAGACTAAGGTTCGGGAACTGTCAGCGCCGGTAATTGATCCCGCGAAGTTCGGAACGGAGGCGCCTTCGGTGGATCCGGTTCTTGATAAGCTGAGAAAGCAGCATAAAAAATTTTTCAAGAAGCAGCAGAATCGAAGAACAAAGTTTATTAATGATATCCGGAGTAAAAATTATCCTCCGGATAAACTTCAGAAAAAATTAAGCGATTTTTCACAAGCCCAGGAACGCGACGCGCGTAAATTTTTAGCCAAAGAGCAGCAAAAACTTCAAGAACATCAGGAAAAATTAAAGGAAGAAGAGGAAACTCAATGAGCGGCGATAAAGTGATTTTGACAAGAGAAGGTTATGACAAGCTGGCCGAAGAGCTTAATTTTTTAAAAACGAAAAAGAGACGCCAGGTGGCCGATCAATTAGAGCATGCCCGCGCGTTCGGCGATTTACGAGAAAACGCGGAATATGAAACCGCGAAGGAAGCCAAGCGGCAGCTCGAGACCCGGATCGCTGAAATGGAAGCCCGTCTTTCCCGCGCCCAGATTGTTGATGTGAATGACTTGCCGAGCGACAAAATTTACTTTGGCGTGACGGCAGAGCTCAAGAATCATAATACGGGTGATAAAATTCGGTTTACCTTTGTCGCTCAGGACGAAGCCGATTTCGCGAAGGGAAAAATCTCTGTGACTTCTCCGATCGGAAAAGGTCTTCTTGGAAAAGGTGTCGGCGAGATTGTCGAAATTATTGTGCCTGCGGGAAAAATAAAGTATGAAGTTCTCTTGGTTACTCGCGAGTGATTTTTTTGGGCGCGGCTTCAAAATAAGAAATAAGCGCGCCGCCTAAAATCACAAGCGCGGCCCCCATAAACGATCCCTTCGAAAGTTTGTCTCCAAAGAAAATCAGCCCATACACAAAAGAGAGCAGAGGGGTCAGATAAATAAAAGGACTCACGAGCGAGGTGGGCGCCATGCTCAGTGAAACAGTCATCCAGAGCTGTCCGTAAAAAGTGCCGATCCCGATTCCCACAAGTAAAAGCCATTCCCAGGCGCCCGGCCATCTGAATCCGATAAAAGGCTGAAAGCATAAAGATCCAAGGCTTGAAATCGCGGTGAAATAAAAAATAACCGTGTAGGGAGATTCCTTATGTTTTATCGCCCGGATCGAAACGAACGCGACCGCGGTAAATACAGCCGAGAGTACGCCAAGAAACACATCCCAATTCCATCCTGAAAATGTCGCGCCGCCGATCAAATAAATTCCGTAGAAAGAAATAATGATCATACTGATCAGAACCGCCGTGGGTTTTTCGCCCAGGAATAATACCGCGAGCAAAACCGAAAAAATAGGCGAAGTGTAATTGAGCAGAACAGCTGTGCCAAGAGGAAGTGTCCCAATCGTATAGAAGTGGAGCGAAAGCGCCAGAAAACCGCTGATTCCGCGCAAAGTCATCCAACCCGCCTCTTTTCCGAAAAGTGAGATGCGCTTTACCGTTAAGATCCCGAGAATAATCAGCATTCCGATTAAGCTTCTAAAAAAAACAATCTCAAGACTCGGAAGTGATTTACTCGCGAATTTGACGCAAATGGCCATAAATGAAAAGGCCACGGCAGCCTGAAGCATAATCCGGATGGCTTTAAGATGGACTTGTTTGTGCGGGTCAGTCATAGAAGGTAAAAGTTAAAAATGAAAAGTTAGAAATTAGGGAGTCAGAATAATTTTCCCGAGATTGGCCCGGTCCATCATTCGCAAAAGGGCCTTAGGCGCTTCACGGAGGGGAAAAACCTTATCAACGACGGGGGAAAGCTTGCCTTTTTCAAAGAGACGGACGACTTGTTTCAGTTCATCGAGCCCTCCCATATAGCAGCCGATAACGCTCAGCTGTCTGGCGAATAAAAAGCGGATATCGAGAGAAGTGGTTGGGCCGCTCGTGACGCCGCAGGTGACAAGCCGGCCTTTTTTCTTAAGGGATGTCAGGCTCCCCTTGAAGGTTTCAGGGCCGATATGTTCAACGACAACATCTACGCCTTTTCCCCGTGTAATTCTTTTCACTTCTTCCGAGAAATCATTTTTCCGGTAATTGATGACTTCATTGGCGCCGAGGGTTTTCGCGAATTTAATTTTTTCATCACTGCCGACGGTGGTGATGACATAAGCGCCGAGATATTTCGCGATTTTGATGGCCGCGCTCCCGACGCCGCTGCCCGCGGCGTGAATCAGTACGCTTTCTTTTTTCTGGAGTTTCGCGCGGGTGACGAGCATATGCCACGCGGTCAAAAATACCAGGGGAATGGAGGCCCACTCTTCATAGGAAAGTTTTGAAGAAACTGGAATAACATTTTCTTCAGGAACGCGCACATATTCGGCGTATCCGCCGTTTACTTGGAGCCCTGTAATTTTATACTGGTCGCATAAACTGTCCCACCCGGATTTGCAATGTTCGCATTTGCGGCAGCGGACTCCCGGAGAAGCGATGACTTGCTGGCCGATTTTGAGTCCATGAACTTTTGGACCGAGTTCCGCGATTTCGCCTGAAATGTCACTGCCCAAAATATGAGGCATCGAAATCTTAAGATTGGGCATTCCCATGAGATTCCATAAATCGAGATGATTGAGCGCGCATGCGCGGACCTTGATCAGAACTTCGCGCTTAGCCGGTTTGGGCATGGCCACATAGGTATAAATCAGTTTTTCGGGGCCGCCGTGCTCTTCAAATACCGCAGCCCGCATTTTCTTGGGCTCTTCTGGGATGCTCATTTTTAATGATTTCATGCGGAATTCCTTTTTATCGAAGGGGGGAATGATTTCAAAGTAGCGAATTTCAGCGCTAAATGCAAGAAGAAAACATATTTTGAAGCCTTTTTTACGGGCCGATGACACGCTATAATCAGGCCATCCAAAGAAGGAGCTGTCATGATAAAAAGAATGCTGTTCGTATTATTTGCCGGTTCTATTTTTCTTTCACACCCATTGTGCGCGCTGGCCGCTAAAGGAGAGATGGTAGAGGTTTCTGCTCAAATGAGCGGGTATCTTGCCATGCCGGAAGTCCCTGCCGGGCAAATTGTTCCGTCCATTATTCTTATTCATGAGTGGTGGGGGCTCAATGATCAAATTAAAGACCTCGCTGATCAATTCGCGGAAAATGGTTTCGCGGCGCTGGCCGTTGATCTTTACCGCGGAAAATCATCCGCTGCTCCTATGGAAGCCCACGAACTTATGCGCGGTCTTCCGGATGACCGCGCGGTGGAGGATGTCCGGGCCGCCGCGGAATTTTTAAAATCACATAAAGGCATTGACCGTGAACGGACCGGGGTGATCGGATGGTGCATGGGCGGAGGATACGCGCTTAAATTCGCGCTTTCTTATCCCGGGCTTCGCGCGGTGGTTATGTATTATGGAAAACTTGTGACCGATTCAAAAGAACTCGAAAAACTGCACGCGCCGCTTCTTGGAATTTTTGGTGAAAAAGATAAAGGGATTACGCCCGAATCAGTCAAAGATTTCGACTTCCGGCTCAAACAGCTGGGGAAGCGTTCGGAAGTGCATATTTATCCCAATGCGGGACACGCGTTTGCTAACCCCGATAATAAAGAAGGCTATGAACCGGATGCCGCAGAAGACGCGTGGGATAAAACGCTGA
>CAZEFF010000096.1:4426-5815 GCA_964511315.1 uncultured bacterium | reverse complement strand
TTAAATCGGCAGAATAAATTTGGTGGGCTCCGGCCATCGCGATAAATAATTTATCTTCATGGACAAGTAAATCCCACGGCGAGTTTAGGGCTATGGAACGTCCCTTGCCCGAAAAGTTATACTTTTTCGCCTGTTCACCAGTACCAAACAGGGTTGATACTTTCCTGGTTTTCAAATCCGCGGATCGAATCATATGGTTTTCTGTATCCGCGATATAAATTAGATCATTTTCCAAAAAGATTCCTTGGGGATGATGAAACTCTGCTTCGTCAAAATTTCCATCAGCCTTGCCCTGCTTTCCGCTACCGATAATTTCGAGCACCTTGCCGTTATCATTGGTTAACAAAATGCGGTTATGATTTGAATCCGCGATCACGAGCCTTCCGCTTTTCGCATCTGCCGAAATCTTGCCGGGGAAATTAAGCGGAGTTTTAGGTTTTTTGACTTCTTCAAGCTCGGGAGTAAAAGGGCTTCTTTTCAATTGTCCTTTTTGCTCAAAATACGTCACGGCCTGTCCGATCACAGGATCAAAAACGTCAAACACTCCCTCGCCGGAATGAACACCAATAATTCTGCCGTTCGGGTTAATCAAAACCAAGGTTGGCCACGCGCGCACGGCGTATTGCTGCCAAACTTCCAGGTCTTTATCATTTAGAACTGGATGCTTAATCTCATACCGTAAAATGGCTTGCCGGATAGATTCCGAACTTTTTTCATTGATAAATTTTGCCGAGTGCACACCGATAACAGCTAATTCATTAGGATATTTTGCTTCAAGCTTTTTCAAATCCGGCAGGACATGCATGCAGTTAATACAGCAAAACGTCCAAAAATCGAGCAGAATAAGCTTGCCTCTCAAACTCCGCAAAGCAATGGGCGACGCGGTATTGAGCCATTCAAGATTATCAGGAAATTCCGGGGCGGCAACAAGTCCATCAAGCCGTTTATCCGTTAACATGTCAGAATTTGACTTGGACGGGTTTTGGGCAGAACCATACCCTGAAGGATTGATAGAAACCGTGAGCGAAAGAAATGCGGCAATGAAGACCCATAAATTCATGGGGTTTAAGGCTCAGAAAATCAGGACTTGGAGGCGGTTTTATCGTCCGGGTCATCGTTTTTAAGCGCACGCTTAAATTCACGAATTCCGTCACCCAGCGCACGGCCGATTTCAGGAAGCCTCTTCGCGCCAAAAAGAAGAAGCACCACGATCAGGATAACAATAATTTCAGGAAAGCCAGGCATACTCATAAACAACCTCCGTTAGAACTAAACACCATATTCTCGTTTCAACGCGGGATGCATCTTACTTCTATCCCAGGGCGGGTCAAAAACAAGGTCAACATTCACACCTTCAACACCGGGGACACTTGCCACTTTACTTTTAAC
>CAZEFF010000096.1:0-4326 GCA_964511315.1 uncultured bacterium | reverse complement strand
AGCGCTTGAATAATCGTCAGATGAGTTCCTTGAAACAGCTCAATCTTGCGGCCGCTTGGAATCTCAATAGCCTCGCACGAACGGCTAAGCACAACAGGCTCATATGTATTGGAATGCATATTATCTCCGAGGAGAGTGATTATACTCTAAAATCAAATGGAAGTTTAAAAGAATTAGCGGGGTGAACGGATAACTTTTGAATCGTGAAGCACACGCTCAAGAATACGCGTTTCTGGATAACCCGCTTTGGCATATTGACGGCCCAACGCATTATTATTGTAATCCATGCGGCGGTCCCCTGCGCTTTCGTTGGGAGTTTCTTCATGAGCATCGGTCACCATCTTCGCGAAAGATTCGCCGAATTCCCGGGTCAACAAATAACTCCAAAGGATATGGCGATAAGCATCTTGCGGGACTTTAAAATTTTGCTGCTTGGCTTTCTCCGAAATTTCGTGGGAATAGTTCGCGATCCTCAAAAGCCGCGGCGCGAGATGAGGATGCACTGCAAGAATATCTACTTCAGCTTCAGTAAGCGTTTCATCCTTGCTGCGCATAAGCTCAGCAATAGCCAGCAAATCATTCTTGTTCATAATTAGGCAAGAATACCCATTACGGGGCTCAATCCCCACACTGACAAGTACAGGCTTTCCTAAAACCATAAACCGGCTTTGTCCTTCAAACTGAATTGGAACCTTTGTGCGGCCCCGCCTTACAATATCAAGTAAATCCGTATAAGCCGCATGTGCAGCCTTAAAAAGAACCTTTGGATTTGAGAAATTCCCTTCCAAAACTAGTTTTAAGCTGTCGCCATTAATCGTTTGCTGCTCTTTACCATCCTCCCCGATAAAAACAACTTTAAGCCCCTTTGCTTTAAAGATAATTTTTTTGGGCGGGAAACTTTCCGCGGTAACCGTGGCAGATTGAATCGAGAAATCAAACTTTTTACTTGGCAAGCTGGACATATTTTTAGCTTCAATCCGTCCATTCATATCTTTCCAAGTAACCGAATTGAGCGCTGTCAATTTTACGGTATCAAATCGCATTTGAGAGACTTCCAGGCCTAATCGAGGACTGGCAGCCGTAAAAATTCCGAGCGCGTCACTGGAAGCTTCTGCCAAAAAAAGATTAGACAGCAGATAGATGCCGGTGATGGTGAGGACAATTCCTAGAAGTGTCGGAGCAAAAACTCTACGCAAATGAGCAACCCTATCCTTTCAAACGCGAGGGAAAATGGATGCTTTTTACCATCGCCTGTTTGAGCTGAAATAATAGCATAGCCCCCCCCATATTCAAGGTCTTTTAAAACCCTTTATGACGAGGCAAATAAGCACTTTTCTTAGATAATTATAGCACAAGATGAATCAGGTAAACCCTCTCTACAATATAGCCCTAGAGACAGGATTAAGACGTACGGCAGGCTATTTTTCTTCGATAATAATTCCAACCGGACAGTGGTCTGAGCCCTTCACTTGGGGCAAAATAAAGGCCTTCTTGAGGGCAGGCCTTAGGCTGGCTGAAAGACAAAAATAATCAATTCTCCATCCAATATTCCGGGCACGGCAATTGGCCATAGGGCTCCACCAGGTATAATGCCCCCCTTTCTTCTCAAACTCTCGAAAGGTGTCCAAAAAACCATTTTTAACAAACGCGTCGAACCCAGCCCGCTCTTCATCCGTGAAACCATGATTATGGTGATTACTGTCCGGATTTTTAAGGTCAATTTCCTTGTGAGCAACGTTCATATCCCCGCAAAAAATAACGGGTTTTTTCTTTTCCAATTTTTTCAAATATTTCAAAAAATCAGCGTCCCATTTTTGACGGTAATCTAGGCGAGATAAATCTCTTTTTGAATTTGGGACATACACATTTACGAGAAAGAAATTCTTAAGTTCGAGCGTCATCACGCGTCCTTCACCATCGTGTTCGGCAGAGTTCATATCATTAAGAAGGTTAAGAGGTTTCAAACGCGTTAGAATGGCTGTTCCAGAATAACCAGGGCGTTTCGCGGCATTCCAATAAACTTGATATCCAGGAATTTGAAGATCCACCTGCTCAGAACGGGCCTTTACCTCCTGAAGACATAGAATATCGGGCTTTTCAGTTTTTAGAAAATCTAAAAATCCTTTTTTAAGAACCGATCGAATACCATTCACATTCCAAGAAATCAACTTCATCGAACCCATAGCTTATCGCCTCATATTAGATTTTTCGGCCGCAAAACTGCTTAAATATAATTTCGTGATTATATTATGAATTCATTCCTCTTAACGCATAATTTCATTTACAGCACGCTTGTTTTTACTGATAATACCCGAATGATTCCGGATATCTATGTTCCCAAATACGCACTTGGCATACTGCTCGCCCTTGTCGTTCTCTTTGAGATCCGCAGAAGCTCATTTCCGAAATGGGTCTTTAATCATGCCGCCGCGCAATGGGTTTCCTATATAAGAATCCTGTTAGGCACCGCAATTTTATCAATCGCGGTAATGACGATTGACGGCCCTTTACTTGCCCGTATTCAGTCCTTTGAAAATCCGGTCAAAGAAACACTTGCCAATTTGGGCCGTTTTTTTGGCCGAAGCCATGGCACTTGGACGCTTTTGGCCCTTTTATTTCTTGCGGGTTATGTCAGCCGGAAGCCTTTTTTACAAAGAATGGCTTTTTTCGCTTTGCTAAGCAGCTGCATCACAGGACTTATTGGACATATCTTAAAATTTATTTTTTTACGCGCCCGTCCTTACAAAGATCTCGGACCGTACAAATTTTTTGATCTTCACGGGTTTATTGATCATAGCCGGGCATTTCAAAGCTTTCCTTCAGGCGATGTCGCGGTTGCCGCTGGAGCCGCCGGATACTTATTTATGCGGATACGAAACCCCCTACTTAAAATTGCCGTACTCATCCTTCCCTTTTTAACAGCTCTCTCGAGAGTTGATCTTAACCGGCACTGGCCTTCGGATACACTTTTTTCAATTGGCTTGGGGCTTGCGATTGGAATGTTTTTACGGGATCACGAACGGGGAATTATTCAGGGTCTTGCGCAGCCTCAAGCTCCCCTAAAAGATCGGTCATAAGCCCGGCATTTTCTGTTTGTCGGGTTTCTTCGTAAGCGCGCACAAGATTATGCAGAACCCGCGCAACAATCTGAAACGGTGTGGCTTTTGTTTTCAAGACATCGCGAACCGACTCCGGTAAATCAGGATTCATTTCAAGTATGGCCGCCTCATCCAAAAAACGTCCGCCATTAAAGCAATCCACAAAGGTCACGCCCTGCTCAGAATCATAACACGCTAAAAAATGCCCCGGGAAATTGCACCCATCAATTTTAAGACCGAGTCGGCAGCCTAAAAGAATATAGATGAGCGACAAGCTTAGAGGAATTCCCGAACGGCTTTCAATGACATGAACCAAATTGCTGTGGGCAGGATTGTAATAGTCCAGCGAACTCACCCCCCGAAAATACTTTGTCTTAAATACAAAATCGGCAAGTTTTACCGGATCTAATTGAGCGTAATGATGATCCAAGAATTCATGCGCCAACTGATCCAGCTGCTCTTTAAGTTTCAAAGGATAAGTCGGACCATTTTGAAATTCTGCTAACAGCGCGAGGGCCTTTTCAATTTTTTCGTATCCATTTTCAATTTTGAACCAGGAGCTCCACTGTTCCTGCAAATGAGTCCGGCTGTAACTCGCGAGCAGATCACGGATCAGGCCTCGGTGGCCCTCATTCACCTCGCTGCCGAGCCGGGCGAGCTCATCATCAAGACGGGCACCATAGGCTAAAATTTCTTTTAAAATAGCGGATTGCACAGCCGGAGAATCATCATCGAGTAACTTAAGAAGGCTGGAAAGCTTCGCGGGTTCTGACATTAAAAACTCAAGGCAAGGCGTCTGAATACTTCGAGGCCCGCCGGATAGGCGTAAATCATCAGGATGAGGCTTACTGGAATCAGCACTAGCCAATTAATTTTTTTAAGCAGCTTCTCATTCTTAATCCACACAGGAAGAAAAGCGCATATTCCGAAACCTAACAGCGAAATGAAGAGCCAAACAAGAGGATGATACCAGAGGTCTGTATGCATTATTGGGACTCCTTAAAATCCTGCGATTTTCGTCCCGACTCACAAAAATTTTTGAAATAAAAATCGGGGCGGCAGGATTTGGCGCCTTCCGCTTCGCTTCAGGTCGGCCACCCGTTCCGCCAGTCAATGCTTCCATTGGGTCGCATTGGCGGAACTCCCTTCAAATCCTGCGTTCTTCGTCCCGATTTCGAAGTTTTACAATTAAAATCGGGGCGGCAGGATTTGAACCTGCGACATCCTG
>CAZEFF010000095.1:0-5835 GCA_964511315.1 uncultured bacterium | reverse complement strand
AATTTTTGGAAGCGCGAGCAATAAATTCGGCGTTCAGCTTTTGATGGAAGGCTTTTTGAAATATTCAGCGCCCCCGGCGGCCCGCAAGTCAGGTGAAAAAACTATCCCGGTTGATTACGAGCAGTTTTCCGGGTTTATTTTTAAGATTCAAAGCAATATGGATCCGCTTCACCGTGACTCCATCGCGTTTATGCGGATTTGTTCGGGCAAATTTTCCCGCGATATGACGGTTCATCATTCAGCGACGGGGAAAAAAGTAAAACTCTCCAACTCGCATAAACTTTTTGGGCAAGAGCGTGAAATCGTTGAAGAGGCGTACGCTGGAGATATTGTGGGTTTGGTGGGACATTCGGCTTTCCGCATTGGAGATACTCTGACCGAAGATTCGGCGATTGTTTACCAGGAGATTCCTCGCTTCCCGCCGGAGTGTTTCGCCTTCATCTATAATCCAACCCCTTCTAAATATAAGCAATTTCGAAAAGGCCTTGATCAGCTTCTTAACGAAGGAATTGTCCAAGCGCTAACAGTTAAAAATTCTTTGAAAGGCCCGCTGTTAGCGGCGGTCGGTCCGCTTCAGTTTGAAGTGGTTCAGTACCGGCTGCAGAGTGAATACGGCGCTGACGCTAAACTTGAAATCGCGCAGTGGCAAATTGCCCGGTGGGTTGACGCGCGTTTCGTCGGTGATGATTTTGCCGAAAAACTTCCCTTTAACGCCCAGCTTGCGACCGATCAAATGAATAATACGCTTGTTCTTTTTCCTAATGAATGGTCGATTAATTATCTGCGCGACAAACATCCTAATTTGATTCTTTTCGATATTCCGCCCTCTAACACCTCGCTTCAAACTAAGGCTGGTTCGTAAGATACGGCAAGCGCGGGGATTTGAATTGTGAGCCTGTATTAAAGATGATAGAATACCCTCCTACTATTCAAAGCCCCTCTTATCAGATTGGCTAGATTGGATATCATTTTTTAGATTCTCAAGGAGGTTTTATGATCGAAATTTATTATGCTCCGCCGTCCATTTACGGACGAAAAGTTCTCGCTGTGCTTGAAGAAAAAGGGCTCGACTACGAAATTAAGCGCATGAGTTTTAAAAGCGAAGACCACAAAAAAGAAGAATACCTTAAGCTTAATCCCAACGGCGAAATCCCAACTCTTGTGGATGAGGGTTCGGTTATTTATGAATCCACTGCCATCATCGAGTATTTGAATGATGAATATCCAGAACCGCCTTTGATGCCTGAGGATTCATACGCCCGCGCCCGCGCGCGTATGGTGGAAGATTTTTGTGATCTTCACATGTATAAAACCGCCATTAAGTGCTTGATCAAAAACAAAATTAAAGGCGAAGCCTTGGACGCCGCGGATCAAGCAATGGCTAATGCCGATTTGAAGCGCATTGAGTTTTATCTAGGGACGCAAACCTATGTTTGCGGACAGTTTTCGCTCGCGGATTGCGCGGTCATGACCGGCATTGCGACGTTTGAAGCCTTGGGTGTCGGTCAAGCCGGAATGGCCACTGCGGCGATGAAAACTTATATCAGCCGGCTTAAGAAGCGCGCCGGCTGGAAGGGTGCCGCGATGTTCACGCTTGAGGCTCCCGCGGCTGCTGCTGTCTAACCTGAGCTAAACCCTTTAAAGGTTTCGGGTTGCGGATTTTTATCTTTCCATTAAACATTTCAGGGGGTCCTTGCGTCTAAAGGATAGAAAGAGATTAGGTTTCATCCCATCTCAAACCAAACTGATAGACCCTTAAGGAGATTCACATGAAAAAGAAAATCATCAGCCTCATGATTCTAAGCTGTTTCGCAGTCTCGGGCGCGGCCTTTGCCGAAAAGGGCGAAGGGAAAGCCTGGCATATGGGACAGAGAGAAAAAAGGAAAGAACATCACGCCGAGCAGCATCAGGAGAATAAAGAATTCCGTCAAAGCCTGAAAGGTAAAACAGGTCAGGAAAAAGCGGAAGCGATTAAATCTCATCATGAAACACAGTTTGCCGAGAACAAGGCTTTCCGTGAAAAAATGCATGCCGAAAACAGCGCGTTTTTAAAAGAGAAACTCGCAAATAATAAAAATCTAACAGACGCGCAGAAAAATGAATTGATCAACGCGATGGAATCGCAGTATCGGGGCAATCAGGCTTTCCGAGATCAGCAGCATTCAGAAAATACGGCTTTTCTGCAGGGAATCGCGGGGGATGCCAACATGACGCAGGAACAGCGCCGCCAAGCGATCAAGGACCATTTTGCTAAACAGCGCTCCGAAGCGAAAGCGCATTTTGAACAGAATAAAGCTTCCCGAAAAGCGCTTAAAGACTCATTTAAGAATACGTCGGCCTCCGCGTCAAATACTGTCGCGGCCGGAACGGCGGCAGCGACCTCTGCCAATTAACGATCCTTCAAAAGGATAACCTTTAAGAGGGGCAGGCCCGGAAACCCGGACCTGCCCTTTTCATTTATGCAAAAGTATACGGTTGCCCAAAAATCCACTTTGCTTGAAACGATGTTTGCCGCGTTTTCAGATACCAAGAAAACCCGTCTGCGCGAGTACCTGAAGAGCGGGTGCGTGTTTGTGAATGGAGAGGCTGTAACACGTTTTGATTATGCGCTGAATCCGGGAGATTTGATTTCGATTAATCCCGGGCAAAAAGAAGCCTACCGCGATGAACCGAAATTTGGCATTAAGATTATCTATGAAGACGCGGATATTCTTGTCGCGGATAAGCCCAGCGGTCTTTTGACAATCTCAACGGACACGGTGCGGGTTCGAACGGCATTTTTCGCGGTGAATGATTATGTGAACCGCCAGGAAACAAAAAAACTTCCGTATCATCGCCGCGCAGGAGGTATGAAGATCAAAAAGAAACAGGTCTTTATCGTACACCGCTTAGACCGTGACGCGTCGGGAGTTCTCCTGTTCGCGAAATCCTGGGAAGCGAAGTTGTTTTTACAGGACAATTGGGATAAATTCCAAAAACAGTATTTCGCATTGGTTGAGGGAAAACCGCGGGAAGCTTTTGGACGCATTGAAAGTTATTTGAAAGAAAATCAGATCTTAAGAGTTTTTAGCGATCATCCGGGGCGGGATTCAAAGCATGCTGTGACACACTACAAAACCGTCCGTTCATCAGCGCGCTATTCGCTGATGGAGGTGAAGCTCGAAACCGGGCGTAAACACCAAATTCGTGTTCATATGAGCGACATCGGATGTCCGATTGCCGGTGACAAGGATTATGGAGCCAAGACGGATCCCATTAAAAGATTGGCCCTGCATGCGGCGAAATTATCTTTTATCCATCCGCGGTTAAAGAAACCCGTTACTTATGAATCACCCGTACCTCTGCCTTTCCAGGAAACACTCAAAAAAGAAAAATAGCATTAGCTGTCATATCTCATCATCTAAAGCCTGTTTTGAGTTTATTTATCTAAGGGCTTTCATTTCAAAACTCCTGATTATTGCGCTCCTATTTTAATCAAAACACTATTGACGAATAAGGAATTGGCTTGTAGTATTTACGCACAAATTAAAAGCTTTTAAAATATATTAAGAATGAGGTGATTGAGATGAATATCATCGAGACGCGAAGAGAGCCGAAAATAAAAATTGCCGCGGCGATTTTAGCCATTCTTTTAACTTTCGATTACACTGCCTGGGCCACACCTTCCATCTCCGCTGCGTCTTTGATCTCAAAGCCGGAGGCGCGTCCCGAGTATCTCACGGAAAAAATCGAAATCCCAGAAGCGATAGGATCGGTACGAGAACGGTATGAAGCACCTGAGGGCTCAGCTTCAACCATTATTCATATTCAAGATGCCCACTCAAGTCTTGAAGCTCAGGAAAATATTAAAAAAATTCTGCACCACCTTCATGATGAGTATGGAATGAATTTAGTCTTTGTTGAAGGAGCGGTATCCAAAATGGACGCCGGGCGGCTGCACCGCTTTAAAGACGACGCCGCGAATCAGCTGCTTGCCGAACGCCTTGCAAAAGAAGGCGTTGTCAGCGGCTCAGAACTTTATCTGCTCGACGAAAGTTTAAAAAAAGAGAAGATCGCGGCGTTCGGCGCTGAAGATTTAACCCTTTATCAAAAAAACATCGATTCATTCCGTAATGTCTTCGCGAATCAAGCCCAGGCAAATCATACGCTTCAAAAAATAAAATCAGAAATCTCTTCCGCCGCCTCCAAGATTCTTTCGAAGAAATTAAAAATATTTTTCCGGGAATGGCTTTCGTATCAAGACGCCAAGGGAGAAATTCTTCGGCATCTCAATCAATTAAAGACCTGCGCGGCTGAAGAGCTGCGGCTTGATTTTAAAAATCCAAGGCTCCAAACCGAATGGCCCCAGCTCGTCCGTTTCTTCAATATTCAAGAAATCGAATCCCATATTTCTATGACTCAGGTAAAAGCTGAACAACAAGCCATGCTCCAATGGCTGAACGAAAATAAAATCGGGCAAGATTATGCCAACGCTGTGGCGGACTATGTGCCGGGCAAAGGGTTTCAGGATGATCGAGGCGCGGCGCGCGTCTTTTTTGAGCGTTTGTATGACGCGGCACAATCGAATGGTTTTTCATTTGAAAAATATCCGGCTCTTTCCATGGATTTTGGGCGCGTTGTGCTTCAAGAGGAAGTCCGCGCGGAAGATTTATTCGCGGAAATTGATCTTTTAACCCGCCAGCTCTTAGACCGCATGGCCCCTTCTAAGAAGGAAAAAGAAATCATCGCTCTTTATCAAAGGTATCTTTTGCTGCAGAAGATGTTTTCGCTTTCTCTTTCACATTCAGAATATGGAGAAGTTAAAGCGCAGACTTCAGAAACAGCTCCTTCAGTGATGGCTGAAAGAATTCAGAAGTTAGGAAGTTCTAGATCAAAACTGACGCTCTCGGAAATCCGGTCGCTCGACATGGCGTTTAACCGAGCGCAGGATTTTTATGAAGAAGCTCTGCTTCGTGATCAAGTTATGTTTGACCGCGCGGTTGAGAAAATGAAATCTGAGAAAAAAGCAGCAGCGGTGCTTATTACAGGAGGTTTTCATACGCCGGGTCTTCAGCGCGCGATGAAAAATCAGGGGATTGCGTATGTGGAGGTCATGCCCCGCATTAATGATTTGAACGATCAGGGCCAAAAAACGTATGAAAGTATTATGACCTTAAAAGCGGATACCACGACCAAGCGGTCTTATATCGCGTCCCCGCGGGTTCTCACCGACAAGGTTTTGGGCCAAGCTATGTCAGCGGATACCGCTTTGGCGGAAAAACTCGTTATCTTAAATTCATCAGATATAAAGTCAGATTTAGCTGGGGCGGATTACTCCATCGCAATGTCGGAAGCTCGCAGCTCTGACAAAAAAGATATTTTAATTGTAAGCTCAGAATTGCCTTCCTCAGTGGATCCGGCGCATGTCCGTCAATACCTGTCTTCACAAAGTGTTTCGCGCAGACAATTTCTTTTAACTGCCGCGGGTGCGTGGGGGATTATCGGATTATTGGACCGTCCTGTCATGGCGCAGCTTCAAGTTGCCGCGATTTCAGCCGCGGATCAAGCAAAAGCAACTTTTTATGGGATGGTGAGGTTAAACGAAGCTTCTACGGGGCTAGCGGTTGATAAGGCGCGAATTAGTATGGACGGAAAAGTCCAGTTAATCGCAGGTAATGTGGATTATATGAAAACTTCGCCGACGAATATGGGGCTTGGAATTCTCGCGGTAGTCATCGGCGCGGAACAGGGATGGACCGCGAAAGCGAATGCCGAAAAGCATATTGAAAAAGTGGTGACAACGCTTGAAAAAATGAAACGCGTCAAGGGGTTCTGGTACAACTGGTATGACCTTCG
>CAZEFF010000094.1:0-6322 GCA_964511315.1 uncultured bacterium | reverse complement strand
AGCTTCTTGAGCTCGGCGAAGAGCAGTATCTATTTCGCGAGGATTTTTTAATGCCTCTTCGACTGCTTCTTTGGTAATTTCATAAAAAGCCACACGTTTTATCGGTGCTTTTATTTTTTTATGCGGCACAACCCATTTGATGGCTGTTTATACCATGTGGCAGCCCATGTACCGGCTGGAAGGCATTATTAAAGGGCTTACCGCGTTTATTTCAATTGTCACCGCCATCATGCTGATTCCGATTACGCCTAAAGCGCTTAAGTTTCCATCACTCCATCAGCTGAATCAGGAATTAACGCGGCAGTCAGAAGAACTGGCCGCGGCGAATGAGGATCTGGAAAAATTCAAACACATGGCGCTGGGCCGTGAGGACAGAGTGCTTGAGCTGAAAAAGGAAGTCAATAAGCTCTCAAAAGATTTAGGCCTCGCGCCGCCTTATAAACTTACCCGGTAAAATCATGATGAACCCGGGGAACAAAAAAAGGCTTACTTTTTTTTCCGGACTATCCAAAGCTTCTCTTTTTTTAGTTTTCGGATGGTCTTTTTCTATTTTTTTCTTTACCGGTTTTGTGTTTTTCATGCTGCACTCTGGAATTTCTTTTTTAAATAATCTCACCTTGGCTTTTTTTTGTTTTGCTGCCGCTTATACTTGCTTCTTTATTCCCGTCATTTCCTGGCAAGCACGGAATCTCAGAGCATTAACTCTGATTTCAGAAAAACTAAAATATCAGGTTGAGGAGGACTCCCATTTACGCACAGCCCTTTTCAGCATTCATGAAGACGCGGTAAAAGCTCAAAAGGAAGCCGAGGCCGCCAAAATGGCCGTTTCTCATTTGGCCGCCATCGTCGCCTCTTCGCAGGACGCCATCATCCGAAAAACGCTCGACGGCATTATCACGCATTGGAATAAAAGCGCGGAAAGACTGTACGGGTTCACCGCGGAAGAAATGATCGGGCAAAGCATTTCAAAGATTGTTCCGTCCACTCACCTTGAAGAGTTTAAAACGATGATGGATAAATTAAGACGGGGCATACCCATTGAAAACTTAGAAACCCTTAGAAAACACAAGGACGGCTCGCTTTTCTATGTCTCTATCAGCGTCTCACCTGTTTTTGATGAGGACACGGGCGAAATCGTCGGCGGCGCGACGATTGCCCGCGATGTCACCGCCCAGCACCGCGAACAAAACAAATTCCGCTCAGCCGTGGAGGCCGCTCCAAGCGCCATGATTATGTTTAATAAAGAAGGAAATATTGTACTGGTAAACCAGCGGACGGAAACGTTTTTCGGTTATTCCCGGAGCGAATTGGAAAACCAATCTATTAACATCCTCTTCCCGAATGAATTTCAGCTTCGAACCGAAGTCCCGGAGCTCTTCAGCTTTCAGTTTGAAAAGAAAATGGCCGCGGAAAAAAATCTGCTCGCGGTAAACCGCGATGGAAAACAATTCCCGGTCGAAATTTCATTTAACCCCCTCATCACGGAAGAAGGTCCGTTCGCGCTCGTTTCAATCGTGGACATCACCCAGCGCAAACAAAACGAGAAAGACCTCCAGGAAGCCAGCGAACGGCTCGCCCATTTTAACCGCGAGCTTCAAAAGTCAGCCATTTCGCTGCGTGAGGCGAATGAAAAACTCAAGCAATTGGATTCTCTTAAATCAACTTTTCTTATGATTGCCTCTCATGAACTGAAAACTCCGCTGACCTCGATTAAAGGCTATCTGTCTCTGGTTCTAAGCGGCCAGGCGGGCCCTCTTAACGAACGGCAAAAAGAATTTTTGACCCACCTTATGCACGCCACTGAACGCCTCCACCGGCTTGTGATCGATCTTCTAAACTTGTCAAAAATTGAATCCGGTCAAATGTCGTTCAACCCCGAACCTGTGGAGATGGAAGACCTTTTGCGCAAAGAAATTTTTACGTTTCAAGCCATGGCGAAAAATAAATCCATTGATCTTCAGCTGAAAATTGAAAACGATTTGGCAACCGTCTCATGCGACAAAGATAAAATGTCGGAAATTATCGAAAATATGGTCAGTAACGCCATTAAATACACCCCGGTTAAAGGCCGTGTCGAAGTCCGGGCGAAGCGTTTAGCTGAACAGCTTCAGCTTGAGGTGGAAGATACCGGTATTGGAATCCCCCTTGAAAAGCAGGACAGAATTTTTGAACCTTTCCAACGGTTTCACAAAAAAGATTCTGCCACGAATGAAGACAGCACAGGTCTCGGGCTTTCACTCACCAAGAAGTTGATCGAGATGCATGAAGGCAGCATCACCTTAAAGAGCGAGACGGGAAAAGGCACTATTTTCACTCTTTTAATCCCTTTAAATCACTAACCTGTAAGGGTTTAGACAAATAGCCGCCTCCGTCAAACTAACAAAACATACATACGCGTGTTATACTTCTTGTGAGGCTAGTATCACCGCCTCAGGAGGCGCCAATGCCCTCACAGATCATGGTCGTTGATGATGAATTGTCCATGCGCGAGCTGCTGAAAAACACGCTTGAGCTGGCCGGATTTGAAACGATTCTCGCGAGTTCAGCCAAAGAGTTTTCCTCGCTATTAGAAAGCAAACATCCTGACTGCATTATTTTGGACATCATGCTTGGAGACGCGGACGGAACAGAAACTTACCGCGATCTGCTTCAAAGCAAAAAACTTGATCCGAAAATTCCCGTGGTTTTTCTTTCGGCGCTGGCCGCCGATCAGACCCCGGTTTTTCCAAACCCTAAACGTCAGTATGCCCTGGTAGGAAAACCTTTCGACCCCGAAGTCTTTATAAGCAAACTCCGGGAAACGCTGGCAGAATTTAAAAATTAATTCTGATCACTGTTTATTTTCGAGCGAATCAGAACCCGCTGAAGGCTTACGGCTAAAAAGTTTCTTCACAAACCTCCAAAGCATCCGCAAGATAAGAAATGACAGAACAAGAATCGCCAAAATAATCAAACTCGCCCACACCGGATGCTTGATGAAAAACCAATACATAAAAACCACGAGGCTCTGCTCCGCCACGCTTGCCCCGATATTTGAAAAGGGCTCCGGAGAAGTATTAATCGCGAGCCGGCTCGCGGCCTTCGCCGTGTGGGTTTCAAGAGTCAGCGCGGCCACGGCGAGCGCGTAAGCCGACTGAATCACGGGGCCGTGTTCGGAACCCGCGAAATAACCGATTGCGAGGGCTGCCGCGGGTTTAATAAATGTGTGCACCGAATCCCAGATTGAATCCACGAAAGGAACTTTATCCGCGATGAATTCAACCGCGAAAATAATAAAGGCGAGTGAAAAAACAAGCGGATTGGATACGGCCGCAAGCTGTCCCGGAAGCACGATCCAGCCGAAGTGACCGCAAAGCCCGAGCAATCCCACGGAAAGATAAATACTGATTCCCGAAGACCAGCCCGCGAGCAGAAGAACAAGCAGTTCAAATGGAATCGCCATTTTCTTTTTCTTTATTTTGTGGTGTAGTTAAAAAGATCCTTCAGGACAAACGGCTTTTCGGGCTCCGGCCCAAAAAGCGCGTTCCAGGCATTCAGCGCGTTAAGGATTTTCATCTGCGCGTTTAGCGTGATCCGTCTTCCCTTACGCCCTTTCGCGACAACTTTAAAGGTCAATTGTTCGGTGGAGCGTTCGACAATATTCTGATTAGTCACATTCAGCCGTGTCATGACCGCGTCAAGCGGCTGAACGCCTTTTTCCATTTCTTTATCCATGGGTCTGCCCCGCTATTTCCTGGTTAATTTTAAGCGCTCCGTAACTTTCCTGGAGTTCTGGATATTGTGCCATCATTCGGACAAAAAGTCCCGAATCCTTCTGTTCGAGCCGGCTGAAATAATCCGCCGCTTCTTTATTTCTGCCGGCATGATAATAGGAGTCCGCCAAAAACCCGTAAGCTTCTAGGAATCCGTTTTCCGTTTTAATCCCATTTTCCAATCGTTCAATCGCCCTCACGTAATCTCTCTGATTCCAAAGCTGGAGCCCAAGCATAAAAAATTGCTTTACCTTCTCTTTTTTATCCTCAGCTTGCCAGCGCGCGGGTTCATTTTTCAAGGAATTCTCAAAGGCGTCCCATTGCCACTGGGCATACGGCGCTATTTTATTTGAACCCGCTAAAAGTTTCAGGATTTCAACTGCTATCGCCTGATGGATCTCGCCGAAAGGATGCACATTGTCATAAAAAACTTCACTCGAAAGAATACCATTCGAAGATTTTTTCTCAAGAAGCGGGATTGTGTCGAGGCAAATCGTTTCCGGATATTCGGCGCAAAGCTCACGGATCACCGCGTTCAAACCCGGCTTCGCGCGCGCGGCGATTTTTTCATGCTGGACGGCTTGGTCATAAGCGTTCCGGGCCTCCTCAATTTTTCCCTGAGCTTCTAATACCTGCCCCCATCGATAAAAAGTTTCGGCATATTCCGGATCCATCCGAGCCGCCGACTCAAAAGCCTCCGCTGCCTCGGTCAGCCGTCCTTCAGCTTGATCTTTACTGCCCCGTTCAAACAGCTCTTTCCATTCACTGATTTGCTCCTGGGAAAGCCCGAGCCCGTGCATAGAGAGACCGGGCGGAACATCCTTAACATTCACGGGAACGGTCAAAAGCATCACGGCAATCCCCTGTTTCTTGGCTAACTTCAGCACCTGACTCAAGTTGGCCTTGTACCGCTCATGAATTTTTAAAATATCTTGTTCGGTAATGGCCGGATTTTTATAAAGCTTCGAGGCAATAATTTCTTCGCGGTAGTTTTTTTCATGTGCGTCCGCCTTTCCGTAAACAATTTTCCGACGGACCTTTTCAATCTGAAGCGATAAATAGCGGTAAAAAGCGCTCCCATAAAATAGATCCCGGTCCAAGCGGTAATACCAATAATCAGTAAAAAGCCGGTTGGAACCGATGTATTCATTATTGCCCGTGTAAATGACAAAGATATCCGGCTGAAATTTAAGCGCGTAACGCGCGCCCGCCAGAACCTGGTGGCTGGACTTTCCCGGCCACGCGAAATTAATGACTTTAGTTTTTTGACCGGGCAAAAGAACGGGAAACATTTTCCGCATCCAGCTTGATATCGAAAACTGAGGGACCGGTGTTCCAAAAGCCGCTGAGCTGCCGAAGACAAATATCCGGGATTCCCCAGGCATTTTTTTGGAGCAGGTTTCCCAAGCTCGCCTGTAAGAAATCCGTCAAAATAGGTGGGAATTTTATCAAAATTCGCGCGCTTCACAGCCCGGCATCCCAGCTCAAGCGCGGAAAAGAAGACAGCAAGGGTGAGCAAATTAACCAAAAGTATGACGAACGCTTTTTTAATCATAGAATTGGACAATAAAATAACGCTGGGGATTATTTTCCGTCAAGCACTTCGCGGATGGTCATCACAAGCTCTGACGGGCGGTAGGGCTTTTGAAGAAACCGGCTGCCGCCGCTGACCCACTTCTGGACCGCGGAATGGTTCGCGTAACCGGAGGTAAAAATCATTTTTATTTTTGGGAACAGCGCCGAAACATTTTCAGCGAGTTCATTGCCGCCCATAAACGGCATGACCATATCCGTTATTACAAGCGATATCTTTTCTCCTCTATCCTTTTTAATCATGTTGAGCGCTTCGACTCCATTACAGGCTTCCAGCACATGGAATCCCTGATGCGTTAAAATCCTTTTCCCTAAAGCCCGGACAATTTCTTCGTCTTCCGCAAAGAGTAATGTCTCAGTCCCACGCGGCATTCGGCTCTCCGCGCCCTCAGCCCCTTTAGATCCCGCGGCTGTTTCCTCAGTCGGCGGGAAATAAAGTGTAAAGGTTGTTCCTTTATCCGGTTCACTGTCGACATAAATAAATCCCATCAGCTGCTTCATGACGCCGTAAACCGTCGAGAGCCCAAGGCCCGTTCCTTTTCCCTTTTCCTTCGTCGTAAAAAAGGGTTCAAAAATGCGCTCTTTAACACTCGCCGGCATGCCCATACCATTATCGCGCACCTGAAGCGTGACATAATTTCCGGGAACAAGCCCAGGATATTTTTGAGCGGTCTTCAAATCAACTTTTGTTTCACCCACTTCAAAAATAAGCTTACCGCCGCGCGGCATGGCATCCCGGGCATTGACAGCCAAATTCATCAGAACCTGCTCTATTTGCGACACATCCACTTTGATTTTTTTTATGCCCTCACGCGGCAAAGTCATAAATTCAATGTCTTCACCCAAAAGCCGGCGTATCATTTTATCCACACCGATCACAATATCATTGAGATCGGCGGCCTTCACTTGAAACACCTGCCGCCGGCTGAAAGCCAGAAGCTGACGCGTAAGCGCCGCGGCGCGCCTGCCCGCTTCCA
>CAZEFF010000093.1:0-6375 GCA_964511315.1 uncultured bacterium | reverse complement strand
GGCCAGCGCAACCGCGCAGGCGTAATGAGCGTGCCGGCAATTGTCAGGCAGCTTGTCGAGCATTTTAAGGAGCTTCAGGTTATTTGCCTGGTCATCCTTTCCTTCGCCCGCGAAACGCGCGGAATAGACGCCGGGCGCCCCGTCCAGCGCGTCACAGCAAAGCCCTGAATCTTCCCCCAGAGTAAGCAAACCCGTCTGCTTCGCGTACCCTTGCGCTTTCAAAATCGCGTTCGCCTCAAACGTCGCTCCCGTTTCTTCCACTTCCTGAATATTTTTAAAATCCGAAAGAAGTGAAAGTTCGAGAGGAAGATCGGAAAGGATCGCCCGCAATTCTTCGAGCTTTTTTTTATTGGTAGTCGCGACGAGTAAACGCATTTGAGGAATGAATTACGCGCAGTGCTGCTTTTGAATCCGGACGAGATCTTTGATCCCTTTGCGGGCAAGCGCCAGAAGTTTGTGAAGCTCGTTTTCGCTAAACGGTTTTCCTTCAGCGGTTCCCTGAACCTCGACAAGCTTTCCGTCACCGGTCATCACCACATTCATATCCACTTCCGCTTTTGAGTCTTCGGTGTAACAAAGATCCAGAGACGGCTTTCCATTCACCATTCCCACGCTGACCGCCGCGATATAATCCTGAATCGGATTTTCTTTCAGCAGATTTTTTTTCATGAGCTTTTCAACCGCGTCGGACAAAGCAATATACCCGGCGGTAATGGAAGCCGTGCGCGTGCCGCCGTCGCCTTGAATCACATCCGCGTCAATCCAAATGGTCCGCTCACCGAGCTTTGAAAGATCCACCACGGCCCGCAGACTGCGTCCGATCAAACGCTGAATCTCGTGCGTGCGGCCAGAAAGCTTTCCCTTGGAGGATTCACGGGCAATCCGTTCATTGCACGAAGCCGGAATCATCGAATACTCGGCCGTGAGCCAGCCCTTGCCCTGACCTTTAAGGAAAGGCGGGACCTTTTCTTCAACCGTCGCTGAACAAAGCACCTTGGTATCACCCACTTCAATAAAGCAGGAACCCGCGGCGTTTTTCAAATACCCTTTTCGAACTGTGACTTTGCGAAGTTCATTCAATTTCCGTCCGTCTGTCCGCATTGATTCTCCTTAAGATAATTACTGAATTTTTAAAATACGATGAAGTCTAGGTACGATTCTAACGCTCGAAAGTTTTTCACCGGCCCGCCGCTGCAGACCGTCCAGCAGAATCATCAGCTCAGCGTCCTCGTGCCCCTCCACTTTACCGCTAATCGGCTGCAAAATAAACGGGATTTTCGGATTCACATTCGCCGCGATTTTTACCAGCGCGTCAAACTCTTCCATTTTAATCTCAGATGAAAGAACGATTTTAATGAATACTTCTTTATGCGCGGCAATCCGAAGAAAGCGTTCATGCTCGTCATAAAAATTCTTTTCGCCCGTCACGCTCGCGGGTTTCATATCCATCGCCACGCAATCACATTCTGAAATCACTTCCTGCAGCGCTTTCCATAAAATACCGGCGGTCTCAAGATAAATTTTAAAATTTTCGGATTTCAGCCGTGCGATCAGCGGTTTGAGAAACGCGAGATAAATAAGAGGCTCCCCGCCCGTTAAACTGACAAAAGCGTGCGGGCCGTGCACCCGCTCAAGCTCCGCGACCTTTTCCATGACCTGCTCAATCGACATCGAAACCGCGGGCTTGTCGAGCTCGTCGCAATAAGTACAGTGGATATTGCATTCCTCGAAGCGGATAAAAATATGCTTCTCGCCTAAGTGCGTGCCTTCACCTTGAAGAGAAGAAAATATTTCAGAAATTCTAGCTTCATTTGCCGTCGGAGGATTACGCATGTTTAAGCGCGGGGTCAAACACACCCGCCTCCAAAAAGCCTTTGGCTCGCAGAAGACAAGAATCGCAAGCGCCGCACGGAACTTTGCCGCCCTTGTAACAGGACCAGGTCAGCTCAAGCGGAACGCCGAGCTTCCCGCCCAACTGAACGATTTCTTTTTTGCTGAGACGGAGCAGCGGCGCTTCGATTTTAATTTTGCGTCCTTCCGTGCCGCATTTTGTTCCAAGTTCAAGAGCCCGCTCAAAAGCGTTCAGATAATCAGGACGGCAGTCCGGGTACCCGCTGTAATCTAAGGCATTCGCGCCGATAAAAATCGCGCCGGCGCCTTTCGCTTCTGCGAAGGAACCCGCGAGAGATAAAAAAATGGTGTTCCTCGCCGGCACGTAAGTCACCGGAATTTCTTTGGCCATTTCAGATTCTTTGCGCCCGGTAGGAATTGAGATCGCAGAATCAAGAAGCGCGCTGCCTCCCCAAGGCAAACTGATCCGCGTCACAAAATGCGAAAGCGCGCCCGCGCGTTTCGAGAGCTCTTTCGCGCACTCAATTTCACGAGAGTGCGACTGCCCATAATCAATGGTCAAGGCATGCACTTGGTAGCCCTGGCTGATCGCCGAGTACATTGAGGTCGCGGAATCCAGTCCGCCGGAAAGAAGACAAATCGCTGTTTTAGTCATCATTGTATACTGTCATTCCCGCGGAGGCGGGAATCAATTCTTGGATCGTTTGATCCCCGACAAAATCATTCGGGGATGACAAAAAAACTGTCATTTCTGCCGAACCACTTCCACGCGGCTGATTTTTTCGCCTAAAAACTTTTCGCCGATGCGTATAAAATTACGGGGCTTGTCACTGACAAACACCTCGAGCTTGCCCTGCCGCTTGTGAGGATAATGAAGCCCGTTTTCAGAAAGAATCGCGTTTAAACGGGCCGCGGTCGGAGCCACCGAATCGACCAGCTTGATTTTACTGCCCGCGACTTTTTGAATGGTGGCTTTGAGCAAAGGGTAATGCGTGCAGCCAAGAATAAGCGTGTCGATATTTTTCTTCCGAAGCGGGTTCAGGTAAACCTCGGCCACTTGCTCCGTAATTTTGCCGTCGAGCCAGCCCTCTTCCACAAACGGAACAAAGAGCGGACAGGCCGCGCTGAAAATTTTCGCTCTGGGCGACATTTTTTTAAGCGTCTTCTCGTAAGCACCGCTTTCGACCGTCGCGTGCGTGGCAATTACGCCAATTCGTCCAGCGCGCGTAACTTCGACTGCGGAAGCCGCCGCGGGTTCAATCACATCAATCATCGGAAGATTAAAGTGTTTTTTTAGAAAAGTGTACGCCGCGCTGGCGGAGGAATTACAAGCAATCACGACCGCTTTGACTTTATGCTTCAAAAGAAAAAGCGTGTTTTGAATTGAGAAGCTTAAAATTTGTTCTTTGGATTTAGTGCCGTAAGGCAGGCGGGCCATATCTCCAAAGTAGATAATATCTTCGTGCGGCAGCCGGCGTCTGATTTCGCGCACAGCGGTCAGCCCGCCGACACCGGAATCAAAAACGCCAATAGGCCTAGACGCGGACGGCTTCATTCCTCTTCTTCGTCTTCTTCATCCTCGTCCTCATCGTCATCTTCATCGTCGTCATCATCTTCATCCTCGTCTTCGTCCTCGTCTTCATCTTCGTCGTCATCTTCCGCGTCGGCATCATTATCAATCGTACAGAGGACTTCGCCCTTCGCGACCACTTCCCCTTCGTCATAATAGACTTCCGCCAGAATGCCCGTCTGAGGAGACTGAATCGTCACCGTGCCGTCTTCGGTCGTGAGCTCGACAATATCATCACCCTCGTTCACAGGGTCACCCTCTTCCACAAACCAGGTTTGAATGGTTCCTTCTTCAACATGTTTCGCCAAACCTTCCAAAATCACTTCAACCATTGCTGTCAATCCTCCAAATGCGTTTAAAGTTTATCACTGACACTGTTTAAAAATGTTTCTCCGGCGTGGTAAGAACTTCTCACGTAGGGGCCCGAAAAAACTTCCCGGAAACCGAGAGGTTTGAGTACTACGGCCATTCTTTCAAAAAATAAAGGCGAAATAAATTCTTTAACCGGAAGAAATTCGGCGCCGCCCGGCGCGAGGTACTGACCAAGCGTGAGGATGTCTACACCGGCCGCTCTTAAGTCCGCCGCGGCTTCTATAATTTCTTCTTCGGTCTCTCCGAGCCCGAGCATGAGACCGCTTTTAGTCGTCATGTTCGGATCAAGACGCTTCACAAGCTTCAGCACCTCAAGCGTTCTTTCATAAGAAGCCTGCGGCCGCACTTCTTTTTGGAGCCGCTTCACCGTTTCAAGGTTATGATTATAAACAGTCGGCCCGGCCTTCACAATCAGCGCAATCAATTCTTCCCGCGCGTGAAAATCCGGCGTAAGCACTTCGACCTGAGCGCCCGGAATTTCGGCGTAAATCGCCCGCACGGTTTCGGCAAAATGTTCGGCGCCTTCATCTTTTAAATCGTCACGCGCGACCGAAGTCACCACCACGTATTGAAGGCCAAGTTCTCTGGCCGCGAGCGCAACCCGCCGGGGTTCATCAGCCTGAAGCGTCTCACCTTTGCCGGTCGGGACCGAACAAAATCCGCAGCGGCGTGTGCAGGAATTACCAAGAATCATAAACGTGGCCGTGTTGCGCGAATAACATTCGGTGCGGTTCGGGCATTTTGCCGATTCGCAAACCGTGTTCAAATCAAAGGCAGCAAGTGTGGAATGAGTCTTTTCAGCCGAGTGGTCAGGCAGAGTCCGGCGCAGCCACTCGGGAAGTCTGGGTTTCTTATTTTCTAGGGTAAGCGGTGTCAAGATCGTAAACCTCGTTAGTACTGCGTTCCTTTTGATTTTATGGGTCCGCAGTACTGTCCCGTCAACTTATAAAAAAATGGGAGAAGGTACTAGGAAGAGCGTTTGTATCAAAAAGGCCCTAGGGTGTCAAGCCTTGTAAGAGCGCCTTGGGAATGCCAATGTCCAGCACCTCAATTTTGCCTGTCAGGATGGGACCTTCTCCCGCGTAAAAGCCGAATTTTGGCAAACCTAGGGCTGCCGTGACCGAAGCCTTTACAGCGTCCCCAAGCACCTGCCCTGTGTCAGCGTTGAGTCCGGAAGGGATATCCACAGAAAGGACCGGCAGCCCGGAAGCATTGATTCTTTCAACCGCCGCCAAGTACGGGCCCGTAAGGGCAGATCGAAGACCCACACCAAAAATCGCGTCAATAATCAAGTCCGCGCCTTTGAAGTTTAAGTCATTCAGAAACGGAACCCCCGCTGTCCGAGCGCGCTCATAATTCGTCTTCGCCTCAGCCTTAAGCTCTTGGGGATTTGGAATAAGAAAAAGCACCGGCGCTTTTCCCATTTCGACGAAGTAACGCGCCGCGGCAAAACCGTCGCCGCCGTTATTTCCTTTTCCGCAAACAATAACAATTTTCTGAGCGCGCGGAAAATGATCCAAGGCTAGCGCGGCAACCGCTTTGCCGGCGTTTTCCATTAACGCAAGCGCTGGAATTCCAAATTCAGACACCGCGCGGCGGTCAAGCGTTTGCATTAGCTGAACTGTAACGGGTTTCATGATATTTGGGAGAAGAAGAATGAAAGCGAAGGTCAGTCCCGCACAGCGACAGCCAGTTTGCGGTTCACAAGCTCTTGATTCACATAATCATCACCGATAAAAACGTCGGCGAGGTAGCGGTCATATTTGTCTGACTTTAAAGTGCGGATTTTTACAAGCTTGCTGGAATTCAGCCGGCGCGCTAAAAACGCTTTCGCGGCCTGGCCGTCCGCGGTCAATATTTCAGGCGCGTCAAGCCCGCGCAGACGAAGTTTTTGCTCAGTCACAATCCCAAAACCCAAGTCAATCACCGCTTTAAACGTGTCGCCGTCAACCACGTCGGTGATATAAGCGTAATAATTATACAAGTCACGGTCGCGCGCTTCTTTTTCAATCACCTCTTCGAGCATTTGCGAATTACCCTGGTCTGTCGGACCGCTGGTCATGGTTCTTAAAATATCGCCGGCCTTAAAAATATCGAGTGCTTTCGAACGGTAATAATTCGTGAAGCCGAGGTCAAGCACAAGCTTGCCCGCGTAAGGGCCGTCGAGCGCGCGCACCACTTTGTACGTGAAAAGTTTTCCAGGTTTCGGCGCGTCCATTTTCGGCGGAGCGTTCGGAGGAGTCACGGCTGTCTTCTGCTTTTTGATTTCGTCCTGAAGGCGGTCACGCCCCCAGTTTTCTTTGGCGGCCCGCTCCGCCAGCGCGTCTCGCTCTTTCTTATCATTCACTCCAAGAAGGGTCCGGTAATGACTCCAACTCAATTTATTTCCAGGGAAATAAATTGGGTAAGCTCTGGCAAACTGAAGCATTAAGCTGAGCTCGCTCTGGCTTGTTCCTAAATCAATAGCTAACTTTTGTAAAACTTGTTGCCCGTAATCCGCGCGTTCTTTATGCTGAAGGACGTGGGCATCAATGAGCTTACCGGTTTCCCAGGCCTCGCGGACATTTTCCTGTTCAACCGCC
>CAZEFF010000092.1:0-6430 GCA_964511315.1 uncultured bacterium | reverse complement strand
TTGCTTTTCAGGACGTTTCTTCTTATAGTAAGCCCAAAAAAGAGGAGGCGTTATGAGTGTGTTTATCCGCAATTCATTTTTCTCAATTTTCTCCGCATTTTTTCTTCTTGGTTCAACGGCTTTTGCCGCTGATTCTAAAACGATTCAAATCAAAGGTTCTGACACAATGGTGAATCTTGGACAGTCGTGGGCTGAAGAATTTATGGCAAAGCATCCTGACACCAGCATTGCCGTGACAGGCGGCGGGTCGGGAACGGGTATTTCAGCGATTACCGAAGGCACTTGCGATATCGCTCAATCTTCACGCGAAGTTTCGGCGGAAGAAAAAGCCAAGGCCGAAGCCAAGGGACATGCTATTAAAGAAATTATGGTGGCTTATGACGGCATTGCGGTGGTGGTGAATCCGAATAATCCCGTTAATCAGCTTACGCTCAGCCAGCTCGCCGATATTTTTACAGGAAAGATTCATAATTGGAAAGAACTCGGGGGCAAGGATGAACCGATTCTTGTGCTTTCCCGCGAACGTAATTCCGGCACGCATGTTTTCTTTCTCGAGCATGTGCTTCGCCACGGAAATGCCAAAGGGCCCGAAGAGTTTTCAGCTTCAGCGCTGATGATGCCTTCAAGTCAGGCGATTGTCGAAGAAGTCAAAAACGGCGAGTCCGCGATTGGTTATATCGGTCTCGGTTATGTGAATGATTCCTTAAAAGTATTGGAAGTCGCCAAAGACGCGCAAGGGCCGTTCTTGAAACCTTCTGTCGAAACGGTGCAGAGCGGGGAATACAGCATTTCCCGGTCTCTTTTCTTCCTGACGCACGGGGAGCCGCAAGGCGTTGTGAAGGATTTTGTGGATTTCGCGGAGAGTGACGCGGGACAGGAAATTGTTTTGACGCTCGATTTTGTGCCGAAGAAGAAATAATTTTCCGCTGTGGATTCCCGCCGGAAACCTATCCCTCAATTGATTGAGTTTGTTTTTGAGAAGGCTATTTTTCTGGCCGGAATCCTTTCGATTCTATTTGTTGTTCTGATCTTTATTTTTCTGCTCAAAGAAGGGCTCTCTCTTTTTAGAATTTATTCGGTGTTTGATTTTCTTTTCGGCGCCAAGTGGTATCCGATTTCTTCGCCGGCGAAGTTTGGGATAGTGCCTCTTCTTACGGGGTCTCTCGCGGTGACTTTCGGCGCCATTTTTATCGCCGTGCCGCTTGGGGTTGCCGCGGCGATTTACATTGCCGAAGTCGCTCCGCTTTGGCTGCGCGAAACGCTGAAAACCAGCGTTGAATTTTTAGCAGCCATTCCAAGTATTGTGCTTGGATTTATCGGATTGGTTACACTCGTTCCTCTCGTAAAGCAGGCTTTTCATATTCAGACCGGGCTCACCGCGCTTTCAGGTTCGATTATGCTGGCCTTTATGGCTATGCCGACCATTGTAAGTATGATGGATGACGCTCTCACGGCAGTTCCAAAGAGTTACCGCGAAGGCGCGCTCGCGCTGGGCGCGACCAAGTGGCAGACTATTTGGCGCGTGCTTGTTCCGGCGGCGTCTTCGGGAATGCTTGCCGCGATTATGCTTGGGATCGGCCGTGTGATTGGTGAAACCATGGCTGTGATGATGATTACCGGAAATGCCGCGCGCATTCCGACTTCGCTTTTAATGCCGGTGCGGACGATGACCGCGACGATTGCGGCCGAAATGGGCGAGGCCGCGCGCGGAGAAGCGCATTACTACTCCCTTTTCGCGATTGGTGTGGTGCTGTTTGTGATCACATTTCTGATTAATGTCAGCGCGAGCTTCTTCATTAAAAAGAGGAAGGTCCGGGCATGATCCGAATTTCCCCGCGCATTACGCAAAGAATTGCTTTTACATTTCTCCTGCTCGCGACGCTTGTCATTGTTGTTCCTGTCATTCTGATTACCTTTATGATTCTTAAAAACGGAATTGCCGGCCTGAGCTGGGAATTTTTGTCGCAGAATCCAAGATTAGGCATGCGCGCCGGGGGGATATTCCCAGCCATTGTCGGCACGCTTCTTTTAATGGGCGGCACGATGAGCTTCGCGCTGCCGGCAGGAATTTTGGCCGCCGTTTATTTATCTGAATACGCGCGCGACAATTTTTTGACCCGTCTGATTGATGTCGCGATTGTGAATCTGGCGGGCATTCCTTCCGTTGTTTACGGTCTCTTTGGCCTTGGTTTTTTTGTGATTTTCCTGCGTTTTGGGACCTCCATTCTTGCCGGTTCGCTCACGCTCGCGATTATGAGTTTGCCGGTGATTATCACGGCCTCCCGCGAAGCGCTCAGCACGGTTCCTCAGCATTTCCGCGAGTCGAGCCTCGCGCTTGGAGCTTCTCGCTGGCAAACCATCCGCCGTGTGGTACTGCCGAACGCGCTGCCGGGAATTTTGACGGGAACAATTTTGGCGATCAGCCGCGCGGCCGGTGAAACGGCTCCCATTTTATTTACCGTCGCCGCGTTTTATCTGCCGAAGCTTCCGAAATCCATTTTTGATCAATGCATGGCTTTGCCGTACCACTTGTACGTGATTTCAACGCAGGTTCCGAACATCAAACCGAAGGTTCAGTACGGTACGGCGCTTGTGCTAATCCTGATTGTTTTTGTGATGAACATTTTCGCGGTCATTATCCGCGCGCATTTTAGAAAGAAGAAGCACTGGTAATGGACAGTCTAAAAATCGAAATTAAAAATTTGGATATTTTTTACGGCGCCGCGCAGGTGCTGAAAAAGGTGAATCTTGGCGTCCGTAAAAATGAAATTTTAGGGGTGATTGGCCCGGCGAACAGCGGCAAGACTTCGCTTTTGCGCACGCTCAACCGTTTGAGCGACCGTTCTCCGACTTTCCGTATGAACGGTGAAATCTTCTTGGATGGACAGAACATTTATAAGAAGATATCCGCCTATTCGCTCCGTCAGCGGGTGGGGATGATTTTCGCGCTTCCCGCGCCGCTGCCGATGTCTATTTTTGATAATCTTGCTTACGGCCCTCGCGTTCACGGAGTTTACGGCCACGCGCAGCTTAAAGAGATCGTTGAAAAATCTTTGAGGGCTTCTTTTTTATGGGATGAAGTCAAAGACCGGCTTGAACTGCCGGCCATGAAACTTTCAGGCGGTCAGCAGCAGCGTCTTTGCATTGCCCGCGCGCTTGCGGTGGAGCCGGAAGTGCTTTTGTATGATGAACCGTGTTCGGGGCTTGATCCGATTTCAACCGCGAAAGTTGAAGAAGCGATGACGCAGCTGAAATCCCAGTACACGCAGATTTTAGTGACGAACAATACCAAGCAGGCGGCGCGTGTTAGTGACCGCACCGCGTTTTTTCTTTCAGGGGAGTTAATAGAAATCGATGACACTGACAAAATCTTCACCCGCCCAAAAGACAAGCGGACGGAAGACTATGTCTCGGGACGCTTCGGCTGAGTCTTTCCGTCACGCCGTAGAAGTCAGAGACTTTCACCTTTATTATGGAAAGTTCCACGCGCTTAAAAACGTGTCGCTTGGAATTTCGCCTAAAAAAGTAACCGCGATTATTGGCCCATCGGGCTGCGGTAAATCCACTTTGCTGCGTTCCATCAACCGAATGAATGATTTGTACACAGAGGTCCGGACAGAAGGACAGATCTTTATCGAAAATAAACCCGTCTACGGCAAACAGACGGATTTAGTGGAGCTGCGAAAAAAGGTGGGAATGGTTTTTCAGCGTCCGAATCCTTTCCCGCTTTCTGTTTATGACAATGTGGTTTTTGGGCTGCGTATTCACGGCAGCTATACGAAAAGCGAGCTCGATCAAAAAACCGAAGAAAGTCTTCAATCGGTAGGGCTTTGGGAAGATTTGCGCGACCGTTTGAATGATTCGGCTCTTTTACTTTCGGGAGAACAGCAGCAGCGGCTTTGCATTGCCCGGCTTGTCGCAATGAGCCCGGATATTCTGTTAATGGATGAGCCTTGTTCCGCGCTGGACCCCGTGGCGACTCAGCATATTGAAGAATTGATCCGCCAGCTGAAGAAAGAATTTACGATTGTGATTGTAACGCACAATATGTCTCAGGCCGCGCGCGTCAGTGATGAAACCGTTTATTTTTATTTAGGGCAATTGATCGAATCGGGACCAACGGAAAGAATTTTTACGGCCCCGCAGAAAAAAGAAACCGAAGATTATATTACGGGCCGGTTTGGATAAAGCAATTTTTGATTTCACTTTTTAACTTTGAAATGAGGATAAGATGAAAAGACATTTTGATGATGAACTGAAGAAATTGAAAGACAAGCTTTTTAAAATGGGGCTTTTGGTCGAGAAGGCTGTGGATAATGCCACAACCGCTCTTTTTGAGCGCAACTCCGCGCTTGCCGAGCAGGTGATGAAAGGCGATCAAGAAATCAATCTGTACGAAATCGAAATCGATGAGTTGGGTCATGAGCTGATCGCGCTTTATCAGCCGGCCGCGGCCGATCTTCGTTTGATCACGATGGTTCTTAAAATTACCAATGACCTCGAACGTATGGGCGACCAAGCGGTGAATATTGCCGAGAAAGCGGTGGTGATTAACCAAGAGCCCGCGCTGAAGCCTTATCAGGATCTCCCCAAAATGACGGACCAAGTGCGCAAAATGCTCCGCGAAGGATTAAACGCGTTTATGGTCGGAGATGTCGACAAAGCCAAGAGCATTCTTGAAGAAGATGATATTGTGGACCGTTTAAATGATAAAATTTATGACGAAGTTCAGAAAATTTTAACGCAAAACCCTCAGCACACCCGGGTTGGAATCAGCCTGATTATGGTCTCGCATAACCTAGAGCGGGTGGCTGATTTGGCCACCAATATCGCCGAGGACGTGATCTACCTGAAAAAGGGAATCGATGTGCGGCATCATATTCGCGAACGGCGCGAAGAGAAGGCCTGATCTAACCCTATTTACCGAAGGCATTTAAGTCGCTTTTGTTCGGGCATCCCATTCCTAGACAAACCTCTTCGATTAGGGTATATTAATCCATCTCGTCTTTAAGGATTATTACCCTCGAATGAAATATCGAACAATTCCAGGTACACGTCTCAGTGTTTCAGAAATCGGTTTCGGATTGTCCTCGCTTTGCAAAGAAACGGGCTGCAATATCCCCGACGCGAAGGTACAGCATCTGATCCGCTACGCGCTTGACCGGGGGATTAATTTTTTTGACACCGCGGACACGGACGGCGGCGGACACGCGGAGTCTTTGATCGGCAACGCGCTGGTGGATGAGCGCGAACGAGTCGTGATTTCCACAAAAGTAGGTTATGACATGCTGCAGCAGACCCCTGGAATGAGAGGGGAAGAGCTGCCGCAGAATTTTACGCCTAAATATGTGCGGACGGCCTGTATTGAAAGTCTTAGGCGTCTTCGCACAGACCGCATTGATCTTTATCAAATTTATCATCCGAAAATTTCCACCGTTGAACGCGACGACCTTTACGCGTGCATTGAAAAATTGCGCAAAGAGGGCAAGATTGTTTCCTGGGGAGCGGTTCTTGGCCCCGGCGAAGGCTGGGTTGAAGAGGCTAAGCTTCTGATGCGTTTGCGCAAGGCGAAGAATTTTCAGGCGATTTTTAATTTAATCGAACAGGACTCCGCGAAACAGCTGATTGACGCGGCGAAAAAAAATAATGCCGGAATTTTCGCGCGCGCGCCGGAAGCCTGCGGATGGTTTTCACGCTCCCGCTGCGAAAATAAGAAAGGTCCTTGGGCGGATCATTCGGCTGAGAATTTCGCGACCCGTTTTGCCCGCGCGGAAGAAAAAGTTTCTCAGTTTGAATTTTTAAAGCAGTACGGTGTGCGGACGCTGGCACAGGCCGCTTTGAAGTTTGTGCTTTCTGAGAAAACGGTTATCTCAGCGTTTCCTGAAATTTACGGAGAAGATGAAATTAACGAATTCGCAAAAGTGAGCGAGTGCCCTGATCTGACCGCTGAAGAATTAAGCAAGATCACAGATCTTTTTGAACATGAGTTTTATTTGGCGCCGAAAGTAAAAGCGGCGGCAATGAAGAAATAATCGCAATTAAACGTCTGACTATTAAATGAGGTGAAGAATGAGTCTTCGTGATGAGTGGGTTGAAAAAAGAAGCGGTGATCAAAATAAATCGCAGATGCATTATGCCCGCAAAGGGGTTATCACCGAGGAAATGAAATTTGTGGCTCAGCGTGAAAAGCTGACAGCCGAATTTGTGCGTTCCGAAGTCGCGCGCGGAAGAATGATTATTCCCGCCAACGTGAATCACCGCAATCTTGAACCGATGTGTATCGGTATTAATTCGACCTGCAAAATTAACGCCAATATCGGCAACTCGGCTTTGACTTCGAATATTCCGAAGGAACTTGAGAAGCTCGCGCTTTCTGTTAAGTTTGGTTCCGACACTGTCATGGACCTTTCAACCGGAACGCATTTGGATG
>CAZEFF010000091.1:0-6528 GCA_964511315.1 uncultured bacterium | reverse complement strand
GCCGGGCCGCTCAATCCATTTTAATTTCGGTTATCGGCAAAGACCGCACGGGAATTGTTTACCGCCTCAGTTCGGATCTTGCAAAGCTTCGGGCCAATATTACCAATTTAGATTGCCGTTTGCTGAAGCGTTCCAAATCCGAAAATTTATACTCCATGGTTTTGGAAGTGGATTTGCCGAGCCAGGCTGCGAAGAAAAAAATTGCCGGACTCATTTTGATTTGGGAAAAAACGCTCGGCATTGAAGTGAAGACGCATTCTTCCGAATCTGCCGTTTTTTGATTCATGGATCGAATCGTTGTTTATCCTGATCCGGTTTTGCGCGAGCCCATTCCGGAGTGCCGGCTGAGTTCAAAGCAAATTAAAAAAATCACCGAACGCTTGACGCAAGTTATGACGCGTGAAAAGCACGGTATCGGAATTGCGGCGCCTCAAATCGGCATCCGAGAAAGAATCGCGATTGTGGATGTTTCGGCGCGTGTTCCCGAGTGTCAAAAAATGGTTTTAATTAATCCGGTTATTTTGGAGACGCGGGATCCCGATGTCGGACGCGAAGGATGCATGAGTGTCCCGGATTATACTGCGCTTGTGAAACGTTACAGGTGGATTCGATTCCGGTATATGGACTTGAATGGAATGGAGCATGAAAAGATTTCTTCCGGGATCGAAGCGATTTGCGTGCAGCATGAAATCGATCATTTGAACGGTAAATTGCTGGTCGATGCGGTGGCATGTTTGAAAACTGATTTGCTGCCGAGGCGTATTTCAAAGTTGACGTGAACCTGTTTTTTGCGGGAAAGGTTATAAATTCATTTAAAAATATTTGCGCTATGAGTTGCTATATTACTAAGCACAAACATAGCAATTTATAGCGCGAGATGAAGTTTTGTTTCATTGGCCTATTTGACATGCCTTTTTGACCCTATTATACTTTTTTTAGGTTTATTAAAACATCGAGGTCGAGTTGATCCCTTACGCTAAAAGTCAGTCAGGGCAATTTACGTTTGCCTGTCGCTTTGTCAGTGCGGCAGTTGTGTTCTTTTTTCTTTTCACCTCGCTTGATATTCGTCTAGCTACAGCGAGTTTGATACCCGCGCCCCTGCCCGCAAAACCGGTTTCGGATTCGATCCATTACATGAATGATTTCAGTGATTTAGCCAAACAGGAAACCGCGAATCCTTTGTCGGCAAGTTCAAATCAAAACGGCGAGTCCGCGGAACAAGTTAAACTTTCGGAACAGCCGGTTGACCAAGCCGCGTTTACGCAAGATGTGTTCACGGATGAAATGAGTCCGCTTTCAAAAACCCGCGCGGGCGATGACGCTGTTTTGAAAGCGCCGGTTGAAATGGGAAGCGGGGTTGTGAAATATTCCTACGGTGTTGACGGCGACAACAGTTATTTTACTTATGACACGCAGAACAAACGCATTTTAGAAATCGCGGATTACACGGGTACGGATGAAACGAAACTTGAAGTGCGGACATTCGCGTACGAAGTTGAATCGGGAAACAATGTTGTGCGGATTGAGACGCGTGACGCGGGAGCTGAGGACGGAACCTATCAAGTATTCGGTTTGGACGCGAACGGGAATTTGTCGGATTTGATTTCAGCCGGATATGAGCTGGTTGAAAAAGACGCGAACGGAAACAGCAAGTTGGACGCGTCCGGAAATCCGGTGATGATCGATGTGGTGCGCCGTGAGCAAAAAGACGGCGAGCTGCATGTGTATGAAACTTTGCCGGACGAATCTTTACTGATTAAAGTTTATGGTCTGGGTGCTGAAGGCAAGTATGACTTGCTGACTGGTTTTACTCACTTTTCAAAGTTAGGTGAGATCGACCCGCTTGGGAATAATTACCGTATTGATTACTCAGTTGATGGCAAACTTAAAACTGTTTCACAGTTGATGGATGCGGGAAGAATCGGCATCAGCTGGGTTTATGAGGTAAGTGCGTCGGGTGAGAAGCTGGTTGAACTGCGTGAGGGGACGACGGAGATCAAGCTGACCCAATATATCCGTTTCGGGGAAGGAATGGATGTTTACCGGATCACGGACACGGCGAGCGCGGATTATATGATTTATGAACGGCTCCCGGGCGGCGGGATGGGACGTTTACTGCGCATGCAGGAAGGCAGTACGGTTGACCGCGAGTATATATATGGTCAAGACGATGCGACAGGTCAGCAAACCCTTACTATTCTGAATTACGGCAACAGTGTTTATTTGAAGGTGAATGTGACGGCTGCGGACGCGAAGCAGGCTCCGGAGTCTTACGCGAGCGATGATTTAATCAGCGCCGGGGGATTCGAGTTAGCGGCGGATGGGGTTCGTTATACGATGCAGCTTGAGAAGGCGGAATCGGTATGGCGTTTCCACGCGGCTGAGACGGATACGGTATACGATTATGAGGTGTTAGCCAATGGGGAATTAGGGCGAGTCTTATCGGCGACGGGGCCGCCTGCCGGGGAATCCCAAGTTTTAAAGACTGAATTTGTTTACGATAAAAATCAAATTACAGTTCTCGACACCGCTTCGAATGAATACGCCCGCTACGACTTAACCGATCCTTCCCAGCCCGCTTTAATAGAAAACGGCACTTTTAGCCGTGATGAACAAAATCAACTGACATTTACTCCCGCTGTTTCCGGCAATCTTGTTTCCGTTTCCACTGAATCTGTCCAACCCGCGGCATCGGAAAATCTTTATACGGCCGCTGAAAGTTATTTAACCGGCCGGCTTCAGCTTGAGCAAGGTTCTTTGGTGCGTGTTTCACAGGAGACGGTAACCGAGCCTTCCGCGGGAGTTTTGGTGCGGATGAAATCCGGATCGCTTAATTTTGAGATTTTAATGGACGCGGATCAGACTGTAATTAAGTCGGCGACATCGCTGCAGGTGACGGCTTCAGGAGCGGTGGAAGTGCGTGAGTATGATGATGCCGGACGAGTGTTGAAGGTGTATGAAGAGACAACCGGCGGCGAACGCAGCTTGCTTAAGGAATACCGTTACGCGGACGGCCAAATCACGGTGATTGATTACATGACGAAAACGATTCAAATCGCCAAGTTAGCCGCGGATGGTAAGAGTATGGGAGAAGCGGTGTCCTACGGCTTTTTCGACGATGATAAGAAGATCTATTCATTACAGGGTGTGAATGACAAGGAAGCGGTGTGGAAGAGCTACGGCGCGGATGAACAGTTGCTAACGAGTGATGACGGATCGGCCACAAGACCCGAGCGCGGTCCGAAATCAGGCGGCGGCGGAGCGGGAGATAAAGGCCTGCCGAGCGGAAACCCGCGTCTTGACAGCATGATTCAGGATTTACGTCGTTTGTACCGTGATTTTCAAAGCTGTGCGAATGAGCGGCGCATGGCGTCGATGAAGTTATCGAAGGACTGCGAAGAGATGATGGGTGATATCGCGATTTTGCAGATGGCGATTGAAGCGGAGCAGATGCGCGGCGTGGGTTTGTTTCTTCCGCAAGGGGGCGGCGGAGGGGAGCAGAATTTAAATTACGGAAATCCTGCGGTGGCGCCGGCGTTATTGCCGGAGTTAATCGGAGAGGGCGGCGCGCCGGTGAACGCGCCTGACGCGGAAATTAGTTATTTGGAAAACGGACAGGTTCGGATTGAATTGAACGGCTACGCGCAGGTGTGGAACGCGGGGACGGACGGAAAGTTTGGCAGCGCGGATGATTCCCTGGCTGTGGTCACGGATTTAACGACGGGGATGGAATGGAGTTATGAAAGCGGTTTGCTCAAGAGTGCTAAGAACGGGGAAGGTGTGCTTGTCGCGGAATACCGGCATGCTGAAGATACAGCGGGTAACAAAACTTTGACCGTGATTTCCGGCGGCAGTGAATGGGTTTACACGGTGCGTGACGCGAAGCAAATGCCGACGATGGCGGATTTAACGCATTACCGCAAAACCGAAGCCGGAGTTTTAACGGAACAGACATTTGAGAAGGGACGGATCAGCACAACCTGCGTGAGCGGCAGCTGCGAAACATTCGCGTATTCAGATTCGCTCAATCAAGTGACGATTACAAATGCGTTGGGCAAGACTCGGATCGTTTCGATGGGCGGCGATCATGTGTTCGGCAACGCGGATGATTTCATTATCGGCGGAGACGCGGTAACGGGCAGCGCGCAGACTCAGATTGTGGATATTGAGAACGGACTGACGACGATATTCACTTACACGGACGGACAGGTTGAGATCAAGACCGTGAACGCGGAGAATCTGACATTGAATTGGATTGTTGCGGATTTGGGAGACGGAAAGTTGGACGCGAATGATCCGATTATTTCCGCGTCGGGTTGGCAGAACGGGCATTTATTTGTGGAAAGCTTTGACGCGGAAGGCCGGTTAGTGGAGTGGTCGGGTTGGGAGCTGCGCGAGAAGCGGGACGCGGAGGGACGGTTACTGAGAGCGGACGGCAGTTTAGCGATGACTTTGGCGGAAGCGGCGGTTGAAGCGGTGCGGATCACGCGTATTTATGTTTGGGATACGGAGAAGAAAAGCGTTACGGTTTCAAGCTATGGTTACCGGGATGGGCAGTTACTGAACGCGGAACCTGAAGAGGTTGTGATGTACGGCGAGGGCGAAGACAAAGTCCTTTTAACGAGCGATGATCAGATTAAATCGGTGCGCCGGCTGAATCCGATGCTTGGGATTTTATTTGAGCAGCGGTATGACGATAAGGGACGCGTTATTTTCTATAAGAACCTCAAGACCGGGGATGAACTGTTTTATGAATTCGATGACGCGAATAATAAGGTGACGATCAGTTCGAGCTTGGGCTATTTCAAACAAGTTTATGAATTCAATAAGGATTATCCCGGAGATTTCACGAAAGCGCGGCTTGTGGATGAAGAGCGCGATAAAGTGAAGCGGACTTGGGATAAGGATGATAACTATACATCGGTGACGGATAAGGACGGGACGACGACATTTTTCCGGAATGGACTGATATCGGCGGTGGTAAAAAAAGACGGAACCGTGATCCGAGAATATCAGCATGTACGTGATCCCGCGACGGGCGAGATTCGCGACGCGGTGTTTACGGGAAAAGACACGCTTGAGACGGATTCCTTTTGCGTGACGGAGGACTGCAGTGTTTACCGCGTGGTGTACGGCAACGCGGGTGTGGTGATGGAATACCGGAAGACGGAGCGCGGGCCGGTTTTAACTTTTATCGGAGACGTGCAGGGGACGGATTTTGTGCAGAAGGCGGATGAAGCGACCGGCGCATTGATCATCAATTATAACGACGGCCGGCGCGCGGAATATAAGCAAGTGGCCGGATTTTATGAAATTGAGAGCAGCACGGATATATACGGAGATACGGAGACCTACTGTTATCACAAGGGTTCGAAAGCGAAATGTCAGAGCGCGGATGTAGCGGGAGCATTAGAGAAAGTGCGCGGAGCGTTGGACAAGATGACCGCGGAAGATAAAGGTGAAACGAAAAGCCCTGAGAGCTCCGAAGTGATCAGCCGTCTTGATTTACCGAAACTGGATTTCTCGGTTGGGGAAGACGGTCAGATTAAGTTTTATGCGGACCGTTCGGTTGAGACTTGGCAGGACATTCCGAGCGCTCTGTATGAGGTGGATAAGTTTGGAGCGGTGACGAGTTATTTTTACGAAGCGAATAACACGGATCTCAAACGTACGATTCAGCAGCGCAGCGACGGGACGTATGAACGGATTACGGAGTATGAAGCGGAGGGTGGCCGCACGAAAGGAACTTATGAGTTCAGTGCGGACGGCGGGAAGATTATCAGCCGTACGGATTACACGTATGTATCGGATGATAAAGAGAACAAGTTTTACCGCTCGCTGGTGAAATCGGAAACTTTCAACGTAACCGAATTAAATGTGGATAAGCCTGCTTCCGTGCCTGCGGGTTCGGGCTGGGTGCAGAACCGCACGATTTATCTGAAGGTGAAAGATAGCGGAATTGAGTCGGGTAAAGTGGACACCGAAACTTTGCGGGATTGGTTTGGATTAGGGCTGGTGGATTACAGTGAAACTTACCGCCGGCCAACAATCGATGGGGGAGATCCCATCTTTGTATCATCCGCAAAGCAAGTTTATCGTTCGATTCAGTTGATGCGAAGCATTACTTATCGCAATCTAGAAAATGATCAAGCTTGCGGAGCGGGCGCCTCCGGCTGCGAGATGATTTCCTACGATGATTATTTTTATGTGGACGGTACCCGCGATGTGGATTTCACGAAGCGCTATCGGACTGCGAATAACTCATTTGATGGCGCTGAGCTAACTCAAGTTTTTCGTTCCGAAAAAATTGATGAACGCACTACGATTACGCACGATTTTGGCCGTGATTTCCTCGAAGATTCGGAAGACGATAAGTTTTCCATTCAGCGTGAAGTGGCGTTGGGCAATGATTTGGACGGCAATTCAACCGATTCGGAATGGGGAATTGAAAATTGGGAGTATCGCCAACAGCTCGATTCAACATTGACTCAGGTTGATGGTTATTTGGATATCTTTCAGAGAGGCTTG
>CAZEFF010000090.1:0-6553 GCA_964511315.1 uncultured bacterium | reverse complement strand
ACACCAAAAAAACAACAACCGTAAAGCAATGAATCGTCGATAGAACCCGGTAATGGTGCCCGCCGAGAAATTTATTGCTAAAAGTAATGAATAACCCCGTAATAGCGACCGAAAAAAGAATAAGGAGTGGAAGCATATCATGAACGAAATTTTGATTTGCCGTAGTATCCGGATGCGTAATGCGTCGCGTAAAGGCCATCACGGTCCCAAGAATCACCATAAGCGAAGAAAAATTGAGGGCATTGAAAAAGAAAAAGCCGGTGAGATCATCAGGATGAAATTTGATCTGAGGAAAGCCAAAAGCGTAAACTTGATAAAGTTGGGGATGACCTGAAACCGTTTCAAAATGGAGCCAGCCGAAAACAAGCGGAAAGGTTACGGCAAATGCGAGCATCGTTCCCCACGCTAGAGAAAAATGCATCAGCCAGCGGTAAAAGCCGCGGTTCTGAATAAAACGCTGGAGGATGACTTGCTGGACAAAAGTTTTGAAGATTGCCGCAAACTGCTTAAAGACATGCGGCTGAAACATAAGCGTCGTGCTTCGTTTCCATAACCGGCGAGTGGGAGGCCGATCCAACCAAACCGTGTATCGGTAAACGATTCCCATGAGAGCAAAAAGCGTGGCAAAAAGATAAGGGATGAGAGCCGCATCAAAATAAAGAAGCCTGCGCGAACCGATAAGCACTAGAACCGTGAGAATACCGCTGGCGAGTATCCCGTAAAGGAGCCCACGTTTATGGAGTCGAATTTGCTGCAAAACAAACCTCGAATGCTTTACGCTGCGCTTTTTGTTTTCGCCTTATTAAACTCATTTAATTTATGAGTCACATCTCTTGCGATTAGGTATTCTAACTCCACAGCCTGGGATAAATCAAAGTTTTCATGAATTTTCTTTTGCACCCCCATCGAATTCAATTCGTAATACTGAGAAGGGACAAGTCCTTGTTGTTTTAGGCAAGCTTTGACACAAGCAAGCGGGCATCCATCTATACCGATGATGTAATCTGCTTCTTTTGCTTTTTTGACAATTGGCGCAACGCCTCCTCCGACTCCGGCAACGCAGGACATTTCCGCAATTCCCTTGCGATCCAGTCCAATGGCGATTTTATTCGCCATTTGCGCCGCGGACGAGCATCCCGAACATGAATAAACGAGAATTTTAGCATTTGTCATTTATGGTGTGCGCCGCAACAAGTCTCATACCGCTCAGCCGGTATGGTTTCCATTGCCAAGAAAACTTGCGCGGTTTCCCTTTCACTGATCAATTGGTCAATCGCTGGATACAACACCTGTTCTTCTTTATGATTATGTGCGCCTAAGATTTCCAAGAGCATTTCTTCATCATCTTGACTAGAAGGATCGGCTTGTCTCACCTTTTCATGAATACGGTTGAGTAATTCCCCAATGCGCCGGTGTTCTTCCCTCATAACAAAAGTAGGCCCACCCTGACTCATTCCTGACTTTTGTTCAAAGAGCGGAAAAAGAACGTCTTCTTCCCAAACAATATGACGCTTGAGCCCCTTAAAGAAGACCTTGAAATGCTGTTTCGCCTCAGGAAAGGATTCCCTTTTGAGTTCTTGAAAACTCGCAAATGCGGCATCAAGGCGATTATGATCTGCTTCAAAATATTGAGTGATAATGTTTTTCCCCATTGTCTACTCCTTTGATTTTTATGCTTTTTTTAAAAATTCTTTTCGATCTTTATTATTTCTTAAATCCATCAGTGTTGTAGTTTCCAGAAGTGCTAAATACCGGTTTGAGATATCTGCCCATTTATGATGCAACGCGCAAGGATTACTTTCTGAACATGTTGCCCGCCCCATAATGCAGCGTTCCCACCGGCCTATCTGCTCTACAGGCTCAATAATTTCATATAGAGTTACTTTTTCAGGACTTCTAGCAAGTTTGAATCCGCCCCCTGATCCCTTCTGAGATTCCAGAATACCCGCTCTAGATAAGGATTGAAGGAGTTTACTAAGGTAGTTGGCCGGTGCATTTAACTGCTTAGCAACCTGAAGCGCGCCCACATACTCACCTGAAGGTAACTCGGCCAAAGCCATCAAAGCCCTTATAGCCAAGGTACCTGTTTTGGTCATCATATTAAGGATAATAGCATGTCTATATGCGATTTCAAGGCTATTTTGGGAAATCCAGGGGATAAATCCACGTCTGTAGAAATTGTTGTCTTCTTTGTTAAAGTTACAGCGGCAAGACGATGGTCCTAGCTTCCGACGAGAATAGGTTTATTCAAAACCGTAAAGCATTGCAAGGAGATGAGTTGCAGATATGAGGTGTCTGTTCCATTGGTCAGCCAAACGTTTTAATCGCTACCCGGAGCTTATCAACCTGATTATTCATAAATTTCACCCATACAAAATACATGAACGCCCGAGCGGTCTTCCTTTAACCGCTCAGGGCGCTGTACTTGCGCATAGGCACAAGCACAGCCAAATGTTTTAATGGCCACCTTGAGTTTTTTGGGAGATTCCATAGGAGGATATTTTACACGCTTAAAGCCCTATTCAGGCATAAAAAAATGGCATAACCGCCCATTGAGCAGGGACGATTATGCCATTTGAAAAATGGGTACTGATGCCGGGTAAAGTACGATTACGCGTACTTGCCGGTCTGCGCTTCGGCCTGGGCACGCTGCACAATCGCGCGCACCATATTTAAATATGCCGACCAGTTGGTCAGCTGGAGATCACGGTAGACGCCACCCTGGAAACGCACCTCTGAAAGCTGTCGGACTAGTGGGGTGCCGAGATAGCGGGTGGACAATACAGGGAAATACTCTTCCCCCGTCGTTTGAACCAAAGATTCAGACGCGCGGACGACAAGCTCGCCTTTGCTGCCGGCGCCTTTAACAGGCATGCGCGTCGTAACAAGCACTTTCATGTTAGCGCGGTCAAAAACAACCGCTGAAAGCCTGTTGGGATCAATGGCCGTTTCCTTGGAAGAAACATCACTGCGGGCCGGTAGAGTACCGAAACGCATGCGTTCGGGGCCGAGCGACTTGCGAAAAGCCTGGACGCGAATGCCGCCCGGAGTCCCGGAAACATATCCGACAGCGACAGCGTGGTCCTGCTCAAGCAGACCCGCGAAAAAGGCATCATTTGTAAAAAAGGCATCGCTGACCACATAACTCGGCCTGGCATCAGGCGCGGTCTTTTCGAAAAATGCCGGCGCCATGGCCTGGCCGTCGAATACCCCGTTATTTTCCGCGTAAAGGTCAGCATAAATCAATTCGATCTGACGGTCGCTGAGATCAGCAAAAGCCTTCGCGATTTTCGCGTCAAATTCGATGCCAAGCGCCGCGGCCGCCTGGTCAGCCTGTATATCATAACCAAGAATGACAGCACCGATGACAAACTGATCAAGACGCTCAGCATACTTGGTCAGGAGTCTGGCGGCTACCTGCGAACGGATTTCTTCATCCGCGAAAACTTTTCCTGTTAAAATTCCGATCTGCTCCGCGAGCTTGTCCTTGAATTCATCGCTTAAAAGCACAGAAGCCGCACTGTTACCCTGCGCTTCTGCCTGACGGACCGCGATACGCAGATCATCTACGATTCCGGCCCGTAAATTATCAAAAGCTGGAGCAAGCACGCCGTCACGCTTCGCCGCGGCAAGATTATTGAAAATGGCGCTGACGCCTTCGGCATTCAAGCCTCCGGTTAGTTCTCTTTCAACGGCAGCCACAAGATCCGTGGCGGCAGGAGCAAGCGCGCTGACCGCATCTGAATCTGGCGCCAAAACCAGCCGTTGCTCAGAACGAGTTCCTATGCGCGAGCCCAACGTCACATTCGTCTCTACGCGAGTAGAACCCGTGACAGAAGTTTCAAACTGACCAGCCGGTGAATTTTTAAGCTGGGCATAAACTGCTGACAATAAGCCACGGGCTTGCGATTCAGTCCCTGACGTGAGCTGGTCCATGACGAGCTTCAAGCCGGTCAAAATGGTTCGAATCCGTGAAGTTTGCGATACACCTTCCACCACTGTTTCCGCATCCGCAGCCGGAGCTTCCAGCTGCGCAATCACGGTGTCCAGACGCGCCCTTAACTGCTGGCCAAGAGCCGAAGCAGGAATCGCTGCTTGCGCTTGCCGGATCCGGGCAACGAAGTTTCCGATCTGCGCGGGTTCTCCAATGGGAATGGCATTAGGATTAATGCTTAAATCAGAACTTTCGGGCGTTATATCCCGGGCTACAACGGTTTCAGCAGCACCTGTAACATCCAATTCGGCCGCACGAGCGCGGACCCGCTCGAGTTGCTGTTGAACCGCGCGGTCGGAGTTCGCATCAAGCCCAAGCGTTCCAAGTAACCTTACAAGCCTTCCGAAGCTCGAAAGATTGGACGCCGTAAATCTTGAACGCTCCCCCTTCATAATAAGATTCACAACCAACAGGGAGAGCCAGGGGTTCTGTGTAATCGTCTGTCTGGGATTGGCGATGATTTGCTCACGGACTTTTGCCGCGGCCGCATAGAAAAACCTGGCGAGCCGCGCGTCAACTTCCGCGAAACGCGCCGCATAATCGGGACTGGTTTTGCTCAATTGTTTGAGCATCAGCACATAAGTAATAATCGCTTCGTTGTCCCGCGCGGTCCCGGAATCCTGGCGGACCTGCAGAAAAGCAAAAAGGCGCTCAAAAGCTTGCGCGCGCAATGTCTGATTTTCAATGGAGAGGTAACCGTTGAGTATTGACAATTCCCTTCGCTCAGAGCGGAGCAGCTTCGCGATCGCCTTGTCAATTTTCTTGTAAGCTTCCTGCACATCTTGCAGCCTGGCGAAAGCCTCACCGACACTGGCGTTTTTAAAGACTCGCTCAGCTTCACTGCCCGCAGCAGGCTTGGGATTGACCGCTGGCACTAGCAGAGAATACGCGCTTCTAAATCCATTCTGCTTCATTTCAGCAAGCGCTCCATCAACATTGGCAAGCAGCTGTTCACCGCCCGTCACAAGTTCTCTCTGGGCACTTGTAACACCATCAATAGCACCTTTAAGCGAGTTACGCCCTTCCGTCAGCTGATACAACGCGAAACTTGAAAGGATTCCATTGACTTCATCCCTGACAAAACCTTTCCCAAGCAATGCGGGAAGCGCTGTCGCGAGTACCACGCGAAGCTCTACTGAAGTCACAGACTCTTCTACCTGAAACACAAAATCAACTACCAGGCCGGTTCTTTCCGGTGCTATTTTAGTCTTTCCTGATAACATGTCCGTTAAAACCTGCCGCAGCGCCGCTTGAGCACCTTTAGTCTTTTCATAAAGCGCCTGAAGTTCAGCGATTGTCGTAGCCTGGTCCTGAACAAGGCGCACCCTGTTCAACAGGCCCCGGCGAGCTTTTTCTTCCGCGCCAAAAGCACCGATTTTCCCAGCCACATAATCATTGACGACAAAAACCTGCGCCCATTCCGGCTGGAACGCGCTGACGAAATTCCTGAAGGTGTCAAAGCTGGCAATCGGAAAAGTTCCCTGGGTGCTGCGATCCTGACCGTCGGGAATAACTTCCGCGGCAAGTTTCAGCTTGTAGCTTTCCATCCGCCCCGTCCAGGTTTGGGACAGCTCTTTATTTCCGGTAATTTGCTTAATCCTTGCTTCAAGCTCCGCAATTTGCGCGCTGATCCGCGTCTTCTCAACAACACTCAGAGTAACACCGGCCCGGCTTTCAGAGCGCCTCCTGGCGTTAACCGCCGCATCGGACAACAAAATGATTTTTACTTTTTTAGCACGTGCCGCTTTCGCGATTTCCTTGACAGCGTCCGGAGATGAAAGGCCATCTTCACCTGTCAGTGGATACTGGGCAACACCGTCAACAATAATGACCGCAACTTTTTCAAGAAGATCATTATCCGCTGTATTAATATAATCCGTGGTAACCTCGATGGCTTTGCCCGCCACCCTGTTCTGGGCATTCCGGGTGACCCGTCCAAAAAGAACATAAGCAAACCAGTCGCCAAAATTGACCACCCTTCTCGGAGAAGCGAAAAGCCTGAAGAACACGACCCCCGCGAAAATCAAAATCATACCGGCGGCTAAAGTTACAACGATAGCTCCCCCAAACAAGAGCGCGGCATTCGCGGACAATGCGGCCAGAATTCCCATAGTCCCGGAAACACCCAAAAGCATGAACCCTACACTAAGAAGAGTTTTGACAGTTTTAACACTAATATCATTAATATTCAGATTACGGACCGCTTCACGCACGATCCGGCGGCCCACTTTTTTCTGCGCATTTTCTTCGTCGGCAACTTTAGCGACTGCTCTGGTGCTCGCGTCATAGGCCAGGTCCTTGGGCGACTCAACAACTTTGTCCATCGCGCCCCGCATAATCAATCTGCCGCGGGTCAAATAGAAGCCAAGCCATTCTGTAAAGGTAAATGCTGGCTGAGCTTCATCGTTGTACATACTTGAAATGATAAGAGCAGCCCCCAAAAGAACGAGAGGCGGGAGAGCAAACAAGAAGAAAGTGATATTCGTCAGGACCGCGATCACAGTTCCAACACCTAAAGCCAGGACGAAAGCGATAAAGCCTCCGAGAAAGAGCTTGCCC
>CAZEFF010000089.1:0-6671 GCA_964511315.1 uncultured bacterium | reverse complement strand
GCCACAATGGAACCATCAAACATCGCGGCAAAAAACATGGCGCCGGGCTGATTTTCAGTATCCTCCGGGTGAATAAAAGGCCCGAGCCCCGCAACGAGCTGGGCCGGAATGAGTTGAAACCTCGAATCGTTTAACTTGTCTGAGGCTTGAGGGAAATAAGATTGTGCCAGCATTTTTTCAAGCTGCAAGGGTGTCTGCTTAAGAGCGTTTTCATAGATTTTATTTTCTTTTTTCATATCAATTTCTTTTGAAATGGTCGGCGTAATAATAACGTACGAAAAATCATGCTCGCGCAAATACCGTTCAATTCCCGGCGTATGGAAACCGCCCGTGACAATCGCGCTCAGCTTTTGATCCTTCTCTTCCATCTTATCCATCGCTTTTTCGATTAATATCTGATCGCGGGCAACCGCTGCGTTGTAAAACTTTTCAATGCCGGACAAATCCCTGTCCAAAACATCCAAATTCGCGGGCAGTTCGTAGCTAAAGTGATACTTTTCAAAAAGGGGTTTCAGTAGTTTTTGGAAAGTTTGGGCGGCAAATTGATCTCGGTAAGAGTAAAAGAAATCCGCATCCTGTTTCGTTAGAGTAAAATCGAAAATCTTCTGAGTGATTTCAAAAATCCGAAGAACACGGTCCAACTCAACCTCTTCATCAGAGCGGAAAAGTTTGCTTTTAATCGCTTTTTCCAAAGACTCGATTTCATTAAAAATCTCTAAATCGATCGCGTCGAAAAGCTGAGCGTATTTTAAATATTTCAAGACATTGGCGTAACGGTTTTTTAAATTAGCTTCAGCCGCCGCCGAGCCTCCGGCACTCTGTAATTCCTGCTCCAAATACCCATAGTACGCGGAACGATTCATTTTTTTCATCCGGAACTGAACCGTGTTTGTCAAAAACCGAGAAAGCCTGTCGCGGGATATAATTTTCTTTAAATCCGCGGTCAATCCTTCGATTTCCTGCTCCGCTTTTTCAATATCAATTTGCTTTTCGAGATCAATCAATTCGAGCAGCTGATGCATCCCTTGATAGTCATGAACCGCGATATTATGCTTCTGCGCAGTTTCAGTCAAAAAACGGACGTACGAGAGAAGCTCCTTTCCGCCATCCTGAAAGGCTGCGCGCCTGCGGCTAAGTTCCCGAAGTTCATCCGAAAATACAAACCGAGAGACATCCTGCAATGCGCGGTCAAGCTGCGCCAGGATCTCTTCATCCCGGGCCTTAAAATTTAGCGCGTCAATGTAAGCAGATTTATTTTCCTCGTAAAGCCTGCTGTCTTCGATTCCGTAAAGTGAAAGCTCCGGCCGCGATGTCACAGCCAAATATTCAGGACCGCTTAGCCGGCCCTCTTTTAAAAAATAATCCGAAACATCCTTACGCAGTTTGGTATTTTTAAAACCCGAAAAAATATCCGTCCGCAAATCCCCTTCACCACCTTCAAGGTTAACGAGATTAAGACCATGCTGTTCAGCAAAATAATCAAGAATGTTAGCAATGTTGCGCTGCGCATCTTCATTCACGTGAGCATCTTGGATATGAATGATGATCCGGTCGCGAGATCCTTGAAATGATTTTTTTATTTGTCCAATCGAATCGGGGATAGAAATCGAGTCGAGAATGCCGCGGGAATCTGAAACCTGTTTCGACGAAGATATTAAATCAGAGGAAGAATTTGATATGAGGAGTTTGCCGGTGTCGGCACCCACAACGTTTGTGGCGGTAAAAAATATAAATGTCAAAAACGCGATGACGCGAAGCCAGGGCTTCGTCCTCGGTCCTTGCCACTCACCCATTTCAACCTCCTCGATTTATGATTTCGAGTTGTTAAAGAAGATTAATAATTTTTAATGTTTCGAGGGGTGATTATATTAAACTTTATTAAAAAGTCTACACTAAGTTTTTCATACATGCAAAATTAGTGCATCCCCTCAAACACTCACAACCCACGTTACTCATTAGAGATATGCAAGATCTAATTATTATCAATAGCTATCCTTAAAGTGATTAGACATATAAAAGATAGCATAAGAAGTCAATCCTATACAAGGGCTGGAGCTGATTTATTTGAGGGTATTTGTAGAGGAGAAACTAGAAAATGGAGCGGGATACGGGAATCGAACCCGTCTCAACAGCTTGGGAAGCTGCCACATTACCACTATGCTAATCCCGCTGAAAGTGTAGAAACGATGCTAAAATCTGCAGATTTTCTTAAACAGCAGCAGGCGCTCCTGAAACTGCGTCTGCGTAAGGGTTTGAAGACGACCCAAACCAAATTTTTCTACAGTAAAAGATGCCACCATACTGCCAGCAACAATTGCCTGTTTCATTGTGGCAAAATCAGTTTTTCCGGCGCGAGTCAGGAAACCCATAAATCCCCCCGCAAAACTATCTCCGGCTCCCGTAGGATCAAAAACCGTTTCTAAAGGATAAGCAGGCAATGCGAAGAATTCCGCTTCTCCGCGGAATAAAAGCACTCCGTGCTCACCTTTTTTTATGAGAACAGTTCCGGGCCCCATTTCTTTGATTTTCTGCCCGGCTCGAATAAGATTGTTCTCGCCTGTCAGTAAACGAGCTTCACCATCATTAACAATCACGCAATCGATGCGCGCCAGCACCTTCAAAAGATCCTTACGTTTATTCGCTATCCAGTAATTCATGGTATCGCAAGCCACAAACTTGAGGCGCGGTTTCTCTAATTGATCCAGCACCTTTCCTTGAATGACAGGGTCCACATTAGCCAAAAACAAAAAATCGGGGCATTTTTCAAATTTAAGCTTGGGATTAAATCCCTGCAAAACATTCAGCTGGGTTTCAAGCGTAATCGCAGAATTCAAATCCGCCTCATACTTCCCGCGCCAAAAAAAAGTCTTACCCTCCGCAACTTCAAGATTCGTCAAATCGATTGGGCGCCGTTTGAGGACTTCCCGATATTCCGCGGGGAAATCCTTGCCTACAACCGCGGCCAAAGAAACTTGAGTGAACAAGGTCGCCGCATAAGAAAAATAAGAGGCTGACCCGCCAAACACCCGGTCCATTTTTCCAAAGGGTGTTTCAATCGCGTCAATCGCGACAGTTCCGACGACAGCAAGCGGAAAGGCTTTAGCGGTTTTAGAAGGTTTCAATACTTTTTCTGATTTTAACTGTGTTTTCATAAACATTATCCCCATTAAAGATCGCCCGCACTGCCGCGATTCGTTGAGCACCCGCCATCACAACTTCGGACACATTGACCGCGTCTATACCGCCGATGGCCACAAACGGCTTTTTAAATTCGCGGGCGGCAAACTGGACGTAGGCCAACCCGGCTGGCCGGTATCCCGCTTTCGTCGGTGTCGCGTAAACCGGTCCGACGCCAAGATAATCGACATCTTCTTGTTCTGCTGCCAGACCTTGCTCCGGTGAATGCGTCGACTTCCCTATCCACATCGCAGCGTTAGCCTGGCGCAGAATCTTTCGAATCACTGCGACAGGCAGATCATCTTGCCCAATATGAACCCCGTCAGCCCCAACGCTAAGCGCGATGTCAAAGCGGTCGTTCACAAACAGCAATTTTTTATTTTTTTCCGTGACTTGTTTGAATTTAAGCCCTAAACGGTAAAGCGCTTGATCGCTCAATGTTTTAGAGCGCATCTGAATAATATCAGCCCCGCCTCGGCAGGCCTGGTCGACCTTATCAAGCAAACCCATATCTTCAGACTTTATGTCCGTTACCGCGTACAGCTTAAAATCCGCAAACCGCTTTTCTTTCCAACTCATAAAGTTCAAATCGCATCACCTGAAACTTGGCTGCCGCTTTCCGGTCTTCAATTTTACTAATCTCTTCAAGCACCCGCATCGATTCCTGAGCGCGTTTAAAATTTGCGATGACGATATCTTTTGAAACAGGTTTCTTTTTATCTGAGATGTCAGATCTGCGGCCCAAATCACCGGCAGAGTCTCTTTTTTTTAGAAGATCCTCGTACGAAATTTTATAACTTAGCAAAATCTGGGTAACTTGATGGCGGATATGCTTTAAACGCGCTGTCAGCTTCCTATCTTCAAGAATAAACCGGCCAAACTCCTCAATAACCCGCAGGGCTTCTTTGGCGCGGTTAAAATTGGCATCGATAATGCGGAGATAAGAATGCTTCCGCAGTACCATTAAGCGCCTAGCCCCAAAAGCTTAATAATCCGCGTCGATGAGCGCCCCTCCACCATATTCACAAGCTTCACGCTTCCGCCCCAAGACTCAACTTCGCGGGCGCCGGCAATATCCGATTTTTTCCAATCCGCTCCCTTGACCAAAACATTGGGCTTAATTTTTAGGATCAGATGAATCGGGGTCGGATCATCAAAAATGATGGCGTAGTCAACACAGCTTAAGGCGGTGATCAATAAAATCCGCTCATCTTGCGGGTTAATTGGGCGATCCGGACTTTTGTAGACTTTTACCGAGTGATCACTATTGACCCCAACAATTAAAACATCGCCAAAGGTCTTGGCTTTTTGCAAATAAGTAACGTGGCCGGCGTGAAGAATATCGAAGGTGCCGTTTGTAAATACGATTTTTTTGCCGGCTCGGCGGAGCTTTTTAACTGTAGCTATCAGAGAAGCCGGGGTGAGAATCTTTGGATTTTTCATGGCCGAGGCTACGCCCCAAAAAGAACGTCTTCGACCACTTCCGAAATCGCGTGAAGCGCGGTGATGTGAATTTCTTGAATATGAGGAGTTTTAACCGCTTCGGCCATATAACAAATATCGACAATGTCTTTGAGACGGCCGCCGGCTTGCCCCGTAAATCCAATTACCGTAATACCCATCGACTTTGCTTGGCGCGCGGCTTCTAAAACATTCTTGGAATTACCGCTGGTGGAAAGCGCGATCAGCACATCCCCTTTTTTCCCAAGACCTTCGATCTGCCGGGCAAAAACAATGTCATAATTGTAATCATTCGCGAGAGCAGTTAAGATCGAGGTATCCGTTGTGAGCGCAATAGCGGGAAGACTTTGGCGCTCTCTTTTGAACCGGCCAATAAATTCCGCCGCGATATGCTGAGAATCACTCGCGCTTCCGCCATTCCCGCAAAGAAGAAGCTTATGCCCGCCCTTAAAAGCTTTCAACAGTTCGCGTGAAATCTTTTCAAGAATTTCCAGTTTTGCTTCGCTGAAAGACTTTTCAAGCGCTTTCTTGTGTTCGGCGACCAGATTTTCAAATTGTTTTATCATAATTATCCGAAAAATACTTTTGCCATATTGTAAAGTTCTTCCGGAACCGTCTTCAATTTCCCGACAGCATCTGAGAGAAGCACGGGCACAATGTTGCGGCCCTGCAAACTCACCATATGCCCAAATTTCTTCTGAAGAACGAGCTCAACCGCTGAAATTCCAAACCGCGTTCCAAGAACCCGGTCAAACGCTGTCGGTGATCCGCCCCGCTGAATGTGTCCCAAAACGGTCACGCGAGTTTCATAACCCGTTTTATTTTCAATCATTTCGCCAATCACTTGGCCAATGCCGCCCAAACGAACATGTCCGAACTGATCGAGCTTTTGATCCGCGACCATGCCTTTATTTTTAAGCTCAGCGCCTTCCGCCACGGCAACAATGCTGAAGGTCTTGCCCCGTTCGTGGCGCTTTTTGATGAGCGCGCAGACTTCTTCGATGTCGACGGGAATTTCTGGAATCAAGATTACATCCGCGCCGCCGGCGATGCCCGATTCGAGTGCAATCCAACCCGCGTGACGGCCCATAATTTCAACAACAATAACCCGGTTATGCGATTCAGCGGTCGTGTGCAGGCGATCGATACATTCCATCGCGATATTCAGAGCCGTGTCATAACCAAAGGTATAATCTGTCGCATTGAGGTCGTTATCAATCGTTTTGGGAACACCGACGACTTTCACGCCTTCTTTATGCAGTTTGTTTGCAGCGCCCAGCGTATCTTCCCCGCCGACCGCAACAAGTGAGGCTAAATTATGTTTATTAACCGTGCTTTTTAATTTTTCTAAATCACCGGGCTTTTTAAAAGGATTTGTACGGGATGTCCCTAAAATAGTGCCTCCTTTTGGCAGGATTCCGGAAACTGACTGATTATCAAGAATAATAAATTCATCTTCAATAACACCCTTCCAGCCATTGCGAAATCCCAATACCTGCATATGCTCCAAAGATGCGCGTTTCACCACCGCTCGAATGACAGGGTTAAGACCAGGACAATCACCACCACCCGTTAAAATCCCAATACGCTGCATGTTTATCTCTCCTTTTAATGAATAAGTTAAAGCGAAACCGCGTGGCCCGCATCCGCCGCCGGAAAATCTGCTTCATGATCTTCAATTTTTTGAACATCACAAGTAATTTCGAGCTTTGTTTCGGTGCCGATTAATTTTTTAACCCGTGACCGCACGTCTTCCTGAACTTCTGAAACAAGTTCGGGAACACGGCTTCCTGACCAAAGCGTTAGACCAAGCTTAAGCTCAACATTTTTTCCTTCAATTCGAATTTTAATCCGGCAGTCCTTAACCAAGTGAAACCGCTTAACCACTTTACGAACCGTGTCCTCAATGGCCGCGGTCGATACAACGATCGGGCCAATTTCACTTTGGAAGATAAGGGCTTCGGTCTGTTTTCCCTGCTTGATGAGGATTTTTGTAAATATTAAACCGACAAGAATAAAAACGAGGCCGCCAA
>CAZEFF010000088.1:0-6727 GCA_964511315.1 uncultured bacterium | reverse complement strand
GTGTGTTTGACACGGCCCGAGGGGCAGCTCCTTACGCCAAATACGCAGTCTTCGCGCTCTAAAACTTTCCCACTACTTTGAAGTGACGGGCTTCCTTTTGAAGAGGCCGGGCCAGTTCTTCAAATGTTTTCCCTGTTATCGAATCCAATTCTTTTGGAGCAATTTCCGCGAGCGGTAAAATAATAAACGCTTGATTTTGGAAATCGGGCTGGGGCAGCACATCAATATCGATGGTTCGCGGAGCAAACTTGTTTTTTGGATCGCGCTTGCGGCCAAGCATTTCTTCAATGAGTCTAATTTTTTGAGTGAGTTCTTTTGGTTGACCTGAAAATTCAACTGAAGCCGCCAAATTCCAAAATTTTTCATTTCCAGCCGGACCCACAGGATCTGTTTCGTATGCCGTAGAAATTTTTTTGACTGCCAACTCTTTGCGGAGAGTCTCAAGGCAGCGGGGGATATGGATTTCGGGATGGATATTTGAGCCGATGCTCAAATAGTAAGTGGTCATTTTGAAGCGCGGCGGATAATCTCGATGCCTACATTTTTTGAACCGCGGATGGCCGCGGGTTTCCCGAGCCGAAGTTTAATATAAGAAAGGCGGAAATTTTTTAGAATCGACTGAGTAAGCCGTTCAGCCAATGTTTCGATAAGATAAAATTCGCTTTTGGAAACAAAATCAATCGTATGCTTCGCAATCTTCCTATAGTCTACCGTATCTTTAATGTGATCGCGTTTCGCGGCCTTGCGGATATCCGCCGGAATCTCAAGATCGATCAATACCTTTTGACGAATCTTCCGTTCCCAGTCAAAAATCCCAATCTTGCACTTCACTTCCAACCCTTCGAGGAAAATTTTATCGTTCATGTCCCCAGTTTATTCGGGAAGGGCTGAGAGATCAATATAAAAGCTGGAGGTTCTGCTCCCTTGACAGGGTATAGAGAAAAGGCCAAAATGCAGGTCCTTTATGGAAACTCCTATTGTACTCGACAGGGAAATAGCCTCAAAAGTGAAGCCCGAATGCGCGGTTTTTGGAAGCTGCGGGGGCTGCGCTTATCAGGATATTCCCTATACCGATGAACTTCAGAAAAAGGAAAGTGAACTTCGGACGCTGCTTGCCCGGGAACTCGGAATTTCGGCCGAGGTTTTTGACCCCATCGTCGCGTCGCCTGATTCCTACCATTACCGTTTGCGGCTGGATTTGAGCATCCGCGTGAAAAAAGGCCAGCCCAAATTGGGTTTTCAGCCGGCCAATACGCATCATATGATTGAAATTGAATCCTGCCCGATTGCCCGGGCTGAAATTTCTAACGCGATCATAAGAGTCCGGGAAGAATCTTTCGCCAAATTGCCGCCGGATTACCGGACCGCGAATTTGGTGGTCAAGGTGAGCGGGGACGGTGCGGTGCGGTGGGGAGGCATCGGCAGACGTTCGCTTTCTATGAAAGAAGAAGACTATCTGTGGATTGATATCCGAGGGCGGAGAATTTTTCATTCTCTCGAGACTTTTTTTCAAGCCAATGGATCGATTCTTCCCGCGCTAATGGACAAAATTGAAAGTCTGGTTTCGTTTGACGAGAAAACAATTTTTTGGGATTTGTACGCCGGGGTAGGTTTATTCGGTTTTTGCTTGGCAGAGAAAGCCGGCAAAGTGATTATGATTGAAGAAAATCCCGCGGCGCTGAAACTGATGGAGTATAACGCGGTATTTCATAAAATGGCGAATGTGGAATGTTACGCGGCTAAAGTCGAGACCGATTTTGAACCGAAAGCGGCGCTTTATCCGGACCATCGCCATGTAGCTATTGTTGATCCGCCTCGCAGGGGGTTAAGCGCTGAGGCGTTAAAACTTATGATCTCCTCAAAATTTCTTGATCAATTACTTTATTTATCCTGCCATCCGGAATCGCTTGCCCGCGATCTCAAAGCTTTTGCCGCCGCCGGATGGAAAATCGAAAAAATTGTCCCTTTTGATTTTTTCCCCAAAACGGCTCATCTCGAAACCTTGGTGCTTTTAAAGCCATGACCGAAACTCTAGAGATCGAAAAAATAATTAAAACCAAGCTGACGCGCCCCGGGCATGAGCTCAAATGCGAGCCCCTTTCTTTTAAAGAACTGTTCGGTAATGATCATCCGGTGGAAATTGATATCGGATGCGGGAAAGGAAAGTTTCTTGTCGGCCGCGCTCAAGTCTCTCCGCAAATTAACTTTATTGGAATTGACCGCGCGGTAAAGTGGATGAACATCGGTAAGGGCAGGGCAGAAAAACGGAAATTAGAAAATCTCCGCTTTTTTAAAACAGAGTGCCTGGAGTTTTTGCTCCGCTTGCCCGAGCAGAGTGTTTCTGTTTTTCATATCTACTTTCCCGATCCTTGGCCGAAGCGCCGGCATTTGGGCCGCCGGCTTGTTACGGCCGAATTTTTGACATTCTTGCGCACGCGGGTTGCCCCTGAAGGATATGTGGAGCTCGCGACGGATCATGCTGATTATTACGCGGCGATGAAAGAATCTATCGCTGAAACCGCTTCTTTATGGAAGAATAGACGCGACAGTGTCAGCAAGCGGATTGTTCATGAAGAATTTAAAACAAATTACGAACTCAAGTTTGAGAAAGCGGGTCTTCCTTTGTATTACACGGAACTGCAAAAATTATGAGCCCCGTTAGATTCTTAACCAACACAGACAGTTTAAAGAAAGCAGAAATATTCATGAGCAATTTGCTTTATTCCGAACAATTACTTTTGAAGAGGATCTAACGGGGTGAGACTCGCGAGATGTTTAGCGCTGGCCGGAATTGATTCCCGCCGCAAATGTGAAGTGCATATTAAAAATGGAGCTGTTTCCGTCAACGGTCAGGTTGTGCGCAATGTTGCGACCGAAGTGGACCCGGAAACCGATGATATTCTTTACCGCGGGCGTCCGCTGCCGGTTGAACAGAAAATTTACTATGTGTTAAATAAGCCCGAAGGCTATACCACCACTGCCGACGATCCTTACAATAAAAAAACAGTGTATGATTTGCTCCCAAGCCGTCTTTGCGCCCGCACGGCGCGTCCAAGCGCCGCCAAGGTTCGCGTCTTTCCTGTCGGCCGTCTTGATAAAGATTCCATGGGGCTTTTGCTTTTTACCAATGACGGCGAACTTGCTAACCGATTAACGCATCCGCGCTATGAAGTCGGAAAATGGTATGAGGTCAAACTCGGCCGGGCCTTTGACGGCCGGGATAATAAGAAGCTTCTTGATGGGGTCAGGCTGGAAGACGGCATCGCTAAAGTGGATAAAATCCAGAGAATGTCGCCTAGAATCATCCGTTTGCTTATCCGTGAAGGCCGGAATAGGGAAGTCCGCCGAATTTTTGACGCGCTTGGATATGAAGTGGTGCGGCTTTGCCGTATAGCCTTTGGAAGCCTTTTGCTTGGAAATCTCATCCCCGGACATGGCCGTTTTCTCGGTAAAGAAGAAGTGAAAGTACTGAAAAAAGAAGCCCATGTGGACGATAAGTAATAGTCATGCAAAATCACCGGTCTCGCTTATCTACAGGGCTCGTTCTTTCTTTGCTGCTATGTGCCTTTCTGTCAGCGGCTGCCACCCCCAAAAAAGATAAACCTCTCATCGCCCCAAAATTTCCAAAGAAAGCGGTTTGGATCAATTCTGAGCCTTTGACCGCACCCAAAATTTACCGCGATAAAGTCACGCTCGTTTATTTCTGGGACTATACCTCCGTGAACGCTTTGCGCGAAATTGATGATCTTAAAAGGTGGTATTCGCAGTATGAGAAATTTGGTTTGCAGATGATCTGGATTCATGCCCCGGAGTTTGAATTTTCTAAAGACGCGGAGAATGTGAAGAAAGCTGCCAAACGTCTGAATATCCCTTTTCCTATTTTGCTCGATAATGAATTTAAAGTTTGGGATGAATTTAAAGTGAAGTCGTGGCCCAGTAAATATTTGGTGAATAGCAAAGGGCAGATCGTGCATGGACAGACCGGGGAATCCGGATACCGGACATTTGAAGAAAAGATGCGTGAAGAGCTCGCTAAAATTCATCCGGAGGTGACATCAGAACCTTTTGTGATAGAAGCCGAGCCCGAACTTTTTAGTCTGGAGGAATGCGGTCCGATGGTGGCTGAAACATATTTAGGATACAAGCGCGCCAGCTGGTGGGGCGGGCAGATCGCGAATAAACAATGGGTTTCTTCCAATCAGACAACGATGTTTAAGGACCGCGGTGAACGGGTTGAACGCGGGTTTTTTGTCGAGGGCTTGTGGACCAACGCGGAAGACTACTTCGAGCATGCCCGGGATACAGAATCGCTTGAAGACTATGTGGGCATGATTTATTTGGCCCACGAAGTTTACGCGGTCATGCACCGCGTGGACAGCCCTTCCGCCCAAAAGGTTTATGTGACCCGTGATGAAATCCCCGTGCCGGAAGCTTACCGCGGGCAGGATCTCAAATCGGATGACGAAGGCCGGACTTTTGTGCTTCTTGATGAGCCGCGGCTTTACTATTTAATTACCAACGATGATCAGGATCAGCATGAACTGAAAATCTGGAGCTCATCGAAGGGAACCGCGGCAGGTTCCTTTTCTTTCTCAAACTACTGCCTTAGTCAGTTCGAGCATCTCTGATTATGCCGAGCATTTAGAGCTCTAAGCGCTCGATTTCTTTTTTCCTCGGATAAAAAATCCAAAGCGACCGGTTAGCCATCTCAGGCGATTCTTGTCCGCGGTTAAGTTCTTCGCAAATGACGATGATATGGCCGTCGATCGCGAAGCACGGAAAAACATTCAGATTTTCCGCCCGTATATCCTCACTTTTCAGGGCCGTAAGCAGGCAAATCTGATCTTCGGGTTTTAAAAAACACGCCATTTCCAGGAAGTCGCTTACCAGGTCTTCCCAGACTCGGTTCATTTTGGCGAATGTTTTTGTCGCGAATTTCATGTTTTTGTTCTCCTTTATCTGCGTTGGCAAAAGATAGCTGGCAGGGGCGCTTTCTTCTAGGCTGCGGAATGAAAAAGCGGAGTTTCATTCTTTTATGAGTAGAGATTAATCTATTATAAAAAGAAAATCGCGGCTTCTCCCTATGAATGGCCGGCTATGGTATAATCCTGCTCATGACGACAAAGCCTTCAAAAACACTCGATGTCTTCCCGAATCCCTATCCGAAGCGGGATTATGAAATCCGGATGGATTGCCCGGAGTTTACCTGCCTGTGCCCCAAAACCGGCCAGCCTGATTTTGCCGTGATCCGGATTAACTATATCGCGGACAAACTTTGCGTTGAGCTCAAAAGTCTCAAACTTTATCTTTGGAGTTACCGCGATGAGGGGGCGTTTCATGAAGCTGTGACGAATAAAATTATGGATGATCTCGTCAAAGCTGTGAGCCCCCGGTGGATGGAAGTGGAAAGTGATTTTTATGTCAGGGGCGGCATTCATACCGTAGTTAAAGTCACGCATCAAAAGCCTGGTTTCCAAAAATAACCGAGTATTGAACCGTGCATGAAAAATCTTTTTTTCTTTACCTTCCTTTTTTTTATTTTTTCCCGCCTTATTTTTGCTGAATCCGTGAAGCCTTACGATTATGTCATCAAGAACGCCGTCATTTTTGACGGACGTCAAACTAAAGGGGTGCATCAGGACATCGCGGTAAAAAGAGACCGTATCGAAAAAATCGGCGCGATTGATGAGAGTCTTGGCAAGGAAGTTATTGATGCTAAGGGCTTAGTTCTCGCGCCCGGCTTTATCGATGCCCACACGCACTCTGATTTTAATCCTTTCGTTTATCCCAAACTTCCGAACAAGGTTTTGCAGGGCGTGACGTCTGAAATTACGGGAAATTGCGGAATGTCCGCGGCGCCTGTGCTTGGCACGCATTCCGGCCGGCTTCGTGAAATTTGGTCCCGAGAGGGGGTCAAAGTTCCCGGAAAAATCGATTGGGCCACTTACGAAGAATACCGGCATTCCGTTAATGCCGTCTCAAGCTATACCAATCTCGCAGGATTAGTAGGGCATGGTAATTTGCGGTCGGCCGTTATGGGCTATTCGCCGCGTCCCGCAAGCCGCGGTGAAATTGAAGAAATGAAAAACCTCCTGCGTGACGCGATGAAACAGGGAGCGGTCGGAATTTCCTACGGATTGGTTTATCTTCCGGGGATTTTCGCGGAAGAAGACGAACTGATTGAGTTATGCCGCGAAGCGGCGCGGAATAACGGCGTTTGCGCGTTTCATATGCGCAATGAAGGCTCAAGGCTTTTGGAAGCGATTACAGAGGCCATCCAGATTGGAGACAAAGCCCAGGCGCCCGTTCAAATCTCTCATTTGAAAGCAGCCGGAAAAAACAATTGGAAAAAAATTGATGAGGCGATCGAGCTGATTAACGCGGCCCGGCAAAAAGGTCAGGCGGTTTTCGCCGATGTTTATCCTTATACGGCGAGCTACGCGGAACTCGGCGTGATTTTGCCCGATGAAATTTACAGCAGGGAAGACCGGACCGCGCTCTTTAAAGATTTGTTTAAACGGGATGAACTTGTGCGTGAGCTTCAGGACTATTTCGATCAGAGAAAAATGAGATGGGATTCGGTTATGATTGCTTCTGTTGCCAATAAAAAATGGCAGCGTTATGAGGGCGAAACGATTAAAGATATCGCGCGCGAAACGAATAAAGCGCCCGAACAATTCCTCGTTGAAATTCTCGCGGAAAATAATTTTGAAGTGAGCGCGTTTTC
>CAZEFF010000087.1:3656-6831 GCA_964511315.1 uncultured bacterium | reverse complement strand
CTTGGGTACAATCAGGAAGGCGTGGTGATGCTGGCCATATTTCTTGTAGGGCTGGCCATTATGGGGCTTCCTTCCATGGTTATTGGTGTGATTGCTATCGTTGAGGGGATTATTTATTTGACGAAATCGGAGCAAGAGTTTCAAGAGAAGTATGTTCAAAAGAAGACCGGGTGGTTCTAAAAAAAATCACAGGCGTTCTACAGAAGGGCACCCTATAATGCCGGGGACACGCACTTAATTCACAATGACATTCCTCAAAAATAAAATCCTTACAGCCCTCCTCTTCGTTTTTATTTTCTCTCCATTTTCCTTTGCCCAGGATACATTCACGCACGAGGCGTCAAAGCCTCGGCGTGAAGTACTTGGATCACCAGAGACAAGTGCGCATGCTGATGCACTTCCGGAGAAGATGTCCGAATCTTCCCGGAAAGTATCCAATGTACCGACATTGGATGTGAAGACTTATAGTCAACTTTTGGGCGAGCTGGTCAAGGTCCGCATGGAAACGCGGGATCAAATCGCGCAGTCGATTCAGCGGGCGAAGGTGCGGGAGGCGTGGGAGACGGGCACGCTTATTGAAAAGCATTTGGCTGAGAACCACTACGATCCCAACGCAGGGGATAAAGTCGTTACGCGGCTTGCCAAACAGCTGGGGATGAGTCAATCACTCCTAAACAGAATGAGAAAATTCGCGCGGGCTTATCCCTCCGGAGCCCCTGAATCGGCGCTCAGCTGGCAGGATTACATTCTTTTGATGCGGGTCGCGGATTTAAAACAGAGAGCCGAGTTCGAGGAGAAAGCTGAAAAAGAAAATTGGACTTACAGCCATTTGGCTTTCGAAATTCAGCAATGGAAAAGAGAGCACGCGGGCGCGGGGGACGATTCGGATCAGCTGCCTGAAATTCATCCGCCGCCGGTTGGCATTTATCCCTGGGTAATGATCGACGGGAAAAAATATTACAATCTTGGTTTTTCGGCTTTTCTTGAAAAAGAACGGGTGCCTGAGGCTGAGATTCCGCCGGGCAAGGGCGCGGGGGAAGAAAACTTTCATACTTATGAAGCCGTGGTCACGCGGGTGGTTGACGGCGATACTTTCCGCGCGAGAATTAATGCCGGTTTTGGAATTATTGTGGAGCAAAGGGTGCGGCTTAAAAGAATCGACGCCTCCGAAATTCAAACAGCGGAAGGAACGGCCGCCAAAGCTTTACTAGAAAAAATTCTGGCCCGCGACAATGGCCGGATTATTCTGCAAACCTTCGGCGCGGATCAGCATGGCCGTTCGCTTGCCAATGTGTTTGTTCAGGGGAAGACGGTCGACCAGGAAATCCTCGACGCCGGCCTTGCCATTCCGATGGAAGGGTAGAAGCCGTACATCGTAAAGCGGCCTTCGTACATCGCAAGACACCAAGACTCTCGGCACAAGACACAAGTCACCAGGACACAAGACACTAGACATCAAAAAAAGCTGGATTGCCGCGTTGCAAAAAACGCTCCTCGCAATGGCAACGGTCTGGATTCCCGACAGAATCATTCGGGAATGACAGCCCTCCGAGAACCTCTCACACCGTTGCACCTAGCAATTCATAGCAATCCTATCGTTGTAATTTAATAATAATTATATTGATTTATAATAATACATCTTTTATTATTCACGCATGTCTTCAAAACCAATTACCCAAGAAAAAATTACCGATTTTATTTTGTTCATCCGCGGGCATCGTGTGATGCTTGACCGTGACTTGGCTGTCCTTTATGGAGTCAAAACTCAGGCATTAAATCAGGCTGTAACTCGTAATAAGAAGCGTTTTCCTGCAGATTTTATGTTCTGCCTTAAAAAAGAGGAGATTAACTTGATATCACAAAATGTGATATCAAGTTGGGGTGGAAGTAGAAAGGCTTCGAGAGTATTTACGGAACATGGCATATTGATGCTTTCCTCGGTGTTACGCAGTGAACGAGCGATTGAAGTTAATATTGCGATTATGAGGGCATTTGTTCGTTTGAGGCAGGTGCTTTCGACAAACAAAGAACTGGCGCTGAAGCTTGAGCTTTTAGAGAAGAAATCTGAAAAACATGATAAAGAAATTCAAGCAATCTTTGCGGCAATCCGGCAGCTCATGTCGGTCCCAGAACAGCCTAAGCGAAAAATTGGTTTTCAGCCGGGATCTGAAAATATTCAAAGCTCGAAAGGATATCACAAATTGTGATATCCTAAAGCGGGGACAGACACTGAAAAAGGGGTCAGTCCCCATTAAAAGGGACAGGTTCAATCTGAAAGTGACCCGCAGAGAACCGTTCCAGGATTCGCTGAATTTCGTAAGTCGGACTGACCGCAATCACCATCACAAATAAACGTGAACTGAGCCGTGAAAACCCGTCAGCTTCTAAAAATACTTTTAATTCTTCTCTTCGTTTATGTGGCCGGGGCCTATTTTCTCGCGCCTGATTATTGGAAGCATTACAATCATCATCCTGAGCTCGAGGGTTTTGCAAAAACGAGTTTTACCAAAGAGGGCTTGCCCGGGGATCCTCTTAATGTGGGTTTTATTGGGTCCGCCGATGAGCTAGGTACCGCGATGAGTTTGGCGGGATGGAAAAAAGCGGATCCGCTGAAGATTTCTTCGGACTTGGCGATCGCGAAAACGGTCGCGTTGAATCAAACTTATCCCAACGCGCCGGTCAGCAATCTCTACTTGGGAGGCAGACCGCAGGATTTCGCTTTTGAGAAGCAGGCGGGCGCGAGCCCTCGAAGCCGCCACCACGCGCGCTTTTGGAAAACTGAAATTACGGGAGAAAACGGAAAGCCTCTCTGGCTTGGAAGCGCGACCTTTGACCGAAGTGTCGGTCTCAGTCATACCACCGGTCAGATTACGCACCATATCGCCCCGGACATCGACAGTGAAAGAGACGGGTTGATGGAGGATCTTACCCGTGCCGGCCAGCTTGAAAGAATTTATCAGGTTTCGGGGGTCGACCCAATTTTAAATGGAAAAAATGGGAGCGGTGATTCATATTATACCGACGGGGAGATGACGATCGGCGTGATTCCGTCCGAGAATCACCGCGCGCCAATACCGCCAATGGACCCGAACCCGGTAAAAATTGAGGTCAAAAACTGGTCTTGGGACGTGTTGAAGCGGGTCCTGCAGAGCTAGGTAAAAAAAGGGCAAATAAA
>CAZEFF010000087.1:0-3646 GCA_964511315.1 uncultured bacterium | reverse complement strand
GAATGCCCGCCGTCCTGTGTACAGCTTTTAAATAATTGCAGGCTGTCCATGAATAGGAGGCCTGCTAACCCATAAAATCGGCTGGTACCAGGTACAAAAGTACCTGGTACCGGGCGTAAAAGGAGATAACGATGAAAATTAAAAATTCAGTGTGTTTGGTGACGGGGGCGAACCGCGGAATCGGACGGGCGATTGTCGAGGAGCTGATTAAAAGCGGTGCGGCGAAAGTTTACGCGGGCGCGCGGAATACCGCGGCCCTCAAAGATTTGATCGCGTCTTCCGGAGGCAAAGTTACCGCGGTGGCCCTGGATGTGACAAATGAAGAACAGATTAAAGCCGCGGCAAAAACCGCGCAGGATGTTCAAATCCTGATCAATAATGCCGGCATTGCCGATTACAGCGCGATCATTGCTGCCCCGGATACTCTTTCCGCCCGCAAAGAAATGGAAGTCAATTATTTCGGCACACTTAACATGACGAGGGCTTTCGCGCCGATTCTCAAAAAAAATGGCGGCGGGGCACTGGTGAATATTTCCTCGGTCGGCGGTTTGGTGGGGATTCCGCTTTTTGGAACTTACTGCGCGACCAAAGCCGCGGTCCATTCGATGACGCAAAGCGCGCGCGGGGAGTTAAAAGCCCAGGGCACACTCGTGCTCGGAGTCTATCCCGGACCGATTGATACCGACATGTCCGCCGGAGTGCCGATGGAAAAAGAAACGCCGCAGCATGTCGCCCAAGAAATTTTTAGGGCCATTGAATCGGGGGCCGAAGAAGTTTATCCGGACAAAGTTTCAAAAGAGATGGCCGCGAAACTCAAAGCCGATGCCAAAGGGGTCGAAAGAGAATGGGCCTCGATGCTTCCGCAGGCTCAGCTGGCGGGCAAATAAAAAAAAGTGCCAGGCGTCAGCGGGGACAGGCGCAGGTTTAACCCGCATCATGTGAAGGCAGATTAGATCAATGTTTATTCAAAAAGATGGAAAGGTTTTGATTGTGCCGCCGTTTACGGAGGAATCCGCGCGCGCGAAAGTGAAAGCGGCCGAAGACGCTTGGAACAGCTGCGACCCTGAGCGGGTGGCGCTTGCCTACACCGCGGATTCCAAGTGGCGCAACCGGACCGAATTTTTTGAGGGGCGTGAAGCGATCAAGGCGTTTCTGCGGCGCAAGTGGGCGAAAGAGACAAAGTACCGGCTGATGAAAGAGCTTTGGTGCTGGCAGGGTGACCGGATTTCAGTGCGTTTCGAATATGAATGGTTTGACGCGGAAAAAAAACAGTGGATGCGCACGCACGGCAATGAGCACTGGCAATTTAACAGCGAGGGACTGATGGCGCGCAGAGATATGAGCGCGAATGACTACGAAATTTCAGAATCCGAAAGACGCTATTCTGTATAATGAGATTCCACTAAAGAGAGGATCGTTTTATGTCTAAGTATACTTGCCCTGTTTGTCAGGAAGCGGTTCCTCGTGATCTGATTGTCTTTCTGGATCATACGAATCAGCATATTTTCGCGAAAATCAAAGAAAAACATCCTGATTGGGCAACCCCTGAAGGTATTTGCCCGAAGTGCGTGGAGTATTATATGAAGCAGATGCAGAGATAAAAAAGCAAAAAGGGTCAGGCATAATAAATCGGCCCGGCTCCATTAGTCATTTCAAGCAGTGCGGATTAAAAAAAGGAGATTTTATGAAAAAATACGGAGCGGAATTTTTCGGAACGTTTTGGCTGGTTCTCGGCGGCTGCGGCAGCGCGGTTTTGGCGGCGGCATTTCCGGAAGTGGGAATTGGTTTGCTGGGTGTTTCTCTCGCGTTTGGTCTGACGGTGCTTACCATGGCGTACGCGATCGGGCATATTTCAGGCTGTCATTTGAATCCCGCGGTTTCGATTGGTCTTTGGGCGGGCGGCCGTTTTTCAGGGAAAGAACTGGTTCCGTATATTATTGCCCAGGTTCTCGGCGGCATTGCCGCGGGCGGTGTTCTTTTTGTGATTGCGAGCGGGCAAGCCGGTTTTGATGCTTCGGCCGGTTTCGCGTCGAATGGGTACGGGCTTCATTCTCCGGGCGGCTACTCACTGCTGGCGGCATTTGTGACGGAAGTGGTGATGACGATGATGTTTCTTCTGATTATTCTTGGCTCCACGGATAAACGCGCGCCTCAGGGTTTCGCGCCTATCGCGATTGGTTTAGGCCTGACCTTAATTCACTTGATCAGCATTCCTGTGACGAATACTTCGGTTAACCCCGCGCGCAGTTTGGGTGTCGCGGTATTTGCCGGCGGGTGGGCGCTTTCACAGCTGTGGCTCTTTTGGCTGGCTCCGATACTCGGCGCGGTCTTGGGCGCGTTCGCATATAAGTTTATTGGCGGAACTGACAAATAATTGAAGGGTCCGCGGTATTCTGCACGGAATCATTTTAAACGGATTGAAAATACAGGAGTCATTTTATGAATAAAATTAATGGGACTGTTATCCTCTTAGCCGTATGGCTCGCAGCGGGCTGCGCGACCACATCCAAAACAACTGCCAAGCCGGTGATTTGGGAAACGGCAACGATTGCGAAAGCCAATGAAGCGATCGGCCCGGTTTCGGTGCGTGAAGAAATCAGTGAATCAGCGGGCGATATGATCGGCGGTCTCGCGGATTATGTTTCAAAAGACGGGCGGGTGTCGGATTATATTCCCGCGGACACTAAAGCGGCCCTGGAAACTAAGCGCCTGAAGTATAAAGAAATGATTTTTGATAAACTCAGCCTGAAGGCGAAAGAGTACGGCGCGGACGCGGTGATCGGCGCGTCCTACCGCTATGTTCCCGGCTATGTGGCGCTGCAAAGTAAATCCATCGTGACTGCCGAAGGCACCATGGTGAAATATAAATAAGCAGGATGGGGGGGCACCCGGTAAGACGTTTTAACGTCTTGACGTTATAACGCTTTGATGCTAATATTCTCTCATGAGTAAACGCACGACCATCTACTTAGATCCAAAACTGCATCAGGCCGTCAAGATGAAGGCCGTGCAGATGCATATCTCTGTTTCTGACCTTGTGAATGAGGCCATCCGCCTTTCCCTCAAGGAAGATTCCGCGGACCTTAGCGCTATTCGCGACCGCGTTTCTGAACCCTCGCGCTCTTACGAGGCTGTCCTTAAAGATTTGAAAAAGGATGGACTCTTATAATCTGCTTTTCAAGAAGAGCGCGGAGAAGGAACTGCGCTCAATCCCCAAAACCTTTCTGGAAAAAATTGTTCAGAAAATAGGAACACTCTCGCAGCATCCAAGGCCTTTTGGTGTTCAGGTTTTGCGGGGAGATGAACGCTATTACCGTCTGCGGCAGGGTGACTACCGGATTGTGTATGAAATCGATGATGCGGTGAAAAAAATCACAATCATTAAAATTGGGCACCGGCGTGAAGTTTATGATTAGTCATTCCAGAGATACTCGTTTAATGATTATGAAGCTCGCCGCGTTTGGAATGGCGGTCTTATGTTTTCTGCCGGGCAATCTTTCGGCCGAGGTTGATAAAAATTTTCATGTGATTAAGGGGCAGCCGGAAAGCAAGATCGTCACCGAATCTTCCTGGCCGACGCGCTATGAACTCGATAAAGAGCAGCAGCTGGATCATGTGCTTGTGATTACGCAGGCGGACGGCGAGT
>CAZEFF010000086.1:5174-7005 GCA_964511315.1 uncultured bacterium | reverse complement strand
ACAATATCTTTTAGCAGCGCGGGCTGAATGACTCCCTTGCCGTAATCTTCGATGACAACCGCGCTGACTTCTTTAATTTTTTCACGCACAAATTTAAAAATCTTTTTGCAGTCATCCGCGGAAATCAGATGGTCTTTTTCGCGGTCAAAACGCACGACCTGCTGAGAATGCGCGATCACCCGCGTCTTGATAGAGGTCGGCCGGGATGCGTCATAAACAATGCCTCCCGTATCAATATTCCGCTGCCTCAAAACTTTTAAAAGCATGCGGCCTTCAAGATCGCGGCCCAAAACACCGCAGGGATAAACTTTTCCGCCTAAAGCATGCACGTTATGGGCGGCATTTAGAGATCCGCCAGGCATATAAGATTCGCGGTTCACTCGGACAACCGGCACCGGGGCTTCCGGCGAAATGCGGTCGACTGTTCCCCAAATAAACTGGTCGAGGATAAAATCCCCAATAACCAGAACTTTGGCCTTTTCAAAACAATTAATGATTTCTAAAAAACGCCGCTTCTCAGAGGCATTTAAAGCGGTTTTTGAGGCCGCTGAAGGATTGGGCATTTATACTCTAAGTATTGAAGTTACAGGGTGTTAAGAATATTAAGGCTTGTAAAGCCTAGTATTCTATCACCCCTGCCTTAGGGTGTCAACGAATGGAAAATGATGTAACCCGTTGAAAACAAAAGGGTTATCGCTAGGAAAGGTTTAGGGAAGGCCTTTGCTTCATTTGATGCCGCCAGGCTTTGAATTTTTCGTAGATTCCCGAGACAGAAAACCAAAAAATGAAGGCATTTTGTTCAGAAACTTTATTCCGGGTAATTGAGTAGGGCCCTCGGGGCTGATTCTTAAGTCTTTTGTGTGATGTGGTAAACGCCATTAAATACCCCGATTCTTTCGCGATATCGATCACCCTAGAATCAAAATCACCGCTCGAGTAAGCCAGAAAATTAATCGGAATTCCGAACAGCTCTTCCAAGTCTTTTTTGGATCCGGCCAACTCGTCCTTAATTTGTTCGGGAGTCAACTGTGAAAGCGCGGGGTGAGTTTTTGTGTGGCTCTCAATTTTAAGCCATTTTTGCGCGGACATTTCTTTGAGCGTTTGAGCGTCTAGACTGCCATTTTTTAAATTTCCCTTCGCCGCTTCACTAATGACAAACACAGTGACCGGAAATTCATAGTGTTTAAGAATTTCAAACGCGTCTTTAAAAGAGTAGTGCGCGTCATCAAAGGTGATAAGGATTTCTTTGCCGCGCCCCTTTTTCTGCCCTGACCGTATCGCGTAATAATCATCAATAGAAACCGGGTGATACCCAAAACGTTTTAAGAATTCCAGCTGAGCCCTAAATGTTTCGGCGGTCACAAAACTTTTTTCTTTCTTCGCTTCCGCTTCAGTTCCAATGTAATGATACATAAGCACAGGAATTGTGCCCGGCAGCGGAAGAAAGTAAAAGGCCGTCACAAACACAACAAGAGCTGTCAAAATCAAATACTTCAGAAAACGTAAAATTAATTTCATGGATGAACTCCGGCTTCCACATTTCTATTTTTAAAACTTGAGAAAAAATTCTTTTTATTCAAAAACCTCATAATCTCCTGAGCATTCAATTCTTGCAGACATTCCCTGCCGGCGCAGGCGGCATTATAACGGAATTTTTGATAACATGGCCGGCATTCTAATTTTTCTTTAAAAACAGCAGCCGCGCTTGGATGCTCCGGGTAAGGCCCATAGACAAGGGGATCGACCGGACCGTAGAACCCGATCACCGGCGTTTTCATCGCCTGAGCAATATGCAGCAGCCCGCCGTCATTTCCTAAAAACAAACTTGCTT
>CAZEFF010000086.1:0-5074 GCA_964511315.1 uncultured bacterium | reverse complement strand
CCGCCGGCGCTAACGACCAAATAACGGCCCGCGGTCAGTTTGTTTTTTTCTAAAATTTCCAGGGCTTCTCCCCGATCATTATTTTCAAGATAAAATTCTAAAAACCGGTCACGAACAGGCACGCCCGATTTTTCGGCTAAATCACAAACAAAATCCGCGACATGACGGCCTTTAAAACCTTCCGGAAGATCGAATTTAATATTATGGAAAAATCCCCGGCGTTTATAATTAAAACCTGCCCGCTTTGAAATCCCAGCTAATAGCCCCGCAAAACCGTACTCGCCCCGGAGCGAATAATCCAAAAGCAAGTCATAGCGGCTTCGCCGTAATTTAAATAAAAGTTTGAGCGAGTCAGCAGCGTTTTCAAAAAAACTTCTCCGGTGAAAAAGATCTTTATCGACAGTTATAATTTCATCAACATGAGGATTCGCGCGCACAACCATTTCCGTTCTTGACCCTAACAGCAAATCAATTTTTTCAACCGTGGGAATTAACCGCAAAGCGCGAAGTACGGGCGTTAAAAAAAGAAGGTCGCCAATACCATAAGGCTGGACGACAAGAACGCGGCGGATGGAGTCCATAAATTAGCGGATTCCCGCGGGATGCTGACGCAAAAGTTTTTTAGCTTCCTGGAAAACTTCCTCTTCCGAGATAATATCCAGACATAAAAAATTAATCTGACAGTCATGCGCGAGGCAAGGATCGCAGCCGGCATCCTTCCATATAAAACTTGAATTTTCTCCGAGAGGCTTCCAGCGCGCGGGTGATAACCCCGGCTGTTTACGGCCGAAAATGGAAAGCACCGGCGTTCCTACGGCGTCCGCGATATGAACGGGGCCCGAATCGTTTGATACCAATAAACTGCTTTTTTCAAGCAGCGCGCCAAGCATCGCGAGTGATAATTTCCCGGTAAGATCACAAAGCGGCGTTTCTGCCGCCCGCTTCATCCGTTCAACTCGTTGACTATCTTCATTGCTGCCGATAATGATTATTTCAGCGCTAATATCCCGAGAAATTTTTTCAGCGAGATAAGCAAACCGTTCAGCGGGCCAGCGTTTTGAAGGGCAGCTCGCGCCGGGACTTAAAACAATCCAAGGTTTATGCTCAGAAATACCGTGATGCTCTAAAAGCTTTAGGAGCGAAATACGCGCATTTTCCTGAACCGGAAAATGCGTTTCGAGTTTATCCGGGCACTGAATGCCTAGGGGCGCGAGTAAATCAAAATTATATTGGGCCTCGTGTTTTTCCCCTTTTCGCTTCACATCTTCAAATCCATGCGTAAGAAGATCCGCGGCTTTTCTTGTCCAGCCGATACGGACAGGGATTTTCGCGATTTTCGTAATCCAATGCATCCGATTCGTGGCATGCAGATGGATGGCGAGATCAAACCGTTTGCGGGCGAGTTTCTTCGCGAAAAAGAAATTCCCCAGCCATCCCCGCTCGGATCCTTTTTTATCATACAAAATCACTTCGTTGATATAAGGATTCCCCGTGATCAGATCTTTATTTTCAAGAAAAGTTAAACAGGCAATCCACGCCTTAGGATATTTTTCTCGTACCGCTTTCAGCACAGGAGTTGAAAGCACAAAATCACCAATGCGGTCAGCGCGGGTGATTAAGATACGGGCTTGAGGATCAATGCGAATGGACATGCAGAAGCTCCCGGCAAGCCGAAAAAACCTGATCGGATTTTAAATCTTCGAAGCAATGCTGACGGTCAAAACGGCAGGAGGGTGTCATACAAGGCGAACAGGGAGAACCCGCGCGGACAATTCTAAAATGCGGGCCGAAACGGCCTGACTCTGTATGATCGGTCGGCCCAAATATCCCCACAGCAGGACGGTCCATTTCATACGCCAAATGCAACACCGAACTATCATGCGCGATGACTAGATTCGCCCGCGATAACAAAAACGCGAGCTCCCGAAGGGATGTTTCCCCTGCCAAATTCCAAACACGCAGGGGGTCTAACGCGGTAAGCGGTTCCGCAAGACTTTTCTCTCTTTCGCCGCCGACAAGAAAAATAGGCTCTTCTTGTTCACGCAGCAGTTTTTCGATCACTTCCCGGAACCCTTCAAGTTTCCATGTCTTGAGCTCACTTGCCGCAATAGGCGCGATGACAATCCAATCCTTCTGAGCGGAAATGCTTTTTGCCCGCAGCTTCTCCAACACACTCACTTCTTCTTCAGCGCCAAAAAAATCGAATAATTGATTCTGCTCAACGTTCAGCTTCATATCTTTAAGGACATCGAGATGATGATCCCTTAACGTTAAATTTTTCCGGTGGCGGAATAACTTGCTTCGATGCTTTGCGTTTATTAAAAACGGAATGGCCGTGTTTTTTAAATCAATAGCATAATCATAATTATCACTTCTAATTTCCTTTAAAAAATTCAGCTTTTCCATAAGAGAAGCCCGCTTATCATAAAGAATCATTCTATCGATGAATCGGCTGCCTTTTAAAACACCTTCCCCTTTGGGGCTCGTCACAACGGTAATATGTGAATCCGGAAATTGCGTTTTTAATGACATCAAAACAGCGGTATTGATAATGACATCACCGATATTGGTCAGCGTCACAAGCAAAATTTTAGGCGGGTTCAAATTCGGCACCGCTTGACGGCCCGGGAAATCATTCCAGTGTTCATTTTCAATCGCCTCAATCACTTGTTCCGGTTTAATATTTGAAAGCCATTCCGGCACTTCTCTTCCGTACCACGGGATGGAATAACCCGGAGGCACGTAACTCAGAACAATGCTTTTACCGACACCTCTTGGCCCAGTACGCCTCGGGTCTGTCGGCCCGAACAAAGCTACCAACCGCGCGCCTACGCCTGAAGCTATATGCATGGGGCCGGAATCTCCCGAAATAACCCACTGCGCTTTTTGAAAAATTGCGGCTGCCTCACCTAGATTCGTTTTTCCGGTGAGAGAAACAACTCTGGCCTTTTTTACCAATTCCAAAAATTTTTCGGACAAATCCTTATCTCCTTGAGATCCCGTGACAACAATGTCGGCATTCCATTTTTCAGCGATCATATCGGCCAATGCCGCGAAATGAGAAACAGGCCAGCGCTTGGGCTCCCAATTCGCGCCAAGATGAAAACATACGTAGCGGACAAGGTTATTGTCTTTCATCATTTTTTCAGCCGAAACCTTATCGTTTTCCCGCGCATGGAACCGATAGACCGCGTGGGAAGGGGCCGCGACTCCGTCAATTTTTATGAGCTCAATAAAATAATCCACGTGGTGGAGCGGCACATTTTTGGAAGGCTCCGGCGCGTGCTTGGTTAATAAAAATCCGCGTCCGTTATCAAAACCGATTCTTTCTTTAATCCCCGCGCAAAGCGCTAAAAACGCGCGTGTTTTTGAGCGGTGAAACAGATAAACTTTATCAAACCCTTCTTTATTGAGCGCGGCGGCAAAGGCAAAACGCTTAAAAATATTTCTGTGCGAATTTTTCTCGTCAAAAATAAGAACACGGCTGACAGAAGGGCACGCTTCGAGAATTTCTTTGCAGCGGGCTGGGGCCATACAGACAATCTCAGCGGCGGGATAATGGGCCTTCACCGCCTCAATCGCGGGAAGCTGAAATAAAATATCGCCAAGCCAATTTTTATTAATGATTAGGATTTTCATGGCTAAACTTTTGCGGCCAGGGATTGCTCGCGCGCGTGAAGCTGCTTTTTAACGGCTTGAAACACTTCTTCCACGGATATACTTTTCAGACAAGCCATCCGCTCTTTATTTTTACATTCTCCGCTGTAACAAGGCTGGCACGCGATTCCTTTATAAAATAAGGACGCATGCGTGGTAGGCGGCATATGTTTCTTAGGATCCGTTGGGCCAAAAAGCGCGATAACCGGGACTTTAAGCGCGCTAGCAACATGTAAAGGAGCCGTATCGCCCGAAACAACCAGGTCCAGACGCTTAACGGCTGAAACCAAATCCGTCAGCGAAGTTTTTCCGGTCAAATTGGTAATATGGTCTGAAGCGGTGTCAAACTGCTGAGCCAGCGGGTGATCTTCCTTCGCGCCAATCAAAACAACTCGGCACTTAAGTTCTTTAATTAGGCGATCCGATAGTTCGCGGAACATTTCAACGGGCCAGCGCTTAGTCGGCCATGCCGGACTGGATCCCAAAACAAACCCAACCGTTTTTCCCTCAACAGCCTCAAATTCTCTAGGCAGCATTTCTTCCACTTTGCGCTCGGAAGAGGCATCCGTCCAAAGCTCAAGCGCATCATCCAGCTTTCGAATACCCAGTTTGGATAAAATTCTAAATTGATTATGCACCGGCGGTTCCGGCGCGTGCTGGTACCGGTCCCCGCGGTTCAAAAGAAACCCGAAACGGCCGCGTGAAAAACCGTACCGCTCAGGCACGGCGCCAAAAAAGGACAGCAGATGAGTCCATTTAGAGTTTTGAAAATCAACTGAAAGATCAAAATTTTCTTTGCGCAATTTTTTGGTCAATTTTAAAAAATAAAAAAGGTTTGAAAGCTTATCCCGGTCTACGGGGATCACCTGATTCACATAAGGAACATTAGAAAGAAGCGGCGCGAATTTTTTATCTACCATAACTGAAATAACCGCGGTTGGAAACCGGTCTCTCAACATTCGAAGACTCGGGACGCATAAAATCACATCCCCTGCCGCGCCAAGCTTAAAAACTAAAATCTTTTTTTCACGCTTCACTTCTTCATAAACCGAAAGGGTTTCCCGCGTCATCAGATCAAGCGAAAACTTCTTCTCGACTTTTTCCCGCAAGGCGCCCGATAATTTTTTTGAGAACGCGTCGTCTTTTAAAATTCTGACCATTTCATCGGCCATCGCGGGAACATCTCCGGGAGGAACCAGCAATCCATTTTCACCATGATCAATAATATCAAGCACTCCGCCCGCGCCCGTGGCAACTACCGGAGTTCCGACAGCGCCGGCCTCCACAATCACGCGCCCGAATGCTTCCGGCACAAGCGTGGGTAGCACTAAAAGGTGCGATTGAGCGAGCAGCGCGGGAATGTCACGGCGCTTTCCTAAAAGCTTGACACAGGATTCAAGTCCTAACTGGCGAATGG
>CAZEFF010000085.1:0-7239 GCA_964511315.1 uncultured bacterium | reverse complement strand
CGCCCCGAGGGGTCTACCCGGTAATGGTCCGGCAGGTCCAGATGACCAAAAAGGCGAGCAGCGATGAAGATGTTATCGAGTTTCAATCCGGCCTTCCTTCTAAATGGGCCCCTGGGGTGCTTAATTATGGTATTCGCCCCACCTTTAAAGAGGGAGATCAGGCAGTCGCCGAGGTCCATTTGCTCGATTTTAAAGGGGATCTCTATGGGACCACCCTTGAGGTGCTTTTGCACCCCCGACTCAGGGATGAAAGGCGTTTTGGGAGTCCCGAAGAGCTCAAAAAGCAGGTCGAGAAGGACCTTTTGGCGGCCCGGCAGGCTCTAAAAGGATAGGAAAGTAGTCCTTTACAAGGAATACCCTCCAGCATATAATACGGAGCTCTAAAAATAGCGCAAATATCAATCAGGTAAGGAGTTAGAAAAAGAAATGCCACTCGCAAAAGAAAAAAAGAAAAAAGTTATCGCGGATCACCGCCGTGACAAAAACGATACCGGTTCCGCTGAAGTCCAAATCGCACTTTTAACCGAAAGAATTAATCATCTTTCCGGTCATTTTAAAGTTAACGCGAAAGATCATCATTCCCGTTACGGGCTCATCAAGATGGTCGGCCTGCGCAAAAGACTTTTGTCTTACTTGAAAGAAACCGCCCCTGAGCGGTATAAAGCGATTATTGAACGTCTTGATTTGCGTAAATAATCCCACCCGAATCGATCTCACTAAAAAGGAAGAATAACTGTGTCTACTCAAACTGTAAAAGCCCTTATTGGCGGCAAAGAAATTATTATTGAAACTGGCCGTATGGCCAAACAAGCCCACGGATCTGTAACGATTCAGTGCGGCGGAACCGTTGTTTTCGCGGCGGCTGTCTCTAAACTTAAAGCGGATGAAGGAAAAGATTTTTTTCCGCTCACTGTTGACTACCGCGAGCGGACTTACGCGGCTGGAAAAATTCCCGGCGGATTTTTTAAGCGTGAAAGCAAGCCTTCTGAAAAAGAAGTTCTGACTTCCCGTTTGATCGATCGTCCTCTTCGCCCTCTTTTCCCTAAAGGCTACATGAATGATACGCAAATCATGGCCATCGCGCTTTCCGCGGATAAAGAAAATGCCACGGATATTTTGGCGATGAATGCCTCTTCGGCCGCGCTTATGATTTCTGATATTCCCTTTGAAAAAGCCCTTGGCGCCGTGCGCGTTGGTCTTATTGACGGGCAGCTTGTGATTAACCCTACTTTCGCCGAAATGGAAACCAGCGATTTGGATCTTGTTCTCGCCGGAAGCAGCGAAAAAGTGATTATGATTGAAGCGGGATCCAATGAAATTTCTGAAGAGAAAATGACCGAAGCTATTAAGTTTGGTCATGAAGCGATTAAACAAATCGTAAAGCTTCAGCTGGAACTTGTAAAAAAAGCCGGCAAGAAAAAACGTCCAGTAGTAGGTCTCGCGATTCCTGCGGAAATGTGGACCAAAGCGCGCAAGATTACGGAAACCGGTTTTGACAAGGTTTTTGGAATTGAATCCAAAGAAGAACGCGAAGCGGCCGCCGCCGATCTTTATGAAAAAGTAAAAGCGGAATTTGATACCAAGGCCGAAGACTTTAAAGAAAATTATTTGAAACTTGTTTTTGACGAGCTTGAATATGAAAAGCTCCGCCACCTCGCGCTCGATTTAAATAAGCGCCCGGACGGCCGCGGTGTCCGTGATATCCGCAAAATTACCTGCGAAGTTGAAATTCTTCCTTGCACGCACGGCTCCTCGCTTTTTACGCGCGGTCAGACACAGAGTCTCTCGGTTGTTACGCTCGGTACAGGGGATGATGAGCAGCGGATCGATGCCCTTGAAGGCGAGCAATCAAAAACTTTTATGCTTCATTACAACTTTCCTCCTTTTAGTGTCGGAGAAACGGGACGGAACAGCGGACCTGGACGCCGCGAAATTGGGCATGGCGCTTTGGCGGAACGCGCGCTTAAAGCCGTTATTCCTGATGGTGATAAATTTCCTTACACGATTCGTCTTGTTTCTGAAATTATGGAGTCCAATGGATCAAGTTCGATGGCCACTGTTTGCGGCGGTACACTTGCTTTGATGGATGCGGGCGTTCCGATTAAAGCGCCTGTCGCTGGAATCGCGCTGGGTCTTATTACCTCTGAAAAAAAGTGGAAAGTCCTGACCGATATCGCGGGCATTGAAGATCACCACGGCGATATGGATTTTAAAGCCGCGGGAACTGAAAAAGGTCTTACGGCTCTTCAAATGGACCTTAAAATTGACGGTGTGACGGATGATATTTTAAAAGAAGCTTTCAGCCAGGCGCGTGAAGCCCGGATGAAAATTCTTGGAATGATTAAAGCCGCGATTGCTGAACCGCGTGAGACACTTTCTCCGTTTGCTCCGCGCATCACGACGCTTAAAATTAATCCTTCCAAGATCGGTGAGCTTATCGGCCCCGGCGGAAAAAATATCCGTAAAATCGTGGAAGAAACCGGCGCTAAGATTGATATTGAAGATGACGGCACGGTTTATGTCGCGGCCATTGACGGCAAAGCGGGCGAAGCAGCAATTGCCCGTATTATGGCAGTCTCCCAGGTTCCCGAAGTTGGACAAATTTATCAGTCACGCGTCCAGAAGCTTATGGCTTTCGGCGCTTTCTGCGAAGTTCTTCCCGGAACGGACGGACTTGTGCACGTTTCCGAAATCGCGGATGGTTTTGTGAAGTCCCCGGCGGATTACATGCGCATCGGCGACACGGTTCCGGTAAAAGTGGTTTCAATCGATGAAAATGGAAAAATCAGCTTGAGCATTAAGCAAGCTGTTCAGGGCGGTTTGCCCATGCTTCCCCCTGACGCTGAACGCGATGAAGTTGACGCGGGACGCGGCGGTGGCGGCGGACGCGGCGGCGATCGTGGCGGAAGATCCCGCTCACGCCGTTAAAGATTTGATTTTGGTCCGGCACCTTCGGGTGCCGGGCTAAAAATTTAAAAATTTTGTCTCAAAAGGTTTCATCGTGCGGCAAATTGAAGTCCCCATCAAAACCCATCCGAATTTCGAAGGTCTAACACTTCCAACGTATCAAACTCAGGGTGCCAGCGGCATTGATTTACTTGCAGCTGTGGATACCCCTGTTACCTTGAAACCCGGCCAAAGAAGTCTCATTCCTACCGGAATCTCTATTTCGCTTCCTTTAGGCACCGAAGCGCAGGTGCGCCCCAGGAGCGGGTTAGCCCTTAAACACGGCATTACCATGCTGAATAGCCCGGGTACGATTGATTCGGATTACCGGGGTGAAATCAAGGTGATTGCCATCAATTTAGGCCAGGAGGATTTTACCGTCGAGAGGGGACTTCGGATTGCCCAACTTGTGATTGCGGAAGTGGTTAAGGCTGTTTGGCTTGTAGCCGATAATCTAGACACCACCCACCGGTCAGCGGGCGGGTTCGGTCATACAGGCTTGAAATAAAATCAGCTTTATCTCTCGAAAAAAACTTTCGAGAAAAAAATCGCGGAGGTTTTTGGATTTTTTATGCGCAAAGAAAGAATCAATGAAATTTGGGGCGTCTTATTTCTTCTCTTAGGTTTATTTACTCTCGCGAGTCTGGCTTTTTATCATTCTAATGATTTGCCCTTTTTTACCTCAGACCCCGCGAACCCAATTCAAAATGTTACCGGAATTATCGGAGCCTATTTAGCTTTCGGTCTCCGTTTAGCGGTCGGCGTCAGCGCGTTTTTAATCCCGGGACTTTTCCTTCTTTGGTCAGCCTGCTTCTTCACTCAGCAAGTTCCCGAAAAAAAGTTTTTTAAATTTGTCGGGCTTGGGATCGCGTTGTTTTCAACGTCCACGCTTGTCGCGATATCGATTAACGCTTCTGAACGTTTTGAACAGGGCGGAGCGATCGGTTATATTACCGCGTCTCATTTGCTCCGGTATTTTGGAATGCTCGGAAGTTATATTCTTGCCGGCTCCTGCCTTCTTCTTTCTTTGCTTTTGGCGACAGACTTTTTAATCTATCCGCTTGTTAGAAAATTTTGGGAACATTTCAGCGAACACGCGCTTACTTTCCTTGATAAGTTTCAAGGGTTTCACGAGTGGATTGAAAAGCGGCGCGCCGCGAAGCAGAAAAAAGATCAGCAGCAGCAGCTGGCGCTTTTGCAGAAACAAAAACAGCAGCAGAGATCTGACCGGCAGCAAGCAGCCGCGGCGAAAACCCCGCAAGCTGAAGCTCCCAAAGCTTCCTCGCTTCCTGATATCCCATTGAAGGTGAAACAATACCGTCCTGATTTGCCTGAAGAATTAGCCGGTGATAAATCAGATGTAAAGAAAGAGAAATCGGCTAAAGAATCGAAGGAACTCCGGGACGCGGTGAAAGAACTTAAGGAAGCAAATATGCTGCCCGCTCCGCCTGTGAAACCCCGCCCTGAAAAGGAGCCGGTTCAAGAGGAAAAAAAGTTTGAAGGAGTCATTGGATCAAAAGCGGTTAACGACGCGAATTATCAGCTTCCTCCCATTGATCTTTTGAGAAAACCCACTGCAAGCGAAGCGCCCACGGACAATTTACAGGGCAATTCGAAAATCCTCGAAGAAACTTTGGGAGAATTTGGAATTGAAGTAAAAGTTGTTGAGGTTGAGCAAGGCCCGGTGATTACCCGCTACGAACTTATGCCAGCGCCGGGGGTGAAGGTCAATTCCATCGCCGCGCTTTCTGACGATCTCGCGCTCGCGCTTAAAGCCGCGAGCGTTCGTCTGATTATCCCAATTCCCGGAAAGTCAGCCATCGGCGTTGAAGTTCCCAATAACATCGCGAGTATGGTTTCACTGCGTGAAATGATCGAATCGCAAATTTTCCGTTCTAAAAAATGCATTCTTCCGCTCGCTCTTGGAAAAGATACCAGCGGAAAAGTTTTAATTTCTGATCTGACCGGAATGCCGCATTTGCTGATTGCCGGAACCACCGGAAGCGGAAAAACAGTCTGTGTGAATTCGATTATTGCCGGGCTGATGTATGCCTGCACTCCGGACGAACTTAAGTTTGTGATGGTGGACCCTAAAATGGTTGAACTTTCGGGCTACAATAAAATTCCGCATATGCTGACGCCTGTTGTGACGGACGTGAAAAAAGCCGCGCACACGCTTAACTGGGTCATCAATGAAATGGAAAACCGTTATAAACTGTTCGCGAATATCGGTGTCCGAAATATTCAGGCATTTAATTCACGCCCGCTTTCTCCTGAAGCGGAAGCAGAAGTAACCGCGGCAGGGCCTTCAGAAAATGTCGTGCCCGCGCGTCTTCCTTACATTGTGGTCATCATCGATGAGCTTGCTGATCTAATGATGGTTGCGCAGGATAAAGTAGAAATGGCCATCGCCCGCCTCGCGCAGCTTTCCCGCGCGGTTGGAATTCATTTAATTTTGGCCACGCAGCGTCCCTCAGTCGACGTCATTACGGGTGTGATTAAAGCCAATTTCCCGGCGCGTATCTCTTTTAAAGTCGCTTCAAAAGTGGATTCGCGCACGGTCATTGACGCGAGCGGGGCCGATAAATTAATCGGCAAAGGGGACATGCTTTTTATGAAGCCCGGAGATGAAAAACCCACGCGCGGTCAAGCTGCTTATGTGACAGACGAAGAAATTAACGGGGTCGTAAAATTTGTGGCGGCCCAGGCCAAGCCTGAATTTCATCCTGAAATCGCGCAGCTTCAGGAAGGCAAGACCGGCGGCGGCGCTCAGGAAAAAGATGAGCTCTTTGATGAAGCTGTGGCCGTCGTGCTTGAGACCGGCCAGGCTTCTACCTCCAATTTACAGCGGCGTCTCCGTTTAGGCTACACGCGCGCGGCCCGTATTGTTGATCAAATGGAAGCCGAGGGGCTCATTGGTCCCGCACAGGGCGCCAAGCCTCGGGATATTTATATGGACCGCGCCCCGGAACCCTCTGTTTCCGCAACGCAGCCTGTTCAGCAGGAATAAACTCGAAGCGCCCTTGGAAACGCAAGACAAAGATTTACTCGCCGCTCAGGAAATCGGGAAAATCTACAATTCATTTCTCGATAAAAAACTTCTCTGTGATTTCTTCGTAGAAAACACCCTTCTTTTTGTAAACGCGTCACGCGGATTTTTATTTCTCGCGGGTGCGGAAGATAAGCTTTGGATCGAATCCAGCTCAGATGAAAAAACGGTTCCGGACTTGCTTCAGGCCCAGGCCGAATCGGCCTTTAAAAAGGGCCAGAATGTAAGCGCGGGACCAGCCGCGTTTATTCCGTTGATTGTCCGCAACAGCGCGATTGGTGTCGCGTGTTTCGTGAAAAGCGGGACAGAAGTATTCTTGCCTCGAGAGGTTACACTTGCCGCAGGTTTGGCCGCGCAGCTCGCCGGCGCGCTCAAAAACATTCTTCTTCATGAACAGAATTTAAAAATGGAAAGATTGGCCGCGATCGGCAGAACGACAAGTATGGTCATTCATGAAATGAAAAATATCATGCAGATCGGAATGTTTTCTCAGGAATGGATTCAGGAAGGACTTAAAAATAATAATCAGAAGTTTTTAGACCGGGGCACCAAAGGAATCGCGAAGACGCTGCGTGAACTCAACGGATTCATCTATGAGATGCTGAGTCTCACAAAAGATTATCATATTCAGCCGCAGCCTTTGAGTCTGCAGGCGCTCCTTGAAGAACTTGTCGAGGATCTTAAACCCAAAGCGGATCAAAACCATGTAACGCTTGATTTCGCAGTAGAGAATCCGCCGGTTCTAGCGGAGGGCGAAGACCGCTCCATTTACCGCGCGCTTTTAAATATTGTGAAAAACGCGATTGAAGCGAGCGATAAGCCTGACGCTTTCATTCGCATTCGCGTCCGTGAAACGGATGTGGAGCATTATCAGATTAAAATTGAAGATAATGGCATGGGCATGAGCGATGAAACAAAAGCCAACATTTTTCAGGCCTTTTTTTCCACCAAAGGAGAAAAGGGAACTGGTCTTGGGCTCATGATTATTGACCGCACCGTGAAGGCCCACCAAGGCAAAATTGAAGTCGACAGCACCTTCGGTAAAGGAACTTCTTTCACGCTTACCTTCCCCAAGAAAATCGCTGTAACTCCCTCTGATAAAAAGGTTTAAGCGAACCTTTGAATTCGCCCCCCTGGGGGTGAATTGAGGTAAATTGACACACCTTTTGGCCTCCGAACCTTGACAGCGTTGGTATAGTAAACCCGCTTATGATTCCCGTTAGATCTCTAACCAAATATGTTTT
>CAZEFF010000084.1:2290-7257 GCA_964511315.1 uncultured bacterium | reverse complement strand
GCGGACTGGCAAAGTGAAGTGGAGTTAGCCATGCAAGAAAAGGCTGAGCGCGCGCAAATCGCCGGGGTCATTCGTGAAGTCTATCAAAAACTAATCCGAGATCTAATTGCGGAATTTAAAACCTTTGGCGCGCAAGATGCCCTTCTCACGGATAGTGATGCGGTTGAGAGTAAAATAAACGATTTAATGGCGTTTATCGAAAACATCGATAACAAGAAAGTTGAAGCAAGGTCCGCGATCGCGAAGCGTCTCAGCGTAAAAATGCTGGAAAATCAGAGATCTCCAATCGATCCGCTGCTATTACAAATTAAAGATGCCGCCTTTGGAAAGCTTGACGAGCTGAACGAAAAGCACGGACTATTAATTTCGGAAGAAAATGACCGGGCGCAAAGAGAGCTGGCGAGAGATGCGGAAATTGACCGAATTTATCAATCCTTCGATGCTGAAAAGGCCGCTATCGTCGGTACGATCAACGGGAAAAATAACTATGAGGCATTGCTGACCCGGTTTACAGCGTTAAAAACGAATATTGAAAATTATGTGGCTGATCTTCAGGCCGAGAGCCGTCTGGACGCGGTTAAACGGTTCTCGAATCTGTTGTCATCCGTAAAATTGGCTGAAGATGAAATTCGCTCGATTGTCCGCGAACGGCAAGCTGCGGCGCAGGCCCGTGCAGCGAAAGATCAGAAAACAGCCGAAGGATTCGCAATAGCGCAACGCTTGAATGCGGCAGTTGAAAAGCTTGTCGGATCAATTCAGCAGGGTATTCGGGATACAAATGGCGTCTTGGGGCGGCCGGTTGAAATTGAAAAAATTCCGGGTTATCTCGCGGGGATGCAAGAAATAGAAAGTCTTGAGAAGGAAGTCGATGCCTATCGTTCACTGCCGATAGTAGACTCCTCGGTCAATAAAGTCCGGCGCAAAGAATTGAGCGATACGATTGCGAAATATCGGGAAACCTATACCCGCGAGATTCGGGTAAGCGGCATCGTCTTCGAGATTGTAAAGCTCGAGAAACTTGCGCAGATAGATGTGCCGGATTATCAAAAGATTATTCAAGCGGCCCGGGATATCATGGCCCTTCGCGGCTATCAGCCCGCCGCGGATAAACCAAACACCGTTATTATTCCGGGCGATTTTCAGAAAATTGTAAATCCGTTAATTGCAAGATTTAATGCCGCGCGCACTGACGCAATGAATAATCTGGCCGACGCACTTAAAAATCCTTCGCTGGTTCCTGTTCTTCAAAAAAAGTATTCGGGCAAAAACTTAGCCTCGCTCTCATCGGATGCTGAATTTGCAGCGGGATTAAATCTTGGGGTCTTCCCGGAATCTGACATACCGGAAAAAATCGAAGGCCTCAGGCCTATGCTTTTACTAAGAGCCGAGACAATTGCTAAAATTCAAAGCCAAAAAATCCGCTTTGCAGGGGGAGACGTTTTGCTCTTAGGTCAAAGGGATCTTGAAGGGGTATTGACTGAATTCGCGGCAAAGCAGGCATCGGCGTTAGCGCCCAAAGTTCCTGCTAGCGGAACTCAAGACTTGAATACGACCGAAAAGCAGATGGCGAGGCTCGATCAAATTGATGCCCGTAAGAATGAAATTGCCCGTTCATTCGCCGATCATTTCAGCGGGGTTTCGCCTCTTGATAAGCAGGTTCGGGCCTTATTGAGCAACGAACTCGAGGATTTAGCGGCAGAAGCACAGCAAATTAAGAGTAGAAGCGAAGCCCGTACCGACGATGAGAAGGCGCGGCTGGAAGAGCTGCTCGGCAGAGTGGCCCAGCAAGTTGATGAAGCGAAAAAAATCGTCGCGGCAAAAGCCGATAAGGTCAAACTTGATCTAGAGTTGCTTCAGCTCCAAATAAAATTTTTAGACGGCTTGGATGATTTGTTTTTAGATGTGGAAACTAAGATTGCTCAATCCTCAGGCCCGCTTTTGGATGATGAATTCTCAGGCCTCGTTGAAATTTATGATTTGATCAAAGATAAGGTGCGCCGTGCAGTAGAGGAGCTTGACCAATCTGCCGCGGCCATGGCCGAAAAATACAGCCTCTACAAGGATCCGATCGCGGCGAAAAAATCTGAGCTCTTAACCAACTTAACTGACCGCTATGAAAAATTAAGTTCGGCTTTCGACAAAGTCAAGGCCCAGCAGCCTAAACTCTCCGCGGCGAATGTCGCGGCAAAAGTAAATCTCATTGAAAAAGGGTGGGAAGATATTGATGCCCGCTTCCAAAATGCTTTTAAAGATGACGACACCGAAGCGTTAAAAACCGTCGTCATTAATATCCGCACGTTAATCCTTATTTCAGACATCCTTCGCGATGAAATCGCTTCAGCGAACGCCCCTGAGTCTGCAGAGTTAAAAGCGGCTATCGATAGGCTTGTCGAGCTTAAGAAAAGAATTATGAGTCTGTTGACTCCGAAATTCAGTAATGCTCTGAGGGAGCGGGCGGCGCTTCTTCAGTCGGTTTCGTCAGCTGATGAAATCGCCGGTCATCAAAAATTCATTCGTGAGCTCCGGGATTCAATTCTCCTTCTTCTCTCAATGATGAATCCCGCAGTAACCATGGGTGCGGATGAGGAAGCGAAAGCAGCGGCTGCGCATAAAAAAGTACGCTTAGATGACCAGATAAACTTTATCAAGTCTATTGCCGGATTGACAGACGAGGAAAAGGATAAAATGGCGGTGAATTACAAAACGGCTTTAGTGAAGGAGGGGTTTGATCTTCAAGATGATGCCGCGCTGATTACGTATTTAAAAGGATCGTATAAAGCATTCCGGCTTTTGAATGAAATCGAAGATTTTTTAAAAGAATCCGAAAAGTTAAGAATCAATCTCGTGAAGCAAGCCGCCGGAGCTCCTGTCCGGGGTCTTTCCGCGATTAAGGGAGCCTATATTGAAGCGCTGCGGGAGTACGATAAAGCAAAGCGCGCGAATTTTCTTTTTGGCGGTGTTCATTTGCGAAATGCCCTGCGCAAGGCGGAAGCTGCGCGGACCGCCGCCGTAATTTATATTGATGAGTTAATAAAGCGGCAAAAGGTTTTTGAAGGTCAGGGCTTGGCGACTACGAGTGTGTCGCGAGATGAGCTTCTGCTGCTTGATGCGAGTGTGATTGAGGCGGAAGACAGCGCGTCAGAACTTCATAAATTTGAAAGAATGCTTCTCGATTCTTGGGAGGGTGTTTTTGATCAGGCGTATAAACCCGTCATGTCAAACTCACTGATTGCTTCGGGGATTTTCGCGCTCCTCTCATTTGGCGCATTATTGTTTTCGGCTTACGGTTTATTTATTTTCGGTTTGGCGCTGAGCGCGTTTACTTTTAGCGTTGGCTATTTGATTTCATTGGCGCGGGCTGAGAAACCTAAATTGCCCTGGCAGAATCCTGATTCTCCGATTCTTAATCACGGGTTGAACGTGATGGTGATTGGATCCGGCCTTGTGGTTTTACCCTTACTGGTGTTTGGATTAATTCCGGCTGTGCTTTTGTCCGCATCTTTGATTGCAGCCGCGGTTATTGTGTCTGGACTTGTGATATTTGGTTTATCCCGAAATGCGGGCGAGTGGGAATCCAAGGAAATTAACTCCCTTGCGGCCAGAATTTCAGGATTTCAACAAGTTCCCGCGCCTTCTCCAGTGCCGGCCGTGCCGACACCGGCAGCACCCGCGCCCGCTCAACCGCAGACTCCTGGGGGAACAACTCATCAAGAATCGCATATGGCGCGCCGCGTCTTGGGTGCCGCTGCAGTCGCCGGCGTCGGTGCCGTCGCTTTGTGGGGTCTCAACCGATTACTCGCGCCCGCTAAAATTGTGATGCCGGAAAACCTGGAGGAAGCGGCTCTTCCTGAAGAGCCGGCTCAACCCGAAGCAGACAAAGAAGCTGCTCCATTACCCGAAAAATCAGTAAAACCAGCTGTTGAGCCTGCTGCCGTGCCTCCAAAAAAATCTGAAGAAAAACTAGTGCCAAAATCAGAAATCATCGAAGCTCCAAAACTCGCTCCAAAAGTGGAGGACATCCGCTCTGAAAGTGAGCCTTTATTGGCAGGAGCGGGCGCTGCTGAGCGCCGTGACGCATTCACGGTCAAAACATCGCTAACTTCCGACAAGATTCGCCATATGCCCGGAACTGCGGTTCCGGGTTTAGAATCCCGCATTGCGGACCTCATTGCTGAAGGCCGGATTGCTGAAAGCGAAAAGGTGAAAGTTATTTTGCGTAAATTGCGTGCGACTACCGACGCTAAAAATCGAGTGAAAGATCGTTTAAAAGCAATTCAGGATCATTTGCGCCAAAAGAAAGAAATCGGTCCCGAAGATCCTGATGAAATGGAACTTATCCGTTTATTTACAGAGGCGCTCGGGCTCAACTTGCCGCGTCGGGGCTGGCTTGATGAATGGAATAAATTAACAGACGCAGAAAAAGCGGCCGCCGTTCTTACCCGTGAACAAAAACTTATTTTAGAGGGTGAGATGTGGACGCTCGAAGATTGGGCGGAAAGATATTTTATTCCGCTTATGCGCGACGATATCCAGATTCTTGACCCAATTCTGGGTGATTACCGGGCTTTGCCGCTGCCCGGGGGTCTTAGCGCCAAGGACGTTGCTAAAGATAGTGCCTACCGCAAAAAACTCCGTCAATCTCGTCCGGGAGAACTTGAAAAAGAAAAGCGGCAGATGCGCGATTATGACGAAAAAGTTTTGGCACGGGCTCAGCGTAAAATTGCCCGTATGAATTTTTTAACCCGCATGGTAGAGAAGCTGATCAAATTTAAAGAGGATTATCCTAGCCGTTTTGAGATGAAAAATAAAAAAATGCGCGATGACGCGTCGTGGGCGCATTATGACCGTTTTGAGCTTATGTTCCAAAGCTTAAAAGTTGACAGTATGCATTTGTCGAAAAATCACAAAGCATGGCAGTACGATCTTAGCCAACAATTCGGCGACTTCCTTCTTCCTGAAGTTCTTGG
>CAZEFF010000084.1:0-2190 GCA_964511315.1 uncultured bacterium | reverse complement strand
CCGCTGCGGATGCAGAAGATGATGTGGGATCACGCCGAAGAAATGCGCAGCCAGCGGACAGAGCAGGCTTCTTATGAGGCTGCGATTACGTCCATTAAAGAGGATCTTCGTGCTCAAATCAATATTGCGAAGAGCCGGGGCCGTATTTTCTATGCTTATGATGATAAAGTCCTTAAGCGAATTGCCGCGACAATCTATGATTTTGAATCGCAAAATTCAGATATCGAGTCACTTGGCGGCCGTTCTTTTCTTATTCAAGAATTTGTCGCATTACTGGATGAACAAACTCAAATTGCTTTTGAAAAAGTTAATCAAGCTGAATACGGATTTATCTTTAAAGATAGAGAAGAGGATTGGGGATATAAAGGCTCGATTTTAAAAATGCTCTTAACCGGAGCCGATGATGCGGACAAAAATGGTTTTAAGCTGGACGCGAAGGGCCGAGCAATGCTCAATGTTCCGCATTTGGCGCAATTAGCAAAGGAATTGCGTCAGTTATCCGTATTGCGAAAACTTCCGGCGAAATATCAAGACATGATCGCCCTGCATTTAAAATTAATTGATGAAGTTGAAAACGATGCCTCATACGCTGAATATGAAAAGAAAAAATTACTTTTAATGCAGCAGCTTCTGGCCGGGAATGTGGATGTGCCGCATCCGACAGAGCTGTACGATGAGCTTCTAAAAGAAGACCGGGCCAACCGACGCGCGCAGCTTTACGGTGATTTATGGCGCACAATTAAAAATATGTCCTTGGATATTTTTGTCAATGACCGCAACGCGCGGCTTAAGCAAGGGTACGATACGGTTGTCCGCCGGTCCGATTATCAGCTTGAGGACGCGAACTTTCAGCTTCGCTATGATAAAAATAAAAGCGCTAATGTGTGGGGGCGGGGTGAGGGGTCAGGATTTGTCGCTGTAGACAAATCGAAGGTCCGCGAAATGAGATATGGCGCGAATGGAATCTCAGGCGAAGTCCGCAGCGTATTAGATCTCATTTATGTCAAATACCCTGTAATGGCTGAAAGCAGGGAGCAATTTGAAAAACTACTCGGCCGAGAGCTTAATTTATCCGACGGTTTATTCCAAGACCCCGCCAGTATTACCAAACTTGTGGATGATGCTATGGACCGCGGTATGAACGGTCATCAACTTATCTCTGTATTAAGCCGAGCGCTTGAACTCAAGGCGAATCCTGTTTCAAAAGACGGCGTATCTTATAACCGGATGATCGAACTATTTGTCAAAGCCGTTGATCCCGCGCATGAATATTTCTTTGATCCTTTAAAAGGCGATGATCCCGCTTGGAAGTGGGATCTTGACAGAAAAACTTTGGAAGAAGTCCTGCTGTCGATGGGGTATAAGCGCGTTCATGAAAAATATGTCACAACAAAAAAATTGGACCGCCTTGAAGTCTATCATTGGGAAAAAGACGGGGTCACTATCAGTTTAAAAGACGAGGGGATGGCTCGAATTATTGACGAAGCCAAAATGCGCCGCGCGCGTATCGCGCAGCAGGTAGAAATTCGGCTTGGCATTCTGCTCGCGCATGCTGAATACTCAATTCAGCTCGGCGGTAAAACCCCATTTCTTGAACAATTCTCAACCCTTCTGGAGCGCTTGAGCGCTGGTTTTTTACGCGATAAAGGCGCGGCGCTTGTTGCCCCCGCTGAAGCTGAGAAGTTTATCCAAGATTCCTTGAAGATTACGCGGGATTACCAGAATGTAAAAGCGAAGCTTATCTCGGATTCGACTTTGATTGATGAAACAAAGGATACCGTGCTCGGCAGACCGAGGGAGGCTTCGGTCTCAGGTTATTGGAACGCTTTGGTTGGGAGTTCGCAGCACTATACGTCGCCGTCTTACCGTCTTTTGATGACCAAGAAATCAGAGGCGATCGAGTCTGTGCGCTTGGCAATGATTACCGCGATCTTGGAAGATTATCAGAAAGAACCCGCGGCCCGGCGCTATAAGATTAAGAAAGCCCGCTTCAAAGAAGAAAAAGTTGAAGGCGGTAAAAAGGTTTATGTTGAAAAAGAAATGGATCTTCATCCCTTTGAATACGCTCTCAAAATAGCGCCCGAGTATTTCCGTTCGATTTATCCTGATGGCGCGGATCTCGCTAAAATTATGCCGGAAATTAATAAAATCAATGAGCGTACTTACGCGACCAATCCGCGCGTGGAAGGA
>CAZEFF010000083.1:0-7396 GCA_964511315.1 uncultured bacterium | reverse complement strand
AATATAAGTGCAGCCACCTCAAAACCCTTTGTGTGATTCTATGATTTGCGATATCGTTCACAGATTTGAATACCGTTTTTCAGGCCCTGTCTTTCTCGAGCCGCATTCTCTTTATTTAATGCCCCGCAGTGACGGATCTCAAAAAGTAAAGCATTTCGAGTTAAGGCTGGATCCGGAACCGTCGCTGATGACTTCGGTAACCGATCCCTTGGGAAACACGGTTTATGAAGTTTGGTTTAAAAATTCTACGACGGGCAAACTTTCGATTGAAGCCGTAAGCCGAATTGAAACTTTGCGCCAAAATCCTTTTGATTATCTTTTAAAAGGCGCATCTGCCCATTTACCGATGCGCTATTCTCAGCCTTGGGGCAGTGCGTTACGGCTTTATCAAAATGAGCCGGCAGATATGAAGAAGATCAAACAGTACGCGGATGAAACGGCGCATCGAGCGAAACATGAAACGATGGGTTTTCTTTCGGAGCTCTGTTTAAGGATTAACCGGGATATTTCACGCTTTCGGCGGAATGAAAATGAATCCTGGCCGATGGCGAAAGTATTGACCGAAAAAAAAGGAAACAGCCGCGATTTGGCGATGCTTTTTATTGCCTGCTGCCAGAGTCAGGGATTGGCGGCGCGTTTCACAAGCGGCTACGCCGAGAATGCTATGCCGCTCGGCAAACATGAAATTCATGGCTGGGCTGAGGTTTATCTTGAGGGCGGGGGATGGCGCGGGTATGACCCGTCAACAGGGCTCGCGGTGTCGGATCAGCATGCGGCGCTTGCTTCCGCGCAGGATTTTCAGCTGATTATGCCGGTTAACGGCACATTCCGCTCGAATGGGGCAAAGGCCGTGATGCATTCTGAAGTGAGTCTCTTTTTTGATGAGGCGAGCGCTCTTCCCGCATCGGGTTTCCGCCGTTTACACCAAACGGGAGATACCGTACGCAGTTAACGGGAACCCCTTAAACCGTTCTTCCCACAGGAACCTTCTTTTGATATAATTCCGCCCCTATGTCAAACATCCTTCATAAAGCGCCTTCTTTTGAATCTGCCGAACGTTTAAAACTTTTACCGCCTTATCTTTTCGCTGAAGTGGACCGCCGCAAACGCGAAATGATCGCTAAGGGCAAAGACATTATTGATCTTGGGGTAGGTGATCCGGATCTTCCGACGCCTTCCTTTATTATTGACGCGCTGAATGAAGCGGCCCGTGACGGCAAAAACCACCGCTACGCGCTTGATGCCGGAATGCCCGCTTTCCGTGAATCGATTCAAAAATGGTTTCATAGGCGGTACGGCGTTAAAGTTGATCAGGAAAAAGAAATCCTTCCGCTGATTGGTTCTAAAGAAGGCATCGCGCATTTACCGCTTACGATAGTGAATCCAGGCGATGTTACGCTGATTCCTGATCCTGGATATCCTCCGTACCGCTCCGGGACGCTTTTTGCCGGAGGAACGCCCTATTATATGCCGCTTCTTGAATCGAATGACTTTTTGCCTGATCTTTCGGCAATTGATAAGGAAGCGCTTAAAAAAGCAAAAATCATTTACATTAATTATCCGAACAATCCGACGGGCGCGGTCGCGACAAAAGAATTTTTTAAAAAAGTTGTCGATTTTGCGCATCAGCATGGGCTTTTGATTGCCTCCGATGCTGCTTATAATGAAGTCGGGTATGAAGGCTATTTGGCCCCAAGTATTTTGGAAGTTGATGGCGCGAAAGAGGTTTCGATCGAGTTTCATTCTCTCTCTAAAACGTTCAATATGACCGGCTGGCGCGTGGGGTTTGCCGTGGGCAATCCTCAAGCGGTCGCGCTTCTCGCGAAAGTAAAATCCAATATTGATTCGGGAATTTTTCAGGCGGTCCAATTGGCCGGTAAGAAGGCTCTGGATGAAGGGGAGGCGGTTCATAAGGATCTGCTTAAAATTTATCAGAACCGCCGCGATATTTTGATCAATGGCCTTAAAAGAATCGGATGGCAAGCCAAAGCGCCCAAGGCGACCTTTTACTGCTGGCTGCCGGTTCCGGCGGGCTATACCTCCGCGGAACTTGCCGTAAAATTTCTGGAAGAAATGGCTATTGTGGTGACTCCCGGAAACGGTTTCGGCCCCAACGGCGAAGGCTATTTCCGAATTTCCCTCACAGTTCCCGATGCCCGCCTGCAGGAAGCAGTGAGCCGCATCGAGCAGTCGCATAAACACCCTCACAAATAAATGCAAAATGTAAAAGTAAAAATTAAAAAGGTTGGTAGCTGCTTCGCAGCTTTTAAATAAAAACACGAAACGTTTTTAAGTTTTTTACCTTTTTCGTTTTACCTTTTTACTTGGAGGTGGTATGCCGAAAGTTTATCTTGCCGTAGGCTCTAATCTTGGCGACCGCAAAGCGAATATTGAAAAAGCGAAAACCCTTCTAAAAACTCTTCCGGATATTCACTTTTTAAAATCTTCAGCCTGCTATGAAACCGATCCCGTGGGCGGTCCCGCGCAGGGAAAGTATTTAAACGCGGTTTGGGAAATTGAAACTCACGCGTCTCCGAAGATCTTAATGGAAGAACTGCTGCGGATTGAGGCTGAACTTGGCCGCAAACGGACAGTCCGCAACGCGCCCCGGACGATTGATCTGGATATTTTGTTTTATGGCGATTTGACGATTGCGCAGGAGGGGCTGACATTGCCTCATCCCCGTATGCGGGAACGGTGGTTTGTCTTAAAGCCGTTAGCGGATCTTTGCCCTGATTTCCGGCATCCCGCGCTCAATAAAACAGTTTCCGAGCTTTTGGAGGCCCTGCTTGCGGCTCATTGAAAACCCTTTGCAGTTTCAGGCTTCGATGTCGCGGCTTCGTGCCCGCGGTAAAACGATCGGCTTTGTCCCGACCATGGGCGCTCTTCACGAAGGGCATGCATCATTAGTGAAAGCGGCGCGGAAAGAAAACGATATTGTTGCCGTCAGTATTTTTGTGAATCCAACCCAGTTCGGTCCGAAAGAAGATTTTAAAAAATATCCCCGCACGCTTGCTTCCGACGTTTTTGCCGTCTGCTCAAGCGATGTATGGAAAATCTGAAATCACGCGTGTTGATATTTCTTCCGCGGATCCATTGAAGGATATTACGAACCGTCTGTGCGGCAAGTCCCGGCCCGGACATTTTCAAGGCGTTGCCACGGTGGTCGCGAAACTTTTTAATCTTGCTCTACCGCACCGTGTTTATTTCGGCGCGAAGGATTATCAGCAATGTTTGGTCGTTAAACGGGTGATTGAAGATCTTTGTTTTAATCTTGAATTTAAAATGATACCGACCTTCCGGGAAAAAGATGGGCTCGCGATGAGTTCCAGAAACCGTTATCTCAGCCCTGAGAACCGTTTGCGGGCAAGGGCTCTTTCCCGCGCGCTTTTTTGGATCCGCCGTGAGATTACGGGAGGGCGCAGAAACATTTCTCAAATCCGCCTTGAAGCCATAAAACAGCTTAAGCCTTATGTGGACCAGATTGATTATCTTGAGATCGCGGATCCTGAAACCCTGATTAGCCTTAAGCGTTTTCAGCCTAAAATGGCGGTTTTGACGGCCTGTTTTGTAGGCAAGACAAGACTTATTGATAATGTTATAATCCACGCTTCTTAAAAAAGGACATTTATGCAGAGGCAAATTTTAGGCGGTAAAATTCATCGCGCGACAGTCACTGACGCGTCCATTGATTATCCGGGAAGTGTCTCGATTGATCCCGCACTTATGGAAGCGGCGAATATTCTTCCGCATGAAAAAGTATTGATCACTAATCTCTCGAACGGTGCCCGGCTTGAAACTTACGCGATCCCCGGAAAAACCGGCGATATCTGTCTTAATGGCGGAGCCGCGAAACACGGTAAAAAAGGGGATATCGTTATCATTATGACCTTTCTGCTTCTTAGTGATGAAGAAGCCCGCAAGTATCATCCTAAAGTTGTCCGTGTTGACGCGCAAAACCGCGCGATTGTCTAACCTCTTATTTTCATGAGTCCCGTTAGATCTCTAACCAAAATTTCTTTTGTCGAAGGTTTGTTTTTTGCCCCTAAATATACGGATCAACAGTGTCTAGTGGGTTTGGAGATCTAACGGGATGAAGCGAATTCAAATCGGTATCGTCGGATGCGGCGCCATCGGATCCACTCTCGCTAAACTTATCAAAAAAACTTTTCAGAATGAAGCGCGCATCGCGTTTGTCTGCGACCGGCATACCGAGAAGGCTCAAAAACTCGCCCGGGAAATTGGGCAAGGCGCTAAGCCTGCGGATATGGAAGCGCTGGTCATTTGTTCTGATTTAGTGATTGAAGCGGCCTCTCCTGTTGTCGCGACTCAGGTGACAAAACTCGCGTGGAAATATCATAAGAACGTGATGGTGATGAGCGTCGGGGGATTGCTCGGGCTTGATTTGCCGCGGGCGAAAACGACAAAATTCCGCGTTTGGGTACCTTCGGGCGCGATTTGCGGAATTGACGGGCTTTTGGCCGCGAAAGAAGCGGGCCTTTCAACAGTAAAAATCATTACCCGCAAACCTCCGATAGGGCTGCAGGAAGCCCCATATTTTGAAAAAGTTAAATTTCCTAAGATGAAGGGCCGCAAAGAATACTGCGTTTTTAAAGGAAATGCCCAGCAGGCGGTCAAATATTTTCCGGCGAACATTAATGTCGCGGCTTTGCTCAGTGTGGCGGGAATAGGCCCGGTGAAAACCAAGGTCGAAATTTGGACATCCAATGCTTATAAAGGCAATCAGCACGAGGTGGAAGTCAGCGGAAAAGCGGGAACATTTAAAACAATCACGCAGAATATTCCCTCGAAGCTGAATCCTAAAACCAGCGCGCTCGCGATTTTTGCCGCTTTGGCCACACTCCGAAAAATGTTTTCCGCGCTTAGAATCGGAACATAAAAGCAATTTAAAATTTAAAAGGTAAAATTTAAAAAATCAAAGCAAAAAATCTGATTTGGTTTTAAAAAACTGCCATGCAAGATGCTTTTATTGAGATTCGCGGTGCCCGCGAACACAATCTTAAAAATGTAAGTCTTAAAATTCCCCGTAACAAGCTTGTTGTGATCACGGGCCCCTCGGGTTCCGGAAAATCCTCTCTCGCTTTTGACACCATTTATGCGGAAGGGCAGAGGCGGTATTTGGAAAGCCTTTCTTCTTACGCGCGTCAATTTCTCGAAAAACTTAAAAAACCAGAGGTCGATTATGTTTCAGGCCTGTCGCCGAGCATCGCGATTGAACAAAGAGCCATTACGCACAATCCGCGTTCAACGGTCGCGACGGTCACGGAAATTTATGATTATATGCGGCTGCTTTACGCGAAAGCCGGAACGGCCTCTTGCCATGAATGCGGAAGCCCGCTGACTCAGCAGACGCGCGAGCAGATTCTGCAGGATGTTGCTGCGCAGTACGATGGAAAAGATATTCAGGTGCTCGCGCCCATGATCCGGGGCCGTAAAGGGGAATTCCAAAAACTTTTTCAGGATGTTTTGAAGCGCGGATATTCGCAGGCGAGAATTGATGGAGCCGTCAAACGCTTATCTCCCGAGATGAAACTTCGGAAAACATTCCGCCATGATATTGAAATTTTAATCGATCATCTAAAAATCCCTCACCCTAACCCTCTCCCTAAGGGAGAGGGGAGGGAGAGGGGGATGAAACAATTGACTTCTTCGCTGAACGCGGCATTTGACCTCTCAAACGGGTTTGTCATGATTCTTGACGCGGCTCAAGCCAAGTCGGCCCCCAAATTTTATTCCACAAAGCGCGCCTGCTCAAAATGCCAGACCAGTTTTCAGGATATGACCCCGAATATGTTTTCATTTAACAGTCCCTATGGAGCTTGCCCGCGGTGCAAAGGCCTTGGCAAACTTTCCCGGATCACAGGCGCTTTAATTAAGGACGAGCAAAAACCGCTTCTCCATGGCGGGATCAACGAAGAAATCTTTTTCTCCTTCAATAAATATTTTATTGAAGAACTCGTTTATGACCTTGGTAAAAAGTTTCATTTTGACAGCCGGGTGCCTTATGCCCAGTGGCCCGAGGATGCCCGCGAAGTCTTTTTTTGGGGAGATGGAGAGCTCTCCGGATTGATTGAAGAACTCGAAAGGCTTTTTCATGAAACGGGCAGTGAAGAAATCAGAGGAAAGGTCCGCAAATTTCTTCGGGAAGATGTTTGCGGAGAGTGCAGCGGCAAAAGACTCCGCAAAGAAAGTTTGGGCGTAAAGATCGCGGATAAAAATATTATTGAAATGACTCAGCTCTCGGTTGAAGAAGCGGTGCCTTTTTTTGACAAAATTAAACTCAGGGAAGAAGGAAAAAAAGTGACAGATCCTATCTTGAGGGAAGTCCGTACCCGCCTTGGATTTCTCTTTAATGTTGGGCTCGGATACTTGACGCTCGACCGGTCAGTGGCCACGCTTTCGGGCGGAGAACTGCAGCGTATTCGTTTAGCGGCTCAAATTGGTATTGGACTCACGGGAGTGCTTTATGTGCTGGATGAGCCGAGCATCGGCCTCCATCCGCGCGATAATAGCAAACTCATTGATACGCTCTTTAAACTTAAGGAGCTTAAAAATACAGTGCTTGTGGTAGAGCATGATGAAGAAACTATGCGGCGGGCGGATCATGTGATTGACCTCGGGCCCAAGGCAGGAATTGAAGGCGGCAGAATCGTGGGGGAAGGCCATTGGAAGGATTTGGATCCCGCGAGTGAATCCCTGACCGCGAAATATTTGACCGGACAAAGCGTGATTGAGGTTCCAAAGCACCGGCGCGACCACAAAAAAGCGCCTTTCATCGAATTGAAAGGATGCGAAGAACATAACCTCAAAAAAATTGACGTCAAAATTCCTCTTGGGCTTTTTATCTGCGTCACCGGAGTCTCGGGGTCGGGGAAAAGCACATTGATCCACGATATTTTGTACCGTGAACTGCATAACCGTTTTTGGGAAACCGATTATAAGGTCGGAAAGTTCCGTTCTATTTCCGGATTGGAAAAAATTGATAAGGTGATTGAAATCGATCAATCTCCGATCGGCCGCACGCCGCGCTCAAATCCCGCGACATACACGGATCTTTTCGGATTTATACGGAAAATTTTCAGCGAGCTCGCGGAATCAAAGGCGCGCCGCTATTCTCCCTCACGTTTTAGCTTTAATTTAAAAGGCGGGCGCTGCGAAATTTGTCAGGGGCAAGGATTTGAAAAACTCGAGATGAGTTTTTTGCCCGATATGTATGTGCTTTGCGAAACCTGCCGCGGCCGCCGCTATAATGAACAAACGCTCGAAGTTCAGTACCGCGGAAAAAATATCGCCGAGGTTTTGGATATGTCGGTCGATGAGGGGATTGAATTTTTCGCGAACTTCTCGATGATTCAGGAACGCCTCGTTGTATTAA
>CAZEFF010000082.1:0-7744 GCA_964511315.1 uncultured bacterium | reverse complement strand
AGCCGCAAGCTTCTTTTCAAGCACCTGAATGCGCTCGGAATTTTTTGATTGCGCTTTTAAAGACTCGAGGTAATAAAGAACACCCGATTCATAAAGCTTGGGATCTTCTAAGCCCGCGTAAATCGAGGGTGATTCGTTCAGCAGCGCGGCCGCTGCTCCGGCAGAAAGCTCCCCTTTTTTCTGATAGTCCAAAAGAACTTCTTTAAGGGCTGCTTGATCCGGAAAACTTTTAAATAATTGCGGGTCCAAAACGCCTGAAGCGCCTTCTAATCCAATAAGTCCGATTCCATATTTTTTTTGCGCCTCATCCAAAATTAAGCGGAGATTTTCCTGGGCCTCAGGAATGGAATGCGCGTCCTGAAGAATCAAAATGGCGGTGTCCGTTTTTCCTTTGTAGGCTTCAACAACCGAACCTAATTTTTTAGGGATATCGATTTGAAGAAATTCATCCGCGGAAATTGAAATCTGAGGAGATTTAAGAACTTCGGATTGAGCGTGAAGAGACGTCTGGCCTTGGTTGGCTAAAAAGGCGGTTAGAACGGCGGCCGATACAATTTTTTTCCAAAGCATGCGGGGAATTGTCTCTTTCCGGAACAGAATGTTGATAAATGTACTTAGTAAGTAAGGGAAAGTCAATAAACCCGCTTTTGTATTCTAAAATGAACTGACAGAAACTAACATTCTTAAGCAGAAGGGAACAGGTTTTGAGGGGTAAAATTACGTTTTTTTTACAATGGGCGGGAGAACAGCTAAAAAGCGGATTTCTTTCTTCTTAAAACGGCATAAAGAACCAACGCGAACACAGCCCCAAGCGTATCCATCAGCATATCTTTTTGGGCGTCCCATATATCCCCTTGGCTGCCCAAAAACGCGCTTCCCGAAGCGGGATCGCTTGATGCCGCGTAAATCCATTCGATAATTTCGTACGACATCGCGACGGCCGCGATCACGGTGAGACCCAGAAGATATGCTACCCAGGTTTTAGTCACTGCCCCGCTCTTAAGAGAAAGCTCAATCACCGCGAACGCGTAAAACCCCACGCTGAAATGCGCTACGCGGTCATACATATTTCTTTTAAATCCAAAAGCATGATTGAACCAATCAAAAGGCACGCGCTCAAACGTGTAATGCCCTCCCACCGTATGCATAAAAATAAGAACGCTCATGAGGACATACGCGGTAGAACTGAAACGGATATTCTTAAGATAAAGAACCGTGAGCGTTAAAACAATGAGGACGATGGGAAGATTTTCAGCAATCCAAACTGAACGCGAGTACGGCCGGATACCAAGCACCGTGAAGAAAATAAGATATGAGGCAAAGAGGATAACCGGTAAATTAAATACCCGCGGCTTCATTTAAAAAATCACGGTTCAATCGGAGAAAATTTAGAGCCTTCAAGGGTCAGATTATACATAAGTCCTTTTTGCCCGATAACAAATCCGATAATCGGATCGTGGAGATCATTGGTATCAAGTTTACCGTTCGCGCCCACGGTCACAAGCGCGACGGAGCCATCCACCCCCGCCTTCCAGCCGTCACTATTTTGAAATTCCTTCAAAGCGTAATCTTCCATGAAAAGAAGATAAATATTTTTCATCTGCGCGCCAAGCTGGAGGCCCACGGAACCGCCGATGGTGTTGTAGTAGCCTTTGGTTTTGCCTTTCACCCGAAGAGCGCCCTCGCCATATTCGCCGCCGATTCCGATCCCGGCTTTGACAACACGGGGCATCACAAGTACGCCCTTTGCCTGTTTCAAAAGCGCCTTACCTCCGGGCACTTCCTGTTCAAATTGCTTTAGGGCCGTGCTGACGCTGGCGTCAATTTCTTGAGAGGACTTCGCGAATGAAAAAGGGGCCCACAGAACGGCGGTTAGGACAAAAAGCGGAATCAAAAAACGTAGATGGGATTTCATGCGTACTCTCCTGCGTTAGACGTACCGTTTTTAGAATAAAGTCCGGATACAATATCATCGGCAAAGAATAACTATCATTTAACAGCGGACATAAAAAATCGTGCTGTCATCATGAGGCTGAGTTCCCTTGTGGTATTCCCTCAGCGTTTCAAATAGTTTTTGAACCGTTTGCTGAGCCGGAAGATTTTTCAAGGTGAGATCCGTATAAATTTTTGAAAGCGCAGGAACACCCAACTCAGCGCCGGCGGTATTACGCAGTTCCCGGATTCCGTCTGTGAATAAAAGAAACGCGTCACCCGGTTCAAAATCAAGCACTTCGGTTTCATACTCGGCTTCGGCAAAAAGGGAAAGCGGCATACCGCTTCCCTCCCCGATGGTTTTGGCGGCTTTCAGCTTGGATTGAAAATGAAGGCAAGGTTCATGCCCCGCGGAAGCATAATGCAGTTTACGTTCTTTAAGATCTAGCACCCCATACCAAAAAGTGAGAAAGACGCCGGAAATTTCATCCGCTAAAAGCAGCCGGTTGAGAGCGCCCAAAACTTCGTGGGGCTGCAGATTTTCTTTTTTGATGTTCCGGAAATCACTGATGCACTTCGCGCCGAACAGCGCGGCCGGCACGCCTTTTCCGGAAACGTCGCCGATGCAAAAACCGAACTTCCCGCCGTCAAGATCCACCCAGTCAAGAATATCGCCACCCACGGTTTTCGCGAAAGTAAATGCGAAGGCCGCGTCGTAACCATCCCGTTCAGGCACGGGCCGAGGCAGGAATTTTTCCTGAATTTGCGCCGCGATCGCGAGCTCTTTTTCCATGCGTTCACGCTGAAACAGGGCTTCAACATATTGCGATAATAACCAAGCCGCATAGGTCAAAAGAATGAGAATGAGCGGCAGGTAAAGTGGAAGGATCCAGTCCATAAAAACGAACATCAAAAAATTCAGAGCCGCGTAAGCAACGGCAGACGCCAGCGTCAGACCCAGCCCGCGGAATGGCGATTGCCTGCGGATTAAAAGCAGCGTGCCTGCCATTAGGGCGAGAATGAGCGCTAATCGTACCGGCCAAGAAAAGTCACGTAGCATTTTTTTTGATAAAGCAGAATGAAGGACTCCCGCCTGAATAAATATCCCTGGCTCCAGCTGAGCAAAAGGCGTCGATCTAAGATCAACGGTTCCGGCGGCTGTATGGCCTATCAGAACATACCGGTTTTCAAAATATTCCTTCATTACGTCTTCTTGATTGGTTCCAGCAGCCTGAATCGCTTGTGCAAATGAAATCGTACGGTAGGAATGGGCCGGACCCGGATAATTGATCCAGCTGCTTTTGTCCAACGCAACATGCTCCGCTGCGGATTTTCCGTAAAGCATCACGGCGGCGGGATGAAAATAAGCCTCCCCCTCTTTTTGAATGCCCAGCTTCACGCGCCGAACTTTTCCATCCGCGTCAGGTTCCACATTAACATAACCCGTGCCGATTGACGCCTGCTTCAAGGATTCAATCGGAAAGGTCGGAACAAAAGGCCTATCCCTGTAAAAAAAGGGCAACACAACATTTCCCGCCGCGGCAACAGCTGTGCGGAAAGCCTCATCATTCTTGGGGTCGGTGCCGGCTTCAGTAAACAGAACATCAAAAAAAACTTTTTTTGGATGATATCTGGAAATGACCTCCAAGAAAGACCCATGAATATTTCTCGGCCACGGCCATTCCCCAAGTATCGCCAGACTTGCATCATCAATCGTAACGACTGTAATTTCAGCATTTGCCGCTTGGACGCCGCGAAGTTTAAATTTTAAATCGATTCCTCCGAGCTCCTGAAAATCCACCATGCCCGTTATGTCGAGCGTGAAAAGGAAAATGGCAATCCCGGTTAGACATATGGGCACTCGGAACCGAAAAGCTAACTTGTGAAGAGCTTTCATCCCTTAGATCTCCCAACCCATTAGACACGTTTGCGTCCAAACATTCGCGCCCCAAATAAGTTTCTTATAAAAACACAGTTTGGTTAGAGATCTAACGGGATTCATAGCTCCTTTATAGGAGGTTTAAGGTTAATTTTCAAGAATTTGTATTTCTGTGCTCAACCAGGCATACTTCTTATAAGGCTGAATTAAAGCCTGATTTTTGAGAACTGAAACGGCAAACCGCGCGAAAGCGCGGGACGCAAAGCCACAGGCCCTGAATGAAGGGCGGCTGGGTTACCAAAATCTCATGAGACATAAAAACTTAGTTTTAACCTTAGTATTAAGCGCTTTCGTTTTCGCTTCGCCATTGCAGGCGGCCGCGATTACAGAAAGCTCCCCCTCTTACACCCAAGCCGTCCAATGGATCAAAACCCCTAAAGAACTGTCAAAATTCATGAAAAAAAATTTCAAATTTGTTTTCGATGAAAAACTGTTCGGCAGTATTGATTACTGGCAGAGCCCTGAAGAATTTTGGACCAATCGAAAGGGCGACTGCGAAGATTACGCCCTATTTTCAAAAGCCATTCTTGAAAAGCTGGGCTACAAAGCTTCTGTGGTGAGTCTGTATGGGGCAGACGGCTACGCCCATACGGTCACGGTATTTGAAGATCATGGTACTTTTAACGTGATGAATGAAGACCGGCTTTACCGATTTCAATCTTCGAACCTGGAAGAAGCCATAACAAGAATATTTCCCGATTGGACTTGGGGCGGCATTGCCCGCCTTCAGGGCACCCGCGGTTGGCTAGTCCGCGAACTTCACAATCCCTCAGCGCTTGCGGGCTAAAATAATAAGGGGCCTGACAGTTTTCACTGTCAGACCCCATTGTTTTACCTTACTTGAAATCAGAATCTTCGCAGCTTAATTTATCTGCAATTTTCGCCGCAGCTAGGCTCTTCTTGATTGCAGTTAGGACATTCTTCCTCAGGATAACTTTCGCCCGAAGACCCCGATTCAATTTCCTGTTCAGGACTGCCGGCAGAACCCGTTTCATTCAGCGGATCGAGATCCGGAACATCAGGTCCACCGCCGACTTGATTGCTGCCCGCGGGGTCTAAAACATTCGGATCAAAAAACTCTCCGCTTGTCGGAGGCAAAACATTGCCGCCCTGATTCTGTCTGAATTTCATTAAGCGCTTTAAAATTTCCTGGATCTGATCAAGCCATTCCTGAGAAATACCGCCGAACATAGACGGATCAGGCGTTTGGCCTTCCTTTAAATAAATCTGATTTCCTTCCGGAATATTCACGGCATTTCCTGTTCCGCCGCCTGAAAGAACATCCATGAGCTCGACGAAGCTCTCATGGCCGTCATCAGGCACTTTAAATGTCGCCGTAAACAAATCTCCATTGCCCGCGGTGAAATGAACCGCGAAGTAAGTTCCGCGTACTGTTGCCACGGCCGTGGGTGTTGAGACTTTCCAATCGCTCTTGGGCGATAAACCGTCAAAAATATTAAAAACAGTTCCGTCTTCAACAAAAAGATCAAGCGGCTCAATGCTTTTAAATACAGCACGAGTATTTTCAGGAATATGGGTCACATTGAGATACCGCGCGTCAAATGTGACGGAAACATACGCGCTCTTTTCAGTCAAAACAGCATCGCCTTCTTCAATCCAGTTATTATTGGAAAGAGATTTCCATTCCGCCGAACCTTTTTTGCTGATTTTTACTTTTCCCTTAATTTCATACACGCGGCCCTTCTTATCAGCCCGGTCGCTGACCATCAAAGCCGGGTCAGGAAATCTGTCGGGACGGGCGGGATCAATAAAAGTCTGAGGATGCGCTATTGCTCCGCCAATCATGCCCTCACCCGCTGTGGCAGGAAGTACACCTGCTAAATTTCCGCCTCCGCCAAGCACCTGGTCCACAGCGAAATCACGGCTTTTCGCGGCCTCCTCAGCAAAAAGCGCGGTCGGCATAAAAAGCACTGCCAATCCGAACGCGGTCACCGCAGTCTTTAAAATTGTTTGAATTTTCATGTTGCCCCCTAAAAGGAATTTTTATTTGAAATCCTGAGAATAAACCAGCTGCACACCGCCAATATGACGCTGATAATCAAACACGTTGTTTTGATTCGCACCGTTGATGTAGCGGTAAAACGCGCGCAGTCCCAGCCAATCGGTCAGCTTATACGTCACCGAAGTATAAAGATCCCAATTCATATCGCGGCGCCGGCTCAGGTCGCCTCGGTCGATCGATGAAAAATTGGGATAAAATCCAAGTTCAAGCCCGGAAGAAAAATCAAAATCAAGCCTGGGCGCGAGCGGTGTATGAACACCCAATCGCGAAGTGCTTCCGATCATATCGAAGTTTTTTCCATCCGCTAATCCGCTATTAAATTCCTGACGGGCGAAAAAATACCGTTTGTAATTTGAGAAGTACCAGTAATTCGTGATTCCGGCATCATTGTAAAATCCGTCACGGGATGTTTTAGAGGGCTCATCGCCGTCCAGGATAAATTCAGCCTGCGTGATGCGGTCATAAAAAACCGTCCGAGTATTCGCGCTGTAGCGCGTATCCGCGCTTAAGTGCCAGCGGTTCTTCACCGAATACATACGGTCCTCTAAAATACCGAGCAATAAATCGTAACGGGCGCCTAAAACATAATCGCGTTCGCCCAGTTGAACCCGCTTGCGCGCATTAATTCCGAATTCTTCAGAATGAAAGTTAAATTCATTCAAACTATCATCATGAACGGACTGGCTCATGCCATAAAGCAAATCTACCGCGACATCCCGATTGGAATAGGTCCGGTAGCGTGCCCCAAAATCAAACGTTTGACGGCCCGCGTTCCGATCGCTCGCTGTCGCGAGGGATTTGTCATCCGGTTTCAAAATCACGTTGGAATCATATTCATAGCCGTAGCGCCCGGATAGATTCCAGCGCATAAGGGGTTTAGCCATTTGAGGTTTGCGGCCGGCGCCAACCCGCCCAAGAGACTGAACGGCCCAATCCCGGTAAGGCCCCTCTTCAGGCTGAGCCGCGACAGTCTGCCATTCGCGAACCGCTTTTTGCTCTTCTCCAGCCCGGTAATACGCCTGAGCCAAAAAGTAAAGTGTCGGAGCGTGATCAGGATGCTCCAGCTTCAAATCTTCAAAAATTGCGATCGCTTCTTTTGAACGGCCTAAACGGTCAAGTGCAATCGCCTTGTACCGAAGAAGCAGCGCGTCTTTCGGATATTTTTTTAAGAGACTATCAAGTTCATTGAGCGAAGCCTCGTATTTTTCTTCTTTAAAAAGACGGCTCGCATCACTTGCCAAAAACTCATCGGCTGAAATCCCCTCGGTTGAAGACTGTTCCTGCCCTTCGGCTAAAACAGATTTAAGCGGTCCGTTTAAACTTGTAAAAAGCACCGCTGTCATCAAAAAGCTATAAGAAAAAAAACGGACACGCTTTTTAAAAGACCCGAGAAAATTCACAAAAGCTTCCATTCGATTGCCTTTCAAGAAATGATTTTAAAACCTAACGGGACTGGCCGGCTTCCTGATCAAAAGATTTTTGCGGTTCCGCAGGTCCAGCCTCTGGAGGATTGCTGGACAAAGCCCCCTGAGTCAAAACAGAATCAACTTTTGATTCGCTAGCCGCGTTTTTTTGTGAAGACGCGCATGCTGTCAGACCGCAGGTCAAAAGGATCAGCATCAGGGGTAAGAGATATAACCGCATAGGGCTCGAATACTACCATTTAACTTATCGAATTACAAGTTTCCGGTACCGGCTAACCCAGAATTACGTTACGTCGCGGATGGCGGAAAGGAGGTCTTTATTCGAAGGGTATTTGCCTAACTGAGTAATGAGAGCTTTGGCGGCTTCCACCGGGCTCAAACCGGCAAGAGCGCGGCGAAGCCTTTCCACCTGTTTGAGTTCTTCAG
>CAZEFF010000081.1:2830-8668 GCA_964511315.1 uncultured bacterium | reverse complement strand
TAAGTAGCGGTATTTCAAGGGGTTGTAGGGTTCGCCTATCGTCAACGACTACCCGATTTTTTTTTATACGCCATCAAAAATAAACCTTATTGGAGAGGTGGCAGAGTGGTCGAATGCGGCGGTCTTGAAAACCGTTAGGCCCGCAAGGGTCTCGTGGGTTCGAATCCTACCCTCTCCGATTTTTCCTTCCTTCTTCCGCAAAAGCAAGTAAACAGGTGTAGAATAGATCCGCATCCATTCAGAAAAGGATAAGGATGGACGATACCTGTATGAATCAAAGGGCATTATAAAATGACAATTAAAAAAATCGCGATTGTTGACGGAATCCGAACCCCATTTGTGAAGGCCTGGACGGTTTTTGATAAAATCCCAGCGCAAAGACTCGGCGCTCTCGCTGTCCGCGAACTTTTAGAACGAACGGAAATCGATCCGAATCTCATCGAAGAAGTCATCATAGGATGCGTGGGACAGCCGATCGATGCCGCCAATGTCGCCCGCGTGATCAGTCTTTATGCCGGCATTCCGAGAAGTAAAAAAGCGTATACGGTAAATCGAAACTGCGCCTCAGGATTTGAAGCTGTGACAAGCGCTGTCGAAAAAATCAGCGCCGGCGCCGATGATATCGTGATCGCCGGCGGCGCCGAATCGATGTCCAATGCCCCCGTGACCTTTACAAAAGAAATGGCCGGGCATTTGATGGAGCTCGGCCGGGCCAAAAGCATTCTTCAGAAACTAAAAGTCATTGCCGGAATAAAACCAAAAGACCTCACGCCGGTTCCGGCTCTGCAATTAGCGCTGACCGATCCAACATGCGGACTCAATATGGGGCAAACCGCCGAAGTGCTCGCTAAAAAATTTGCTATCTCCCGCAAACGCCAGGACGAATTTGCCCTAATGAGTCACCAGCGAGTCATGGCCGCGCGCGAAAAACTGCGCGAAGAAATCATGCCCGTCTTCCTTCCTCCAAAATATGAAACAGCCGTTCTTGATGACAATGGCGTCCGCGAAGGACAAAGCATGGAAATGCTCGCTAAACTTAAACCCGCGTTTGAAAAAGAAACCGGGTCCGTTACCGCCGGAAACTCTTCGCAAATCACCGACGGAGCTTGCGCGCTTTTAATGATGGAGGAGACAAAAGCCAAGTCGATGGGTTATGAAATTTTAGGAACCGTCAAAGCGTATGAGTACATGGGCCTTGAGCCGAGCGAAATGGGACTTGGTCCCGCATTCGCGATCGAAAAAGTTTTAAGAAAAACAGGTGTCAAACTTAAGGATGTTCAGCTGTTTGAAATCAACGAAGCTTTTGCCGTACAGGTGCTCGCCTGCGTCGAAGCTATGGCCTCCAAAAAATTTGCCGAAGAAAATTATCCCGACAAAATGCCGCTCGGAGAAATCGATCTCTCGCTTCTTAATGTTAACGGAGGCGGAATCGCGCTCGGGCATCCTGTCGGAGTGAGCGGTGCTCGGCTCGTACTGACTTGCTTAAAAGAAATGAAACGCCGCAATCTAAACTTAGGACTTGTTTCGCTTTGCGTCGGCGGCGGCCAGGGCGGCGCGCTGTTATTGGAAAGATAATCAGAGCTCGAAGCTCGATGGTGGAAGGTGGAAGGCAAATAGAAATCCTTCGACCCTCGACCGTCCACCTTCGACCTTGCAAAGGAAATTTATGACGCAAGACCAATGGAAATTTAGGGAAGCGAAGCCGGGTATCGGAATTCTGGAGCTTGATGTTCCGGATACCGACGTGAATATTTTAAACCCTGAAAATCTCGGCGAGCTGCGCAAAAAAATCCTCGATATTAATCAACAAAGCACGCTCAAAGCCCTTCTCATCACAAGCGCGAAACCCAGAATTTTTATCGCGGGCGCTGATATCAAAGAAATTCAGAGCATCTCAACCGAAGAACAGGCCATCGAAAAAGCCGAACAAGGCAAAGAAGTTTTTAAAGCCCTTGAAGACTGCCGTATCCCGACCATTACCGTGATCAATGGCCCCTGTCTTGGCGGCGGCTACGAACTCGCGCTTTCCACCACATTCCGCGTCGCGTCATTCTCAGATAAAATCAAAATCGGTTTGCCCGAAGTCAATCTCGGTATTCTTCCCGGATTCGGCGGAAGCATCCGCCTTCCTGAACTCGTCGGGCTAGTGAAAGCGCTTCCGCTCATCCTTGCCGGACAAATGGTTTCATCGCGTGACGCTTATAAAAAAGGAATGATCGATAAACTTTTCACCGAGAAAACCTTACTCGAAGACGCCGTCGCGTTTGCCGAGACCGTGGTTTCAAAAGGCGCGGCCGCGGTAAAGAAAAAACGCCGGCAGGATCTCATGACTCAGTTTTTAGAAAATACAAAAATTGGGCAGGGGATTGTGTTCAAAAAAGCCCGTAAAGATGTCATGGAAAAAAGTAAGGGATTTTATCCCGCGCCGCTGAAAGTCATCGAGCTTCTTGAGAAAACCTACGGCATGTCCGACCGCAAACAAGCCTTCCGTTTAGAAAGCGAAGCGTTTGGAAAACTTGGCGCCACCGAAATCTCAAAAAATCTCATCAAGCTATTCTTCTTAAGTGAAAAATATAAAAAAGTTGCCTGGACGCAAACAAAAGCGGCCGCGAAACCCATTCATAAAGTTGGAGTCATCGGTGCCGGAGTCATGGGCGGGGGTATTGCTCAGCTCGTCTCCAGCCGCAATATCCCTGTGCGCGTGAAAGATATTAATGATAAGGCGCTTGGCGGAGCGCTCGCCGAGGCGCGGCGCATTTATGAAGGCGCGCTAAAACGCAGAAAAATTAAGAAAACCGAACTCGAAAATAAAATGGGCCTGATCTCCGTCGGGCTTACCACGCGGGGGCTAAAGCGCGCGGACATTATTATCGAAGCCGTTGTTGAAGATATGAAAATTAAGAAAAAAGTTTTTGAGGAGCTGGACGGATTGGCCGGACCTAATGCGATTCTCGCATCCAACACATCCTCTCTTTCGGTGACAGAAATGGGCACGGCAACCAAGAACCCTGAACGTGTTGTCGGCCTTCACTTTTTCAATCCGGTGAACCGTATGCCTCTCGTTGAAGTCATCCGCGCCGAAAAAACATCGGACGCGGTGGTTGAACAAACCATCCAATTCGCGCGCGGTCTTGGCAAAACCGTGATTGTTGTCAAAGACCGCCCCGGATTTTTAGTGAACCGCCTTTTGCTTCCTTATATGAATGAAGCAGCCTATTTATTGGAAGAAGGCGTTGCGCCTCGGACTATTGATAAAATCGCGACGGACTTCGGCATGCCCATGGGCCCCATCGAACTTACGGATCAAGTGGGTGTGGATGTGGGGTATAAAGTTGCGCATATTTTAGAAGAGGCGTTCGGCGAGCGCATGAAAGTTGCGGATATTTTAAAACAAGTGTACGACAAAAAATTTCTGGGCAAAAAAACCGGAAAAGGTTTCTACGCGTATTCCGGCAAAGCGAAGACTGTAAACACAGAAATTACTTATCCTTCAGTTAGAAGCTCAGCATCTTCTGAAGACGCGCTGAAGCGCATGATCTATATTATGATTAATGAAGCCGCCCGCTGTCTTGAAGAGGGTGTCATCGATTCCGCCGGAACGGTCGATATCGGCATGGTTATGGGAACAGGTTTTCCGCCATTCCGCGCGGGGCTGTTAAGTTACGCCGATTCAATCGGCCTCGATAAAATCATTCAAGACCTAAAACGTTTTCAGGAAACCGTCAGCAAAACCCGCTTTCAAATCAGCCCAACCCTCGAAAAGCTCGCCTCGGAAGGCAAACGCTTTTATTCCTAGACGCGGAAAAAACCGTGCGACTAAGTCTCAAAAAATCATTTTTGGTTTTAGCTTTAATATTCACCGCCACCGCGCATGCGGCTTTTGCCGCGAGCGATAAAAATCTATTAAACTCTCTCCAAAAAATCAGAGCAGCTGACCGCCAGATCGAAGGACTGAGTCCGCGGCAGGTTCAGGTGCGTTCCGCGTGGGAAACAGGACAGGCTATCGATGAATACGCGCTTGAAGTTAGTAAACGCGCGAGTGAATTGGTGGATCAATTAGCGGCCGATTTAAAAGATGATCCCTCACGGCTTTATTACGCCCTGCAATTTTACCGTGCTTATCCAAATGCCCCGCCTGCGCTCGATTTACATTGGGGTTTTTATCAGTATCTGCTCGCTGTCAATGATCCCAGAGAACGCGATGCCTTAGCCGCGCGCGCGTTTAATGAAAAATGGAACTGGGATAAACTGCGGGCCGAAGTTAAGCTCGCGAACCGGGACAATAAAGAATATGCGTTCACGGATACGCCCGGAAAAACCGGTGTCTACCGTATTGTGAAAGCAAAACGCGGCCCTTACCGCGGCAAACTCGTTTTAGACCTTGGTTTTTCAAATTATTATCTGCCTTCCCAAAAATTAAAATTCGAGGAATATGAAATTGTTAAAAGCGCCTGCCGCAAGCCGGTCTTTGGCGCGGGAACGGTCTGCAATTTAGAAGCGGCTGCGGGCAGCGAGAAAGATCTCTTCACGTATTCCGCGGATATTGTCAAAGTGATCGACGGCGATACCTTTCAAGCCATGGTCGATCTGGGTTTCGGCATGACCACGTTTCAAATGTTTCGGCTCTGGGGTCTCGACGCGCCTGAAATGAATACGCGCGAAGGCCGCGCTGCCAAAAAATTTCTGGAAGCCCAGATGACGCAGGGTCCTATGATTGTCAGGGCGATGAAAATCGATAAATACGGCCGCTTTCTCGCCGATGTGTGGTGTCTTCGTAAAGACAGCTCGCCGCTCTTCATTAATCAGGAACTTATTACTCAGGGGCACGCCACCGCTCAAGAGCGCTCATAACCCAGAAACCGCGGTGTGGCAGTTAAATCCCAAGCCCCAAGCCTCAAACAAATCCCAATTTTAAAAGACCCAAAGTTTAAATCTTAGAAATTGAGGATTGAAGCTTGTTTGGGTTTTGGTGCTTGGAATTTGGAAATTACTTGGCCTGGTGGCCGCCCCTTCACTGTACCTGCTGTGTCCCATTCATATAAAAAACCAATAAATCCTATTGACGAGGGCGAATTATGTGCTATTATTCTACTAAATCGATAGGAATTATAGACTATGCTAACGAAGAAGACTAAATATGGACTCAAAGCGCTTTTGGTACTCGCGGCGGAGTTTGAAAAGAATCAGCCGCTCCTCATATCAAAGATTGCTGAAACAGAGAGAATCCCGAAGAAATTTTTAGAAATTATTTTACTCGAACTCAAAAATAACGGAATTTTGCAGAGCAAAATGGGAAAAGGCGGCGGATATTTTTTAGCTAAGGCCCCGGCCAAAATCAGCATGGGCGATATCATCCGTGTTTTAGACGGCCCGCTTTCACCGCTGCCGTGTCTCAGTCAAACTGCTTACCGCAAATGCGATGAGTGCCTTGACGAAAGCACCTGCGCGATCCGCCTTACGATGAAAGATGTGCGGGATGAAACGGTCAGAATGCTTGAAAGCCAATCGCTGCAGGACATGCTCGATAAAGCGCACACGACCCAGCGGAATATTTCTTATTCGATATAGGACGAGATCTGTTATGAAAAAGAATTTAGTTATTACGCTTATGATTTTATTCTGCTTTGGCAGTACCGCTCAAGCTGGGCAAAAAATAACTTTGCTAAACGCGTCGTATGATCCGACGCGTGAGCTTTATGAAGAAATCAACACAGGGTTTGCCAAACAGTGGAAAGAAAAAACAGGGCAGACCCTCAGCATCAATCAATCACATGGCGGTTCGGGGAAACAGGCGCGCGCGGTGATTGACGGACTGGACGCGGACGTGGTGACGCTTGC
>CAZEFF010000081.1:0-2730 GCA_964511315.1 uncultured bacterium | reverse complement strand
GGAAACAGGCGCGCGCGGTGATTGACGGACTGGACGCGGACGTGGTGACGCTTGCGCTTGGATATGATGTGGACCAGCTTTATCAAAAAGCAGGGCTCATCTCCAAGAATTGGCAGTCGAAACTTCCAAACAATAGCTCTCCCTACACATCTACAATTGTTTTTTTGGTCCGGAAAGGCAATCCTAAAAACATCAAGGATTGGGATGATCTTGTGAAGCCGGGCGTGGAAGTGGTGACGCCGAATCCAAAAACATCGGGCGGGGCGAGGTGGAATTATCTCGCGGCTTGGGCCTATGCGCTTGGGAAAAACGCCGGCGATGAAGAAAAAACAAAAGAATTTATCAAAACGCTCTTTAAAAATGTTGTGGTGCTTGATACCGGCGCGCGCGGAGCAACAACAACCTTTGTTGAAAGAGGAATCGGGGACGTGCTTCTGGCCTGGGAAAACGAAGCTTTTCTCGTCTTGAATGAGCTGGGCAAGGGCAATTATGAAATTGTCGCGCCTTCGCTCAGCATTCTCGCGGAGCCTCCGGTCGCGGTAGTGGATAAGGTCGCGGCCAAAAAAGGGAATTCAAATATTGCGAAAGCGTATCTGGAATATTTGTATACCGAAGAAGGCCAGGACATTATCGGAAAACATTATTACCGGCCCCGCTCGGAAGCGGCTCTTTCAAAATACGCGGAACGGTTTCCAAAAATTAAACTTGCGACGATTGAAGATTTCGGCGGATGGAGCGAAGCGCAAAAGAAGCATTTTGCTGACGCCGGCATTTTCGACCAAATTTACCTAGGTTAGAACGAGCGATGCTTACAGCGCGCGGGAATATTGCTGCCGGCAACGCTCAGCCCCAAATCGGATCCGGTTTGAGGGGGCTTCGCTCGGCATTCGCTCGTTTCCGCCATTTCCATCGCGGAAACGCTGGCCCGATTTTTAGGAACAGCGAGGGTCCGCGGGAAAATTGCCTTTAGTCTTTTCCGAGGCTGTAGACGTTGCCCGGCATCTCTTGCCCGGGGTGTATAGAAATAGATTTTTATAGAAAGAGATTATGAAACTAAAAGAATACAGCGTGATTCCGGGGTTTAAGCGGACGTTGGGATTTACGATTTTTTATCTTGTTTTGATCGTGATCATTCCCTTGTCGGGGCTTTTACTCAAATCGACGACGATGGGATGGGGACATTTTTGGGGCGCGATTTCTTCGGCGCGCACGCTGGCCGCGTTACGCTTAAGTTTTTCCACAGCCTTAGCAAGTTCTTTGATTAATGCCGTCTTTGGGCTGCTTGTGGCCTGGGTTCTTGTCCGCTACGAATTTCCGTTCAAAAAGTTTTTTGACGCGATTGTGGATTTGCCTTTCGCGCTGCCGACCGCGGTGGCGGGTATCGCGCTTACCACGCTTTACGGACCGCATGGCTGGGTCGGGGAGTCGCTACATAAAATTGGAATTAAGAGCGCATTCTCTCCGCTCGGAATTACGATTGCCCTCACTTTTATTGGACTGCCTTTTGTGGTGCGCACAGTCGAACCCATTCTGCAGGATTTAGAATCTGAACTTGAAGAAGCCGCTTTTAGTCTCGGCGCGAACCGGTGGCAAACTTTTGCGAAAGTGATTTTCCCGGGGCTTTTGCCCGCGCTCGTGACCGGAACCGTGCTTTCATTTTCTCGGGCGCTTGGTGAATACGGATCGGTGGTTTTTATCGCGGGCAATATGCCCATGAAAACGGAAATCGCGCCGCTTCTTATTATGACAAAACTTGAGCAATACGATTACGCGGGGGCGACGGCGATCGCAGTGACCATGCTTGGCGCGTCCTTTTTAATTTTAATGACCGTCAACTATCTGCATTCGTTTACAAGAAAGCACGAGAAAATTTAAATGGGCGCGGTCATTGGTTTAAAACAATATGAAGAAACAGGAAAGTCCAATATCACAGAACCGCCGTTTGTAAAGTGGACACTGATCGGCATCGCGCTGCTTTTTCTCGCTTTTTTCCTGGTCACACCGCTTATTCTAATTTTCACGAGCGCTTTCGGCAAAGGTTTTGGAAATTACGTGAAATATTTAACCGACAAAAATACTCTCGCGGCGATCCGGTTAACGCTTCTTACCGCTTTTGTGGCAGTGCCGATCAATTTGGTTTTCGGTATTAATGCCGCCTGGCTTATTACGAAGTACCAATTTTGGGGAAAGAAAATTCTTCTGACACTGATTGATCTACCCTTTACGGTATCTCCGGTGATTTCGGGGCTGATTTTTGTTCTTCTTTTCGGAGCTCAAGGGTGGTTTGGTCCGTGGCTGCAGGCGCATGACATCAAGATTATTTTCGCGGTGCCCGGAATTATTATCGCGACAACATTTGTGACTTTTCCGTTTGTCGCCCGCGAACTGATCCCGCTCATGCAGGCTCAGGGAACCGATGAAGAAAATGTCGCGATTACCTTAGGGGCAAGCGGCTGGCAGACATTTTGGCGCGTGACACTTCCAAATATTAAATGGGGCCTTTTGTACGGAGTCATTCTTTGCAACGCGCGCGCGATGGGAGAATTCGGCGCGGTTTCAGTGGTTTCGGGGCATATCCGGGGATTGACGAATACCATTCCATTACATGTTGAGATTATTTACAACGAATACAATATTGCCGGAGCTTTTGCCGTGGCATCGCTTCTCGCGCTGCTCGGTATTGTCACCCTTGTCGTTAAACAGATGGTCGAATGGCAAACGCGCCGCGAG
>CAZEFF010000080.1:2311-9054 GCA_964511315.1 uncultured bacterium | reverse complement strand
TGTTCATTCGCCTGCCAAGTACCCGTTAATTTCGCGAGACTCGTGATGACTTTGCCGTCTTCCTTTTTCTCGGTAACGGAAACAACCAGCCCGTCACTCTCAGGCGCGATGAGAGACGCTTCCAATTCAAACTGTTCGTCGGCGTCTTCAGATTGGTAGGTAAGTTTGTGCCGGTCATCTAGAGTCCATTTTCCTTTGACATTCCTGCCGCTGCGCCGCTTTAATTCGTTTAAATTTTCTAATCGCATTCTAATCAGTCCTAAAATTTAATGAAATATGTTCCAAAGCGCGCCCACACCCTTGTGTGAGCGCTGGCGTCACCAAGATTAATGTTATCTTCGTTGCGCCTAGCATTTCATAGCATTCGTTAACATAATAGCGAACTCTTAATTTTTATTATTAATCTATTTACTTATGATTTTATATTATATATATTCAGCTTATGAAAACATCTATAAGCGTTCAAACCATTACCTCGAAAATTTATGCTATTCGGGGTCTCAGCCTTATGCTCGATACCGATCTCGCGAAACTCTATGAAATTCCAGCCAAACAGCTTAACCGTCAAGTTCGGCGGAACCGTGAACGATTTCCCGCCGATTTTATGATCACTTTAACTCCCAAAGAATACGAATTTTTAAGGTGCCAAATTGGCACCTTAGAAACGACGGGATCCGGCAAACACCGCAAATATCTTCCTTTCGCATTTACCGAACAAGGCGTTGCCATGCTTTCCAGTGTACTGAAAAGCAAAAAAGCGATTTGGATGAATATTCAAATTATGCGCGCCTTTGTTCAAATGAAACAAACCGCGCTTACTCATAAAGAATTAACTCTCAAACTTAGCGAGCTGGAAAAAAAGGTTGGCAAGCACGGTGAAGATATTCAAACAATCATTGCAGCCATTCAACAGCTCCTTATTCATGAAGAAAAACCGAAGCGGCGAATGGGTTTTTAATTCGTTGGGTTTGCCGCTTGATATCATGAATGATTGTCCCCTCGCCTTTGATCAGCCTGTTCTTTCTTTTCAGTTCATTGAGGCTGGTGAGTTTGGGCATAAGAAATTGGGATTAGATTATTCCGTCGTTTTAACAAACATTAATAATAAACAGCGATCGCCTCGTTACACTCGCGATGACACCTAGAACCAAAAGAGGTAAACAATTTCATCTATATGCAAGTACTGCATCTCGAGAACTAAAGAAGTTCTCGTATCGCTAGCCGTTGCAAAGCACACCCACACTTGTGTGTGAGTACTGGCTTCTCGAATTTTAATGATAAATTCGTTGCGCCTAGCAACTTATAACATTTTTTATCATCAGCTTTTCGTATACTCTTTGTGCAGTTCGGTGAGTAATTTGTAGTCTCCCGCGTCCGCTTTTTTGAGCGCGGCCAAATAGCGGGGCTTAAAAAGCTCACGGATCAATTTTGGATCGCTGGGCCATTCAATCAGCGGGCTATCTTCCCGGCGGAGATAAATATTCGTGACAAGTCTCGCCCACCGGCCATTCCCGTTTTCAAACGGATGAATCCAGACCAGGCGGTGATGGACACGCACAGCGATTTCAGATACCGGCATTTTTTCTTCCTGCCATTTGTGAAAGTCAAAATCCAGACGATGAAGTTCCGGAACAATTTTAATCACCGGCACACCGATATTTTTTTGTCCGCCTTTTTTGATCTCTCCCGCCCATGCCCAGACTTCTCCGAACATGTCTTTATGAATTCCGCAAAGGGCCGCGGTGCTTAAAAGATTGGAGCTCTTGCTCTGCTTTGAAGAAAACAAAAGGTGCGCGGCGTAGGCTTTGGCATTGTTCTGGGCTTCAAGATTATTCAGTGCCTCCCTGTTTTTGACATTGGCGAGCAAGCCGGAGAGATCATCCAGCGCCGTTTCACCGTCTTCGCCCGCGCCAAACTTTAAATTTTTTGCCACAAAGCTGTTTCCCGCTTTTCGAGCAATTCCTTTTTAAGGGCCTGCACCTGTTTTTCAATTTCCTCTTTGTCCGGAAGCTGCATTTCAATGGCGGCCGAGCCTGAGGATATCGAAATGATTTTTCGCGCGACATAGTCGCTGCGCTCTTCCCGGATCACAGAAAGATCCTTCTCGGCGATAAATTGCGGAACAAATTGGCAGTTCAAGCCTCCGGCCAGCTTTTGAATCGTGGGGAGAGTCAAATTTTCACGCCGTCCGTTTTCAATGTCGGCGATCATGCTTTGGGCAATACCGCTCCGGGACGCCAGCTGTGACTGGGTCATACCGAGCCCCGCTCTCATTTGTTTCACTTGATCTCCCAGGGATTGCATCTTAGCCGCCTCGCTTTCATTTAAATAGTATCACTTATAAGTAATAAAATCAATCTATAGATATTAATTATAAGTAATCAATATGTAAGTTATTATCAATAAAGGAGATGGGTCGACTCACACCCGCAAGAAAGCGTCCGTATTTAAACATTATTTATCTCCGCTTTCCATCAGCACGGCGTGGCCGGAATCAATCATCTCCTGATTTAAATATTTTCCGTCCGCCCAAATATCCGCGAGATAGCGGTTAAATTTGTCCTGCTTGCCGATTTTAAGCGTGACGCGGCGGTTTACCTTCAGCGCTTGATCTTTTAAAAACTGACGGGCTTCCGCTCCGCCCGGCGTGCCGAGCTCCGGCGCGTCAATGCCGTTTAAGCGCAGTCTTTGTTCGATGAGAAGACCAAACCCCAAATCAATGACCGCGTGAACCGTATCGCCGTCATTAACTTCATTAATTTCCGCGTCATAGACGCGCTGCTGTTCATTCACCGGAATTTTGTTCTCAAGAATCGATTTGTTTCTGGCTTCGTCTTTCAGCCGGTTGGCGGCGGCGGTTTTTTCTCCAAGATCGCGCACGCTCCAGCCGTTCGCGGCGGCTTCTTTCTCAAGGCGCGCCCTTTCTCCGGCATCGTCTAAATTAAGAAGTCTTTTATAATGCGACCACGCCAGAGAGGTTTCGGGATAGCGCGCCGGATATTCCCGCGCGAATTTCATGCGCACCGTTAATTGGTCCGAGTCAATGCCCGTATCCGCGCTCAATTGTTTGACCAGTTCCTGCTTATAAGTGAGATCTCCTAAATTGTCCGCCGCGTAAGTTTCGATCAATCGGCCGAGCTCCCACGCTTTGCGGATTGTTTCCTGCCGGTCCGCGTCTTCCGGCTTGCCTTCATCGGCTTGTTCGCCTTGCCGGAGCTTCACCTCCCGCGCGAGTTCTTCATAGTTTTGAACCGCGGGAATTTGGGCTTGGATATTTTGGGAAGAATTCTCTGAGCTCGCGTGTAATAACGAATTTGAAAAGATTAAAAATAGAGGGAAGAAAATGCCCCAATGAATTTTTTTTGGGGCCCGAAGGCCTTTAGGGTAGGCCGGCATAATGTTGGAGATTATATCACACGAAATCTAAATCCGTTGCGCCTAGCAATTTATAGCATTTACTAATGTTGGGAAAATTAGGCGGCTTTTGCGCTGAATTTTTTAATTCAGTACAACTGCCTGACAGATTCAGGAAGTCTGTCTAGGCAGCCTTGGCGATTTCCAGAGCTTCGTACTCGGGGAACATAATAATGGCGGGATGGACATCAAAAGCTTTGGCAAGCTGCTCGACCCTACGTTTACCGATCTCAATTTTATCGTTTTCAAGCATACTAAGATTGGTTGGGCTGATGCCGGAATGTTTCGCGAGTTCGTTTTGTGTCCAGCCCTTCAGTTCTCGGAGCATGGCAATCACTTCCCCTGTGGAAAGTTTCGCGTGCTGTTTCGCGAACTTAAAATCACTGTCTTTTATCTTTTTCATTGCTTGCCTCTCTTATATTTCGGGTCTTACTAATACCGGTGCGGGGTTATTTCTAAAACTAAAATTGTAACCACCTCACGCTGAACAAGATAGATAACCCGGTACTGCAGACTCAAACGCGATGACCGCTGACCTTGCCTATCCCCTTTTAACTTTTCATCGTGAAAACCGGGAAACTCTCTTAGCTTTTCAGGGCCATGCCTGAACATGATATCTTTCCAAAGCTCGTATTTCTTAACGATTTCCTTTGGAAGCTTTTGACAAACCTTGTCAATACCGCGGTGTTCCTTAATGAGCCACATTCTTAAAGATAATAACTTCTTAAAGATAAGAAGTCAAGACCTCCTTGGAAGGTTTCCTGCTTATCAGGAAGCTGATTGTAATATGATTTATATTAATATATAATTGATTAATAATCAAATAATTAGACAGCTAATTCATACATATGATCATATTTACAATTATACATATATCTGCTAAGATTTCTTTGGGCAGGATCTCATGAAACATTTCTACTGGGATTCTGACAAAGAGCTGCAAAACAAGCTAAAGCATGGCGTGGACTTTGAGACAGCGTCGTTAGCTTTTGCGGATCCGCATGTTCATATCATTATCGATGAAATACACAGCGCCAAAGAAATCCGATATTTTTGCCTCGGACGGGTCAATGGAAAAGTATTAACCGTTCGATTCACCTACAGGCAAAACGGCATTCGGATTATTGGAGCTGGCTACTGGAGGAAAGGAAGAGACTTTTATGAAAAAAAAGAAAAGAGAAATTGACCCGGATATGCCGGTTGGAAAACTCACGGAGATTCCCAATTTTCTTCCCCCGCCCGAAGAACTGGCAAAGTGGAAAACCAAGACCGTGATTACGATGGGGCTGGATCCCGAAACGCTTGACTTCTTTAGACGGGAAGCTAAAAAACGCGGCGGCAAATATCAAAAAATGATTCAGGAAGTTTTAAAGCGTTACGCGGATTATTACGGCAAAGCCGCGTAGAAAGGCACAGGTTAAAAGCTCAACCTCTGCCGCGGGATGGCTCCGGTACCGTTAAACCTTCACGCTCCAGAAGGGAATGCCCAGGCGCTGACGGAAGGTTTCGCCCTTCAAAAGGTCCTGCTTTCGCGCGGGCAAATCGCCCCGGTCCGAAATATGCTGTTTGTGTTTGGCCAGCCACAGGCTTGTCCCTAAATGCAGTTTATGTTTGCCGTAAAGTTCATTCACATCATCCATCACCCGGTTGATGGACTGGTAAGATTGAAGCTTCGGAATATTATCAAAAAGCGAATACTGCTCGGTGGTATCAGACGCGATTTTTGAAAGCACAATGCCCGTCAGCCGGTAAGGGATTCCGGGGCGGAAAATTTTTTCAAAGAGCCCGTTCACAAAAGCGGCGGCTTCCATGGACGAAGAAATGCCGCGGTCAAGCTCTCCTTCCGCGCCCCAGGATTTAAACTCCTGCGTGCGCAAAAAAATACAAATCCATTTTGCCTTTAAACGGTAACGCCTAAGTTTGATGAAGGCGGATTCCATATTGCGTATCAGCTGGGCCCGCACAAAATCTTTATCGGAAGACGGCGGCGTGAATGTTTTGGTTTTGCTGATCGACGCGTAATCGGTTTTTTCGGCGGTCACAATGGGATAAACCGCCTCTCCCCGGAGTTCATGCCAAAGCTCGACACCGATTTTGCCCAAAAGATTTTTTGCCCATGCCTCAGAGCGAGAAACATAATCCCAGACATTGCGCACGCCTTGTTTCATCAGAAGGGCTTCGGTGTTCGGCCCAAAACCGCAGACACGTTCAAGCGGAACTTTCGGAAGAAATTCATGCAGACTGCTGGCACGGATCACCGTGAACCCATCCGGTTTTTTATGTTTTGACGCGATCTTGGCAAGCGTTTTGGAAGCGCTTAAGCCCACCGACACCGTGAGCCCAAGCCGCTCCTGGATTTTCTTTTTGATCATCAGCGCGATTTCGGAATATCCGGTGCGGTAAATTCTGCGGAGGCCCGAAAGATCGGCAAAGGCTTCGTCGATTGAATACTCTTCGATATCGGGGGTGAATTCGCGCATGATGGAGAACATGCGCTTCGAGTAAAGCGAGTAGGCTTCGTAATCGCTCGGAAGGCAAATCAGCGAAGGCAGCATTTTCTGTGCCTCCCAAAGCCTCATGGGTCTTTTCACGCCGAGGGCCTTGGCCTCATAACTCGCGCACGCGACAATGCCCCGTTCTTTTCCGGTCACGACCGGTTTGCCTTTCAGTTCGGGATGAAGGGCCTGTTCGACCGAGGTAAAAAAGGCGTCGCAATCCACATGGATGATGGGTTTTGGAAAGGATGAAATACTCAAAAGATCGGACATAGTACCTCGGACATCGTACGTCGTAAAACCGTACATCGGATGTCGTATATCGGATTTAGTACTTAGTCCATCGAAGTACGATATGCAATATACGAAGTACGATATACGAAATACGGCATTATAATTTTTTTAGAAGCGAAGAAACCATTTTGCCTAGGTGGTCCAAATGTTCAGCCAAATCCGCGAAATGTTCTTTACCGATAAAGCCAAGCTCATGCGCGATAACTCCCTGCGTTTCAAGCTCAGCCGCTGACCCCAAGGTAATATGTAAAAACTGTTTGTATTCCTTAGGGTGGTATCGCTTAAACCCTTCAGCAATGTTTGAAGGGATGGATACGGAAGCACGCCTCATTTGCGCGGTGAGGCCATAAACTTCTTCTTTAGGAAAATTGTTTGTCAGAGCATAAACTTTTTTACTAATCTCAACGCCCTTTTGCCAAATTTTCAATTGCTTAAAACTTTGAATCTTTTCCATACTTTCTCCTTTCCTATGCCGTACATCGTACATAGTACTTAGTCCATCGAAGTACGAAGTTCGACATGCGAAGTACGATATACGAT
>CAZEFF010000080.1:0-2211 GCA_964511315.1 uncultured bacterium | reverse complement strand
CGAAGTACGGCTATTTGTATTTTCTGACATTCGCGATCACCACGCCGCCAATCACAAGTTCATTCTGAGGTTCAATCGGAGGGTATTTTTTATTGGCCGCCAGCAAACGCGCCTTGCCGTTTTTCTTTTCAAAAAATTTCATCGTCCACTGCCCGTCGACTTGCGCGATCACAATATCCCCCGGCTGAGGCTGACGTCCGCGTTCGACCAAAACCAAATCGCCTCCCATAATGCCCGCGTCGATCATCGAATCGCCTGAAACTTTTACAATGTAAGTGGCATTCGGTTTTTTAATGAGGAACTCGTCAAGCGAAAGCGTGTCTAACAATTCTTCTTCCGCCGGTGAAGGAAAGCCGGCCTGAACAACCCCGAGGATCTTAATTCCAAATTGAATCAGCGGTGTCGGATAGAGTTTCTTTTGTTTTTTGTCGCGGCGGAGGATTCCTTTATCCAGCAGGCGCGGGACAATGCGGCGGACGGCGCCTTTCGAGCGGTAGCCTAAAATGCTTTCAAGCTGAGAATAGGTGACGGGGGTTTGAATGTCCTGATAATGGTCTTTTAGTTTCTGAACGATGGAGGCGAGGTCGACGCATTTGGCCATACCGGAAGTATAGAGTACGATTCGTACTCCATCAAGCTTTTTATCAAAGGGACAGGTTAAAAGTTTAACCTTTACTGGGAACGCCGTCCGATACGCAGCGGTTCACCGACCGGGCCGCAAGTTACGCGGCGGAGGATTGATTTGCGACAAGCTGGAAGGCTTTATTCATAGCATCAAAGCGGTCGGAAAACTCGATCCCTTCTTGCCGCATTTTTTCCATCAGAATTTCGTGATACTTGGTTCGGAGGGCATTCGCTTGGTCTTTGGCTTGAAAATTTTCGTTAGAAATTTCTTTTTCCAGCTTCACCAAATCGGTATAAATCTGCGCGATTTCAATGAGACTCATAACTCTCCCGAAACAATTCTCATCGCGATCCGTGTCGCATGCTCTCTATCTTTGAATTTAATCCCCTGACTTTTTAACATGTCGATAAATTTCCAGTGCAGTTCAATCCGTTTTTCTTCTAACGCTTGCAGCTCTTTTAGATTTATTGTCTTTTCGATTTTCTCGATCACTTCGATATATTTTTTGGCAGTTTGATATAAGTTATCTTTCATGCTGAGTCCCGTTCAATTTGAATGGTTATATTATATCTTCTCCCCTATAAGCGGGCAATTGAGCATTTTGAGGGTTTTTTTAGAAAGGTACCGGGTATACCTAAAGGTACTGCGGAAAGCGCTGGCCAAAGAGACAGGTTAAAAGGCTTTAAGTACCAGCGTGCACGAGGTCTTCATTAGACCTCGACGCACAGTACCAATTCATCAATAAAAAAAGCCCACATGATTTCTCATGAGGGCTTTTGTGAATTGGTAGCGGGGTCAGGATTTGGCGCCTTCCGCCCTTCGGGCTACAGGTCGGCCATCCGCTCTCAAAAACGTGACCTTTCGTCACGTTTTAAATCGAGAGCTCCTATTCAAATCCAACCCCGCGCGGCAGTCAAATGAAGTCCCACGTCATTTCATTCCTGGGACAATTCGAAAGAGGTATAGGTACCAGCGTGCACGAGGTCTTCATTAGACCTCGGCACGCAATCAGCACCCATTCGTAATAAAAAAAGCCTCTTCAGATTTGACTCTGAAGAGGCTTTTCGAATTGGTAGCGGGGTCAGGATTTGAACCTGAGACCTTTGGGTTATGAGGGCGTGATTTAATTTTTATATTTTTTGATTATTTTTTCTAATTGTTGTTGCTGTTATGAGTTAGGTGAATTTATTTTGTTTCTTGTTTTTTGGCTTTTGACGGCTTTTTAGCCCCTTACATTAGCCGTACGTTAGCCGAAAAAGGAAAGTGTAATTTCTGAATTCTTATTGAATGAATATAGACGTATCGTTGCCTGTTTAATGAATAACAGCCCCCACTAAATGCTCACGCCGCTTGCTCAAGGAAACATCACGTTTGTATTTTCCTAAAACTATGCGCAGAAACATTCTGTTAATGCATCGCATGGTTTGGGAAGAATAAATGGTATCGGAAAAAGATATATTCTGCCTTTCAAATATTAGATGTCCGGCAAACCCAACAATTGAAGAAAGAGGCCAGAGGAGAAAAAATCTAAGGTCTGATTTCAATACTGCAAAAATTGGGATGCCATAGAAAAGTATAAAACTAAG
>CAZEFF010000079.1:0-9278 GCA_964511315.1 uncultured bacterium | reverse complement strand
AGCCTTCGCGCTGTACGCTGTACTCAGTGCTCTGTACGTTTAACAGCTGTTCGCTCGCCGCTTTTATAAAAGCGCTGTAAATATCCAAGCGGCCGTGTTCGGCCTGCAGATATTTCCGCCACGATGTATTGCCCTTCATATGATCTTCGTACGTATTTTCTTTGGGCGTGCTGGTCATTTTAGGAAGCACAACCGCGTAAGAAATATTTTTTGCTTCCAGCATTTCACCAAGCGCGCGGGCATGAAATCCGCCCGTCACTAAAATCGCCGCATTTTGTTTTTCATCCGCCATCCATCGGGTAAGACGCTCAGCCATTACGGCATCGCGGTCACAGGACAGTTGATAAAATTGATAGGCGGGATATTCACGGATGAGTCCGCTTTTAAATTGCGTCACGGCCTCCGTGGCGGTCTTGATTTCGGGGCCGACGGCTGAAAGGGGGGTATTCTCGCGATTGAGAAATTCCCAGTCTTGGCGCGTCAGCTTAATCAAAACCAAACGCTTAAGGGTGTCTAGCTGTGATGAAAGTTCCAGTACCGCTTTCGCTTCGTCTGTGTCGGCTAGCCGGCCCGAAACGGCGTCCGCGAAATTACGGAGCTCATCGAACAAGGCCCCGGTCCGCATATTTTTAATTTTCGCCGAGCGATTAATCTGAAGCGCCGCCTCACTCGATAATTTTAAACGAATCTGTTTTTTCTCGGCAATTTGCGCTAGTTCCGTCAGAAAAACTTCCGGCGCGGCTTGCCCCAATTGGAACGCCTGCCAATGCGCGCTGTATTGTTTACTCTCATCTTCATTCAAAGCCGGATTAATCTGCTGCGCGATACGGCGGATTTCCTGATTTAGATTTTCGCGCTGCTCATTGGTAAGGGAAATTTCATCAAAAATGAGCGAGAGATGAGGGTATTTTCCGGCAGTTATTCCCGCAGTATTTTTATGCTTTAAAAGTTCAGATAAAAAACTCTCAAATGCTTCTTCGTCTTCTTCAAACGCGGCCCGTTTTTGATCCAGCGATTTTAATTTTTCGGAATAATAAACCGCTTTTAATTTTTCAAGGGTGTGCGATAAAACAGCCGCGCGATCAAGCATGATCGGGCGCATAGGCAAACTTTCTAAGAATGCCCGAACCGCCTTTTCATAAAGCGCGGCGTCTTCAACTCCGTAGTATTTTGCGGAATTCGGCGAAAGTACTGCGGCCGCGGCAGCGCCCGACAATTCTCCGAGGCTCAAATAGCTTTCGAAAACCTGCCCGAGCTTTTCCGGGTCAGGAAATGATTTAAATAGCGTGGTATCGAGTTTTCCTGAAGCTCCTTCCAAACTGACAAGCCCGATTCCGAAGACTTTTTGGAAATACTCCACAAGACCAAGAATAGATTTTTGCGCCTCCGGGACAGAATGCGCGTCTTGAATGAGAACAACCCATTTGTCTCCTGATTTCGCGCGGCTCACGCTTTCAAGGGTGCCCAGATCTAATGGGAGGGCAAGGTTCGCCATGTTTTCGGGGGTAATCCGATTGGCGTTTAGACTATGCGAGTCTTGGTCCTCGGCCACTCCCATTAGATTCTGGGCGTAACTGGTCTTTAATGAAGGCGGAAAGATATCCAGACAGAGGAAGACCGCAATTAATAATGAAGAGATGAGTCTATTGGATAGACTCTTTTTTGAAGAGAATTTTTCAGCTCGCATAGTCAGTTAGATAAAACTTTGCCAAATAATACCTAACCTTTTAAAAAGATGCAAATAACTAGTGTGCTGTATTGAGGAATTGAGGTTTTAGGTTAATTATTGATCGTTCTTGCTATAGGTGGGTTAGACGTTAAATCGGAAGAGGACAACATCGCCGTCCTGAAAGACGTATTCCTTACCCTCGACCCGGAGAAGACCCTTTTCTTTAACCGCGGCAGCAGAACCTAAAGTCACCAGGTCATTATAGGCCATCACTTCAGCGCGGATAAAACCCCGCTCAAAATCAGAATGGATCACACCCGCGGCCTGCGGAGCTTTGGTGCCTTTTTTAATCGTCCACGCGCGGACTTCCTGTTCGCCCGCAGTCAGGTAGGTAATCAGGTCGAGCAGTTTGTAGCCGGCACGGATAAGGATATTCAGCCCCGGCTCTTTGAGCCCCAAAGCTTCGAGAAATTCTTTTTGTTCAGACTCCGAAAGATCGATTAGCTCCGATTCTACCTTTCCTGAAATCATGACGCTTTCAGCGCCCTCTTCAGCCGCGCGCTTTTTCACTGCCTCCACCCACGCGTTTCCGCCTTTTGCCAAATCTTCTTCCGCGACATTCGCGCAATACAAAACCGGTTTTAGCGTTAAAAACGCCATGTCCTTAACCGCTTTTTTTTCATCTTCGGTCAGGCCAAGCTTGCGGAGCGGTGTTCCGTCTTCAAGCGCCTTTTTAATTTTTTCATAAATCGGCATCAGCTCCCGAGAAGCTTTATCGCCCGAGCGCGCGAGCTTTTCTGTCTTATCAAACCGGGCTGACATCGTGTCGAGATCTTTCAAACAAAGCTCGGTATCAATCACTTCAATATCGCGAATGGGGTCCACGCTTCCCGAAACATGAATGATATTCGGATCATCGAAGCAGCGGACAACATGAAGAATGGCCTCCACCTGTTTAATATGACCTAAAAATTGATTCCCAAGCCCCTCCCCTTGTGAGGCGCCTTTGACAAGTCCCGCAATATCATAAAATTCCACGGTTGTTGGGACGGTTTTCTTGGGTTTAATGATTTCAGTAAGGCGGTCCAAACGGGAATCGGGCACCACCACAATTCCGGTATTCGGATCGATGGTGCAGAAAGGATAGTTTGAGGCCGAGGCTTTTGCCTTGGCTAAGGCATTAAAGATAGTGGACTTGCCTACATTAGGAAGCCCGACAATTCCGCATTTAAATCCCATGTAATCTCCATAAATTCGGTGGAAGGTCGATGGTCGAAGCTCGAAGGCAAAACATTTGGATCCGCTCTTTTCCTTCTACCTTCCGCCTTCCACCTTCGACCTTAGGTTTGGAACTATAGCATGGATTGAAAAAAGCTTAAATTTAATATTGACTATTTTCATATTACGTATATAATTTATGCATTATTTGCATATTTATCAATAGCCCGGCTGGGCGGAAAGGATGGTGCACACTTCCATGTCACCACTTAAAAAATTATGGTTTACCGCGGTTCTTTTGACCGTGGCTGTTTCACCTTTGCACGCATTCGCTCCCGCGGCAGAGTGGCAAAAAATAACTGATTTACCCGTTTCGTCTTCGGAAACACGCTTCGCGCTTTCCCATCCTTTATTTGAAGGACTGCTTTTAGCTTCTAAAAACCGTGTCTTTCAAAAAGAGAGCTCCGGCCGGTGGAAAGAAATCTGGCGTTTGCCGGGAGTTAATAATGAGATTAAAAAAATTGTGAGCTTCCCGCAGATTCCGGGCAAAACTTTCGCGATCACGCGCGAAGGGATTTACCTCGGCGACTTGTCTTCCGGAAAATGGCAATGCGTCTTTACCGGCTCCGGCCCGTCCAAAGAAGTTCTGTCGTTCGCGGTTCTCCCGGAGGATTCTGAACAATGGTTCGCTGGAACATCGTCAGGAATTTTTGAAACCGATGATGCGGGCAAAACCTGGAATAAAATTGGGCACGCGCCGAACATTTCGGTCACCGCGCTTATCTTTTCACGCGAACACCTTTACGCGGCTTTTGGAAATCAAATCTATGTCTCTGAAAATCTCGAATCTTTTAAACCTGTTTTCGGTTTGCCCTCCATAAATAGTGAGTCCGATGAAACGGAAGACCGGGATGAAACGATTGATTTCTCCGAATCTGAAACCCGAACGCCCGGAACATTATTTACCGATATGACCGCCGATGAAATTTCCGGAACGGTTTGGGCTTCTTCTGAAAAAGGGGTTTTTGAAACACGGGACCAGGGAAACCGGTGGGAACCGCTGCCTTCATCCGGACTCCGGTCCATCCGTATCCGCTCACTCCTCCTCGGAAATTGTGAAGACTGCTTTTTTGCCGCCTCTCAAAAAGATGTTTACCGGTACAATCCCGCGAAAAAATATTGGAGCTTATGCGGTAAAGGTATGAGCTCAGGCGCGGTTTATTCTCTCGCCCTGTCGCGGGATAAAAATGAGGTTTTGGCACTTACGTCCGCGGGTGTTCTTAAATTACCCGCTTTTGAATTCTCCGAAGCTCCCCTGCAAATTATGATTCCGAGAGAAGATCTAAAAACAAAATCTCTTTTCAATCGATGGATTTCGCTCGAACCTTCCGCCCGATCGGTGCAAAAAGACGTTGCTCGCTACGGCAATTTAAAAAACGCGAAAATTAACCGGTGGCAGGCGGGATCAAGACTCGCGGCGCTCTTGCCGAGCTTGTCTTTTGGTAAGGATTTTTCATCTGCTAACAATGTCGACCTTGACCGCGGAAGCACGAGTGACCGCGACACTTTTATTATCGGGCCTGATGACACAAACCGCGGCTGGGATTTTGATGTCAGCTGGGATCTTGGAGATTTTATTTACAGCTCCGCGCAAACATCGATCGATGGACGCGAAAAACTCATGGTCGAACTTCGCCATGAAATGCTGACCGAAGCCACCCGGCTTTATTATGAGCGCCGGCGGCTGCAGATGGAATTCATCACATCTCCTCCTCAAAATGAGGAAGAGCATCTTGATCTCATCATGCGGATTGACGAGCTCACTGCTCTTCTTGATGGTATGACCGACGGACGATTTGGGAAAAAACTAGAAAAAATGGAGGCTCAGCATCCTGAGTTGAGCGGGATTTGGGAATGGCAAGAAAATAGTTGATCGTATGTTGTAGGTCGAAAGTCGAACATTATGGACAAAATACTCAGTTTTAAAGATCTTCGCGTTTGGCAAATGAGTATTAAGCTTGTTGAAGAAACATACGCCTACACAAATCAATATCCTAAGGAAGAAATATACGGACTGTCGGCGCAAATGCGCCGCGCTGCTGTCTCGGTATCTTCAAATATTGCGGAAGGATTTAAAAGACGCTCTCCGAAAGAATTCCGGCATTTTCTTAATATCAGCCTCGGATCACTTGCTGAAATAGAAACTCAAATCATTATCAGCATCAGACTGGGCTATATCAGAAAACAAGCTGAGGAAATGCTTTTGGAAAAAACCGACCATATCGGCCGAATGATTACTAACTTATACAAGCGACTCGGCGAAGAACGATAGACAATTTACGGCGTGGCGATATTCAACATACGACCTACGACATTCGTCTCGCTAATTGCCCGCACGCCGCGTTGATATCGCGGCCGGCGGTTTGGCGAACCGTGACCCGCACTCCGCGTGATTCGAGAATATTTTTAAATTTTTCAACCTGCTCAGGCGTCGGCGATTTGTAATCCGCTTCCTGAATAGGGTTGTAGGGAATAAGATTTACCTTCGCGCTTAAAGGCGCCGCGATTTTCGCGACCCCAAGCGCTTCTTCTTTAGAGTCATTGACTCCCGCGATGACCGTGTATTCAAAAGTAATGTCGCGGCTAAGCGTTTTATGGATTTTTCTAAGCGTGTCTTTCAGCTCCGCTAGGCTGTATTTTTTATTGATCGGCACCAGCTCAGAACGTTTATCTTCTTGGCTTGAGTGCAGAGAGATGGAAAGCCTCACGCGCCCTTCACTGCGCTTCACGAACTCAATAATCTTTGGTGTGATGCCGCTTGTTGAAACGGTAATTCTTCTCGCGCCGAGACCGAATCCCCACGGGGCCTGAAGAATTTTAAGCGCCTTCATCGTAGATTCAAAATTATCCAGAGGCTCCCCCATCCCCATAAAGACAATATTGGTAATTTTTCCGTTAATTTTTTTTTCAATCCACGCAACCTGTTCGACAATTTCACCCGCGGTTAAATTCCGGCCGAATTTGCCTTTCCCGCTCGCGCAGAAGGTGCAGCCGATTTTGCAGCCGACCTGCGTCGACACACAAACCGTTTGGCGGCCGCTTTGCATGATCAGAACGCTTTCGATAAATTGCGCGTCATGGGTTTTAAAAAGAAATTTCCGGGATTCTTTTACTGAAGAATCGAGAGCTTGCTGAAGTTCGAGCGCGGTAACGCGGTATTTTCCGCTCAATCTTTGTTTTAAATCCGCGGGAAGATTTTTCGCGTCTTTAAAATCATCAATGTGTTTTTGATAGAGCCATTCAAGAATCTGTTTCGCGCGGAAGGCGGGAAAACCTTCTTTTTCGACGAGCTCTTTCATTTCTAAATCATCGAGGCCGAAAAGATAATTCATCGCCGCGGCCTATTTTCTCAGTTTGAAACCGGAGCGGAAAAGAGCGACCGTCCAGGCGAATAAACCCGCGGATAAGAGAAGAACAACTAGGGCGGATTGAAGCACCGGCACATCCGAAACCCCGAGCATGCTGTAGCGGAGACCGTTAATCATATAGAACATGGGATTAAAACGTGTAATCGGCTGCAGCACCGCCGGCACCATTTCAATGGAATGAAAAACTCCGCCCAAAAATATGAGAGGCGTAATAATAAAGGTTGTCGCCATGCTGAGATGTTCAAACTCTTCGGCAAAAAGCGCGACGATCATGCCGGCCGCCGAAAACGCGAGCGACACAAAAATCACGAAAAATAAAACCAGCAGCGGATGCGCGAGCGGAAACTGAACAAATAAAAGCGATACGCCGTAAACACCGACCGTAATCACGAGGCTGCGCACAAGCCCGCCGATTAAAATCGCGAGCACCATTTCAAAATAGGAAAGCGGTGTCACAAGCAGCTCTTCAATATAGTTAGCCCAGCGGGAAATAAAAAGCGAACTGGATGTATTCGCGTAGGAGCCTTCAATCACATACATCATCACGAGTCCGGGGATAAGAAACCGCAGGTACGGCACATCGTGAACCCGATCGATTTTTTGCCCGAGAGAAAACCCGAAAATAAAAATATAAAGAAAGCTCGAAATCACGGGCGGAAGAATCGTCTGAGTGAACACGCACGTGAAGCGGTAGATCTCGCGCCACACAAGCGCGCGGAAACCGGTCAGGGATTTCATATTTCCGCCTCCTGCTTCCGGCTTGTCAGTTTTAAAAACGCGTCTTCCAGTGTGGGCCGGCGCACATTCACTTTTTCGATTTCATATCCCTTGTCATGCAGAATTTTAAGCGCCTGCGAAGTAATTCCCGTTTTTTCTTCGAAATGAACCATGCGCACATCATTCTGATAAAAAAGTTTATATGTCCGAAGTTCCGCGGGAATTTCGGTCAGAGGTTTTTTAAGATACAGCTCGACTTGATCTCCGCTCATTTTTCGGATCAAAACATCGGTGGGATCTTCGGCGGCAATTTTTCCCTGATGGATCACTCCGATGCGGCTGCAAAGGCGTTCGGCTTCTTCGATATAATGGGTTGTCAGCACTACCGTGGTTCCATCCTGATTCAGTTTTTTTAAAAAATCCCACAGCTGATAGCGCAGTTCCAAGTCCACACCGGCGGTTGGTTCATCTAGAATCAAAATTTTGGGCTTATGCATGAGCGCGCGGGCAATCATGAGGCGGCGCTTCATTCCTCCGGAAAGTTTTTTGTAGCCCTCCGCGCGTTTTTCCCAAAGCTCAAAATAATCGAGAAGTTCTTTGGCGCGGATCTTCGCGGCTTTCGGCTCCATTCCAAAATAGCCGCCTTCAAATGTGAGGATTTGTTCGGCGTTTAAAAACGGATCAAAATTAAACTCTTGGGGAACAAGCCCGATCAGCGCACGGGTTTTGCGGTATTCTTTCATCACATCATGTCCAAACACATTCACCGAGCCGTGTTCAAAATTCGCGAGCCCCGTGAGCACGCGGATGGTGGTGGTTTTTCCGGCGCCGTTCGGCCCAAGAAAACCAAAAAACTCTCCTTCTTTCACCTCGAGCGAAATATTATCGAGAGCGAGAAAGTTTTTATAATGTTTTGTGAGATTTTGAATCGCTATGGCTGGGATCATAATTTATGGCGTATGAGGTACAGAGTACAGCGTACCGAGAGCTGCGTAAACGCTGAGTTGTTACTCCGCGCTCGTTTCTCTGTACGCTGTACTCACAACTCCGGAGGGGAAGAGATTTGAACTCTTGAGACCTTGCGGCCTACCCGCTTTCCAGGCGAGCGCACTAAACCGGGCTATGCGACCCCTCCATAACTAAATAAATCCGAAATCTTAAATTTCAAAACCTAAACAATTTTCAGAATTGAAAATTGTTTGAAATTTGGTGCTTGGAATTTGTAATTTTAAAAATTACCGTCTTTCCTTGCGGAGAGATTTAAAGAACTCCTGCAGAAACGTCTTAGAATCCTGTTCTCTGACGCCGCCGATCACGCTTAAGCGGTGATTCAGACGGTCATCATTGGTAATTTTATACAAACTTTCGCACGCGCCGGCTTTTTGATCCCGCGCGCCGAATACCAGATTTTTACACTTTGTCATCACAAGCGCGCCGGCGCACATCGGACACGGCTCCAAAGTTACATAAAGCGTGGCGCCTTCAAGCGACCCGCGCTGACTTTTTTTTAACTCAACCAGTGTCTCTGAAGCTTGGGTTAACGCGATCATTTCCGCGTGCGCGGTCGGATCGTGAAGCATCTGCATCTGGTTATACGCGCGGGCGATGATTTTATTTTCATACACCACGACCGCGCCCACCGGCACCTCTTCCTTCTCAAGCGCGATCTGTGCCTGCTTGAGCGCCTCAATCATAAAGTGATCGTGAAGGGAAGTGTCCATATAAGAGGCGGTGCTGTTTAAAAAAATTGATGCTGGGTCAGGCAAGGCCTCATCAGCCTTGCTGATCCGTATTTTTTCATGAGAAAAAATGCGCCCGGCAGGAGTTGAACCTGCAACCTTCTGATCCGTAGTCAAACGCTCTATCCAATTGAGCTACGGGCGCGTAAAGAGTGGGGAATTATATCAATTAAGCCCAGATCGGACAAGAAAAGCTTATCCCCCTAAAAGATTGGTTTTGGTAATCCAGGATTAACCTATTTATTGGCAATGAAGCAGGGGTGCCCGATAAACGAGGTTACGGTTCCATTTCGTTCGCTTTGACGGCCTCTATGACATCGCGAACACTTTCGTTTTCATTGATATAAACAATATTGATTTCCGGATGATCAATTCTAAACACCCGAAAAATCTCATCAGCAAAGGCTTGTCCAATCATATCAACCCCTTCGAAATCTAAAAACACTTCTTTGAAAGCATCAAACCGCGCGAGCAGTCTTTTTGCTTGTGAGCGGGACACCAGATTTT
>CAZEFF010000078.1:0-9304 GCA_964511315.1 uncultured bacterium | reverse complement strand
ACCAATATCGCGATGGATCTTATGGCGACTGTCGCGGCCATGGACTTGGGGTTTATCACTCCGGATCAGGCAAAACAGCGCGCTAGGGCAATTATCGCGACCCTTGAAAAAATGACGCGCTATAAAGGCTTTTTTTATAATTTTTTCGACACCAAAAAACTAAGCATTACCCGCAGCTACATTTCAAGCGTTGACAGCGGATGGCTTGCGATATCACTTGTGATTGTCCGGCAAGCATTTCCTGGGCGAACGGCGAAAGCCGCAACAAAAATCCTCGACGCGCAGAATTTTGATATTTTTATGGATCCCGAAGTGAATCAATTTGTGGTTGGGCTGGATGTTCCTGAGCGCAATTTCGGCGGATATCATTATGGAATGCTTGTGTCAGAAGCTCGCGCAACAAGCCTTTACGCGATCGGTAAAGGAGATGTAAAACCCAGCCATTGGTGGTACTTATACCGCACGCCTCCGGACGGTTGGAAATGGCAGAGCCAAATTCCGAAAGGGCATCCAGCAAGTGAAGGCCGGCTGGAGTATTTTCAAGGGTACTATGAATACAAAGGTAAGAAATTTGTTCCCAGCTGGGGAGGGTCACTATTTGAATTTCTAATGCCGACTTTAGTATTAAAGGAAAGAAAGCTGGCGAAACAAGGTTTGGGCCTCAATAATGAAATCGCTACGGAAATTCACCGCGATTACGCCCTTAAAGAGAAAAAATACCCCGTTTGGGGGATATCGCCCGCCTCAAATGCTGATGGCCGAAAATGGAAATACGAAGAGTATGGAATTAAACAGTTATCGGTAAAAGGCTATCCTGACCGATCGGTCATTACGCCCCATGTCAGTTTTTTAGCGTTAGACACTCTTCCTGAGGATGCAATTAAAAACATTCGAAAGCTAATGGAGCTCTTCGAGATTTATGGAGAATACGGTCTCTATGACTCGGTTGATCTCAGAACCGGCCGGATTAATACTCAGTATTTAGCCTTGGACCAAGGGATGTCCTTAATCGCCATCTGCAACTACCTTAAAGACGGATCTATTCAAGATCGGTTCCATCAGGATCCCATAGGTAAAAGAGCCGAGAAATTAATCATGAGGGAAAGTTTTTTCGATACGTAACTTATGGTTTGACAAGGGCTTAATTCAGAGTAGAATAATTTTAGTTCGCCCAAAAATAAGTCTTTTAAAAGATCAAAGTTGAGCATTTTAAACGCCTAAAGCGGGGTCAATATGAGCACGATGATCAAACAAATCCTTTTAAAGGATCGAATTCTCACCGATAAAGAACGCAAAAACTTAGCGATTCTTGAAGTTATCCGCAAAAACGGCCCGATTTCCCGCACTGATATTTCCAAAATTACAGAACTCAACATTGTTACAGTCTCTAACTATATCAATCACTACATTAAAAAAGGCTTAGTGATCGAAGGCGAGCTGGATGAATCTACCGGCGGCCGAAAACCCGTTTTGGTCGAGCTTAACGCGAAATCCGGCTACATTGTCGGTGTGGGCCTTAACATGATGAGCATTGTCGGGGTTCTAGTTGATCTCGAAATTAACGTAGTGGCTGAAATCAAGCGTGAACGCCCGCCGGAGAATTCTGAAGCAGTCATTGAGCGAATGGTGGATATTGCTCAGGAAATCATTCAAAAAGCAGAAATTGATAAAGAAAAGATCGTCGGAGTGGGCGTCGGTGTCCCCGGAATTATTGATGAACGGGGCAGAACTATCCGCTGGCCGCAAAGCCTTGGAGAAAAAGACCTTTCCGTATGCCTTTCCATCAAAGATACCTTTGAAAAACGCCTGAATATTCCCACCTTTGTTGAAAATGACGCGAACGCCGCTGTGCTTGGCGAAAAATGGCTTGGCCTTGACCGCGATGTCCGCCACATGCTCTATATGTTTTCAGGTGTTGGATGCGGTGTTCTAATAAACGGAGAAATTTACCGCGGAGCCACAGGAGCCGCGGGTGAGCTCGGAATTTGCAGTTTCCGTGCGAGCAAAGAATACGCCAATGATATTGCTCCGCAGCTTGGCCGTTGGAGCATGGACATCGGTATGGTGGAATACGCGACCGAGCTGATTAAAAAAGGCGAAAAAACTTTGATTAAAGATTACGTCCAAGGCGATTTAAATAAAATTACTTTTAAAGAAGTCGTCCGGGCTATCAAAGAAAAAGATAATCTTGCGCTTAAAGTGGTCGAACACGCCGGGTCTGAATTAGGTAAAAAAATAGCCTTTCTTGTTAATCTGCTGAATCCGGAAATCGTTGTAATTGGCGGAGGTATTGAGGATTGCGGGGCTCCGCTGCTTGATTCGGTGAAGAACGCGATCAAAGAATGGTCAGTCGAAGAAGCCTCTTCTCAAGTGAAGATCATTCCTTCCGCTTTTGGTGAAAACGCTGTGGCGCTTGGCGTGGTTGGAATTGTGGCGCGCGAAGTTTTCGCTCAGGCATAAGATGTGTTTCAGCCGGACTTCGTTGAACATCTAGAAGAGTTTCGCCGGCGCCTGATTGCCTGCCTGATTGTTTTTACGGTTGTTTCCTTCGGGGCTTGGTTCTTTGCCCATCAAATTATTGATTTTCTAATCCTGCCGCTAAAAGCTCAAAGTGACGCTCAGCTTTATTTCAATGAACCGCACCAGGCATTTTTTGTTCATCTGCAGGCCGCGGGTCTTGTGGGCGTTTTAATCACTTCGCCATTTATTTTGACGCAAGCCTGGCTTTTTGTTGCCCCGGGACTTTATCAAAAGGAAAAAAAGGCTCTTCTTCCGCTTATCCTTGTTTCTTCTTTGTTATTTCTTGCGGGCGCGGCCTTTGCTTATTTTCTCGTTGTTCCTTGGGGGCTTGGATTTTTATTGAGCTTTCAGACCAATGACTTGAAACCGCTTGTAGGAGTATCCGCTTATTTTTCATTTGTGATGGGAATGACTATCGCATTTGGCATCCTTTTTGACTTTCCGGTGGTAATTGTTGGGTTAGCAAAATTTGGCCTCGTCAGAACACAAACTTTCGCGAAAGCCCGAAAAGTCATCATCGTTATTATTTTTATCTTGGCGGCCGTGCTTACGCCTTCACCGGACCCTGTCAGCCAGATGATGCTGGCCATTCCTCTCTGGCTGCTATTCGAAATTTCGCTTTTAGTCGCGCGGGCAATTGAGAAAAAGTAACCGTGTCAGGTAATTGCCTGGCGTTGACACCTATATTGAATAGTTGTATATTGAAAAACGCCCCAGGGAAAAACTTCTAAAATCTATCCTAAATCATTACAATATATAGAGATAGGTTAATTCTTAAGGGCGTTCTGTCCATTAAAAATATATGACAACAAAATTTACACAACTTCAAATACTAAAAGGGGTTACGGTTTGGTTTACAGGGCTTCCAAGCTCTGGAAAATCCACCATTGCCCGTTTGGTGGAACGCGAGCTAAAGAGCGCGGGTCTTAAAGTGGAGCTCCTTGACGGAGATGTTGTCCGAACGAATTTAAGCAAGGGCCTGAGCTTTTCGCGTGAAGACCGCGATATCAATATTAAGCGCATCGGTTTTGTCTGCCACCTATTGACCCGGAATGGAATGATTGCGATCGCCTCCGCCATTTCACCTTACCGCGAAGTGCGCGATTACAACCGCCGCATGATCGGAAATTTTGTCGAAGTTTTTGTTAAAACATCTCAGGCAGCCTGTGAACAGCGGGATGTAAAAGGACTTTATAAAAAAGCGCGCGCGGGAGAAATTTCCGGGTTTACAGGGGTGGACGATCCTTACGAGGAACCTGTAAATCCTGAAATTGTTTGTGAGACAGAAAAGGAAACGCCCGAAGCTTTGGCGGAAAAGGTGATCCGCCGGCTCGGGGAACTTGGATATTTGAAAATTAGCTAAGCCCCTCAGAAAAGGAAATTTTTTGACGCGGTCTTTCGATTTTGAAAAACTAAACGATGAGTTTGAAGCGCGTAAGCCGGCAGAAATTATTGCTTGGGCGGTAAAAGAGTTTGCGCCTAAATTCGCGATGACATCCTCGTTTGGTCCCGAAAGCGGAGTGCTGCTGCATATGGCCAGCCGCGTGGATCCTTCGATCCCCGTGCTTTTTCTGGAAACGGGTTATCATTTTCCGGAAACGCTCGCGTACCGCGATCAGCTTGTAAAAATGTTCGGGCTTAAAAATATTATTAATCTCAGAGCTGATTCTGAAAAAAAAGCCAAAGTGGTTGCGCAATATGACGGCGTGCCTTATGAAAAAAACCCCGATTTATGCTGCCAGATCAATAAAGTAGAGCCTTTAGATGCCGCCCTTAAGGGGTATGACGCCTGGATGAGCGGAATCAGAAGACACCAGACAGATTTTAGAAAATCGGTTAGAATACTCGAGCTTTACGAGGGGGGAATGTACAAAATAAGCCCTCTGGCAAATATGAATTCCCGCGATACCTGGTGGTATTTAAAGGAACATAATATTCCGCAGCACCCATTATATGAAAAAGGGTATATGAGTATCGGATGCTGGCCATGCACCCGGCCGATTCAGGCCGGAGATGATGAGCGTTCCGGCCGTTGGGCTGGAAAGTCGAAGAAGGAATGCGGCATTCATACATTCAAGGAAATTAAAAAAGTAGAAGAAAAAGAACAAGAACCCCCTAAAGATCTTTCAGCAAATATTTAAAGGAGAACGAATCATGACGACAGCTGCTGCGAAAACAAGAAATAAGCCTACGGTCGCAAAAGATGTTTTGGAATTAATCTGCAATACTCCGCTTGTCCGCCTCAACAAATTAACGAATACCGGCATGGCGACCATTTACGGAAAACTTGAGTCGTTCAGCCCGGGTTTTAGCGTAAAAGACCGAATTTGTCTTAGCATGATTAATGATGCTGAAGAAAAAGGCCTTCTCAAAAAAGATACCGTGATCGTAGAACCCACATCAGGGAATACAGGCATCGGACTTGCGCTTGTCTGCGCAGTGAAGGGTTACCGCCTAATTTTAACCATGCCGGAAACAATGAGTGTTGAGCGCCGCCAAATGCTTAAGCGTTTCGGAGCAGAACTTGTTTTAACTCCCGGCGCTGAAGGAATGAAGGGCGCGATCGCGAAAGCGAAAGAAATTTTGGGAGAACATAAAAACAGTTTTATGCCGCAGCAATTCGCGAATCCGGCCAATCCTAAAATTCACCGTGAAACCACCGCGGAAGAAATTTGGGAAGCACTGGACGGAAAAGTTGATGCGTTTGTGGCAGGCGTAGGAACCGGCGGAACAATAACCGGATGCGGCGAAGTTTTGAAAAAAAAGAATTCCAAGATTCAAATTATTGCCATTGAACCTAAAACTTCCGCGGTGCTGTCGGGCGGTCAACCGGGACGCCATAAGATTCAAGGAATTGGTGCCGGATTTATTCCCGAAGTTTTAAACCGCAATGTGATTGATAAAATCATTCAAGTTGAAGATCAAGATGCGTGGAAAACTATGCTTGAGCTCGCAAAGAACGAAGGGATTTTAAGCGGAATTTCAACCGGCGCGATTTTTTGGGCCGCGCTTCAAGTCGCTAAAGAGCTGGGTCCCGGTAAAAATGTTGTCGCGATTGTTTGTGATACTGGCGAGCGTTATCTCAGTATGGATGAAGCGTTTAAACAATAAATCCGTATATTGTTCATCGTATTTCGTAAGTAGAAATATCTTCGAAGAACGACAGACAATCTACGACCGACGGAGTTTTCAATGTCTTTCATGAAAGGCCTTAAATGCCGCGAATGCGCGAGGGAATATCCTAAACAAGCGCTCTATGTTTGTGAATATTGTTTCGGATCTCTCGAAGTCGCCTATGATTATGAGGCCATTAAAAAATCGATAAGCCGCGATAAGATTATCAAAGGCCCCAAAAGTCTTTGGCGCTATCGCGATCTTCTGCCTATTGACGGCGAACCCACGGTGGGTCATCACGCGGGGTTCACGCCGCTTGTAAAAGCCGACCGACTGGCTAAAGAATGGGGCGTCAAAGAGCTCTACATTAAAGATGACTCGGTTTGTCATCCGACCTTTTCGTTTAAAGACCGTGTGGTTGCTGTCGCGCTTTCCCGGGCCCGTGAACTTGGCTTTGATACAGTAGCCTGCGCCTCGACCGGCAATCTCGCGAATTCTGTCGCGGCCAATGCCGCGTGGGCAGGGCTTAAGCGCTATATTTTTATTCCAGCGAATCTGGAAAAAGCCAAAATCATCGGAACGCTTGTTTATTCCCCGAATCTTGTTGCGGTGAACGGAAACTATGATGACGTGAACCGGCTTTGTTCAGAAATCGCGAACAAATACAAATGGGGATTTGTAAATATTAATCTCCGCGCGTATTACGCGGAAGGATCGAAAACAGTTGGATTTGAAATTGCTGAACAGCTTGGTTGGAAGGCTCCGGATCATGTGGTGGCCCCTGCCGCGAGCGGATCGCTTATTACAAAAATTTGGAAAGCGCTCAAAGAATTTGATCAGTTGGGTCTTTTAGAAAGCCCAATGAAAACAAAAATTCATTGTTCACAGCCGCAAGGGTGTTCTCCGATCGCGACCGCGATTCAGGCGGGTATCGATGTGATTAAACCCGTGAAGCCGCAGACGATCGCGAAATCATTAGCGATTGGAAATCCCGCGGATGGTTATTACGCAAAAGATGTGATTAATAAATCGGGCGGCAGCGCTGGAATCGTCAGCGATGAGGAAATCCGAGAAGGCATCAAACTGCTCGCGCGCACGGAAGGCATTTTTACTGAAACGGCCGGCGGTGTGACGGTTGCGACAGCGAAAAAACTGATCGCGGAAGGACGTATCCCTAAAAACGAATCCATCGTTTTAGCGATTACAGGCAACGGTCTAAAAACGCAGGAAGCGATTTTTGAATCGGTCGGCGAACCTTATCATATTGAACCTAATATTGATTCATTTGAAAAAACCGTGATGTCTAAAAAACAGCACGTGCCAGCCTAAAAGGAGAAACTATGGCGACAAAAGTGAGAATTCCGACACCGCTTCAGAAATTGACCGGCGGTCTGGGTGAAGTCGAAGTGAAAGCCTCCAATGTCAAAGATTTGATCGGGCAGCTGGAAAAAAATTATCCCGGAATCAAAGAACGTATTTGCGATGAATCCGGCAAGGTCCGCCGTTTTGTAAACATCTATCTCAATGAAGAGGATATCCGCTTTTTGAATCAGGAAGACACATCCGTTAAAGACGGCGATGAAATTTCAATTGTTCCGGCAATCGCGGGAGGCTGAATCATGGCAAAAAAAATATTTCATTTGGTTTTTCCTCAAAAACAAATCAAGGAACCGGTGATGTTTTTAGCCGCCCGGGATAATCATCTTCTTTTAAATATCCGCCGCGCCAAGATTGATCATGAAGTCGGTGAAGCGACGATTGAACTAGAAGGCGCTGAAAAAGACATTCAAAATGCCGAGAAGCAGCTCCGAGCCAAAGATGTCAAAGTCGAACCTATTTTAGGGGATATTGTCGAAGGATGAAGCCGTTCATTAATGAACTGAAAGAACGTGTTCTTGCCGGCGGAGAAATCACTTTTGATGAGGCGATGCGCCTTGTTGAAATCGAGATTTCCGATAAAGCTAATCTGGACGCCCTCCTTGAAGCGGCCCGTGAGATCACCTTTCATTTTAATACGGATGAACCCGGCCTCTGCTCGCTGATTAACGCGAAAAGCAATCTATGCGGCGAAGACTGCGGCTTCTGTTCTCAGTCCGTCCGTTTTGATACCCGCGTGAATCAATATCAATTAATGTCTTCCGATGAAGTGGTGGCGGCCGCGAAAAATTTTGAAAAAAAAGGCGCGGTCAACTTTTGTGTCGTCACAAGCGGCGGCGCGCTAAACGATAAAGAGTTCGATCAAATCATTGAAATCTATAAGCGTCTCAGCACCGAAACCAATATGAATTTGGACGGATCCCTCGGATTTTTAACGGCCGAACGCGTTGAACGTTTAAAACAAGCCGGTCTGCGCCGTTTTAATAATAACCTTCAAAGTTCCCGTGAATTTTATCCGAAAATTGTTTCTACACACACTTATGATAAACGCCTAGAAACCATGGACATGCTCCGTGACGGCAATGTCGAAATTTGTTCCGGCGGAATTTTAGGCATGGGCGAAACACGCGAAGACCGCGTGAAACTCGCCTTCGAATTAAAACCTTATGAACCTCATTGTTTGCCGATGAATATTCTCAATCCGCGCCCAGGCACACCCTTAGCGGATGTCCCGCAGGCAGATCCAATGGAAATGGTTAAAACGATAGCAGTGTTCCGCTTTATCCATCCAAAATCGAATATTAAATTGGCCGGGGGACGTGAAGTGAATTTAGGCGACCGTTACCAGGAAGTGGCGCTCAAAGCGGGCGCGAACGGACTTATTATCGGCGGCTATCTCACGACTGACGGAAATCCGATCAAAGCGGATTTTGAAATGCTGAAACGCGCTGGATTCAAACCCAAATCCAATCCAAAAGCCCAAGACCTTCCCGAAACCATTTCAGCGGCAAGCTGTGATTCTGCCGGCGGCTGCGGCTGCAGTGGCAAGTAATCTTCTCTTATCTAAAACCATTCTCATTACCGGCGGTACCAGCCGCCTAGGCCGCGCTTTTGTTGAAAAAGCGGTTTCTGCCGGCGGGGAAGTTTTCTTCACCTATCATCAAAATAAAGCGCAAGCGGATGCGTTAACTAAAGCAGGCGCTGAAGGATTTCAGCTTGAATTGACGGATATGAAGACCATCGATGAGCTGTCCGCGAAAATTAAAGCGAAGACCGATCATCTCGATATTCTCATTCACAACGCGGCCGGTGTCCGCGATCACACGATTCAAAATCTTAGCGAAGAAGACTGGGATTATGTGATGAACGCCGATTTAAAAGCCCCGTATTATCTTACAAAAAAACTGATGCCGCTTTTGTTCCGCAAGAAATCCATTAAAGTTGAAAATGAAAAACAGGCAGCGAGTAAAATCTTTTTTATCACAAGCCGGGCAGCTGTGAGCGGGGGATTCGGCATCTCCAATTACGCGGCGGCAAAAGCGGGATTAATTGGGCTCACAAAATCTCTCGCCCAGGAACTCGGAAAAAAGAAAATTTTGGTGAATGCTATTAATCCGGGTTTTATGATTTCAAATATGACCAAGGATCTTCCGCAGAATGTTTTTGATTACCACACCCAGCTCAGCGCGATTTCGAGGTATTCAGAACCTGAAGAAGTGGCGGATTTTCTTGTCTATTTATCTTCGGATGCCATGACTCAGGCAACGGGGCAGGTTTTTCACTTCGAATCACG
>CAZEFF010000077.1:0-9441 GCA_964511315.1 uncultured bacterium | reverse complement strand
CCGGCTTGACCGGCATCCAAACCTTTTTCGCGAGAATGCTTATGATTTCATTTTTGCTTTCGCTGTCGATGCCAGTGCTTTTCACGATAGAAAGCTGGGCGAAACCGTGGTCAATGAAATTGTGCAGCAAGAACTGCGCATTTTAAAAGACGGAGGTCATATATTTCACGAAACAGGCTTTCATCCTGACTCCGTCCCTTTTGACCCTGCTATAAAGGAAGGTCTTTTAAAGCCTTTTCCAAAAACTATCGGCCTTTATGAAAAATCATCGGCGAAGCCCACGGCCCGCTCCGAAGCGCGCACGGCTCCAGAAGGGCCTGAAATCACAGCCGCGCACGCGAGTCTGTTAAATTCCCGGGGCAAACTGGTGAATCAGGACCGTTTTGTGAATATCGAAATTCCTGAGAACATTATTCCCGGAGGCGGCCGGCTGCTCGGAGTTTTTGACGGATACGAAGGAGACGCGCTCTCAGGTTTTCTGAAAAATGTTTTTGAGGGAGCGGACGGCTATCAAAATCTTCATGATTCGTTATTTAGCATCCTTCAGCAAAACGCGCCTCGGCCCAAAGACGCGCTTGCCGTAATTTTTGAGTTTCTGCATAAAACCATTCGGAATGAAAAAGAAAACGGACGGTTGAAAGATAAAACAGGCGGAAGTACGGCCTCTCTTTTGCTTCAGATCAAAAATCATTTATATGCCGCGAATCTTGGCGACTCGCCGATTGTGGTTACGGATCAAACCGGAAAAATAATCTTTAAAAGCCCGGCGCATAATTATGATCGGAATCTCTTAGCCAAGAGCTTCAGTATACAGGACAACTCGCCCGCTGAGGATATGTCCGTTGTTTACCGAATTCCCCTTTGGCCGGGACAAACCTATTATGCCGCGGTCGCCAGTGACGGATTCCTGCAGATGGATCAGGATGATCAATATTCGCTCGGAAATAGGAACCGGATGGTGTTTTATTCGGAAGCCAAAGAAACGCCGGCCTCGGACCAAACCCAAACCTTTTATGTTCCTTATGTTTCATTCACCGCGGCAGAATTAGCGCCCATTACGGAAGGCATTAAAAAAGGCGCGGTGGCGCGTTGGACACCCGAACAAATCATCCTGAATATTTTGGAAGCCGTTAAAACCCGAAAGGATGACAAAACCATTCTTCTCGCCCGCATTACAATGCCTTCCGCGTCCGGCGTTTCTTCCTCCGCCCGCTCAGAAGCGCGGTCAAAACATGACAAAGAGGAATTGCCGCGCAAGGTTTTTGTGAATGATCGGCCCGACATAGACCAATTTTTAAAAAACGCGTTTCAGCTCGCTAAAGACCGAGGGTATTCTTTTTTTGATGAGAATCATAAATTTGTTCCGCTGACCAAAGATCAGGAAATCGCTCTTATTGATCAAGGAACCCCGGAAGCGCTTTACATTCTCTCGATTTCTCAGATCCTTTGGATTCAAAAACTGATTCGTAGATATTTTTATAGGTCCAAAGGAAAAATTCACCGCTTGGAGTTAATCCTAGCCGGCATGGAAGGGGTAAAACATGCTGCGGGCTATTGGGATCCATCACGCGCCAAACTTAATACTTACAGCACAAAAGCGATTCTTGGAAAAATGAATGAGGTAGTAAAAAGTCACACGGCCGAAAAAAATCTTCCGCCCGTCATCGAACCTGTGCAAAAAACTTCGGAATTTCCGAGGCTATCCCCCGCGCAGCAGGAAAGGCTTGATCAGCTCTTCCCTTACTTAAATGATCTCGAAGCGGAAATTTTGACTTTAGCTTTTGGGCTGAACGGAGAATCTTTAACCCCCGGTGAAATCAGCCGCCGCTACCGCGGGTATCTCGCTCCGGAAAGTATCCGGATTTTGATTAAAGATCTTGTCGAACGTTTGGCGCTTTTAAATCATCCCGACATTTCTTTGAAACCTCTTTCGAACAAAGAAAAAGAACACTCTTTTTCGCTTAAAACATTTGCTTTGGTTGAAAGTTTTTTAAATGATCCTTCCCGAATCAGCCGTTTGGACTATCGGCAAAGAGAATTGCTGAGGCTTCGTTATGGATTGAACGGAGGAGATGTTTTAAAATATTCAGAAATCGCCAAAAATTTTAATGTATCTCATCAGGCTCTTTCAATCGCCGGCAACAAGGCGCTCAATATTATTCTCTCAGATGCTGATAAAACATGGGGAGAACTCCTTGGTTCCTTGGATCTTTCAGAAGAGCACCTATTAAAAACTCATCGAGCAACGGCCCGCGAACTTGAGACCGAAGATTCTTACGAGAGCCATCAGAAAATTCCAACATTTCCGGAATGGTCGAAAGCCCTTGGCAATAATCCGATCCCGCCCTATATCACAGAGCTTGTTGCGGCTCATTATAATTTAAGGCATCCGGTTGCACCCTTGGAGTTTTTCCGTTATTCAAGCCCGCACCCCACTTCCAGAGCCTTGGATAAATCGCTGACCAAAGAAAATATTCTGGCTTACATAGAATCTCAAAATGCCCTCACCAGCTGGGAAGAAATCGCTGCTTATTTTGATACCGACATTAAGGCCATACATAACCAGTTAAATCCGAGTACCCTTGTTGAGCTGCAGAAAAGTCAGCGTAAATATCACGTGGGAATGATCCCCCTTGTATTCTTTGAGAAGGATTTAAAAATTTACCGGACATTGATCCGCGCGATAGAAGGCGTGAATCCTGAACAGAAAAAATACCGCATGGGGATAGCATCTTCCGAAGAAATTCTGGCGGTATTAAATTTCGAGTTCCCGGATCAAAAATTTACGGCTGATTTTTTAAGCGCTCCCGCGACTCAGCAGTTTCTCGAAGATCTTAATTATAACCGTCGTTTCCTCAACCGTTCAGGAGCACCGGAATATCCCTTACTGCGGATCGCGGAACCTTATCAGATTACCCTTAAAGATTTAGCCGTCATGCTGGCTCAGGCTGAAAATCCCGTTCTTTACCAAACCTTGCTCGAAGCCTGGGAAATGGATTACGCGCAGCTGCAGGCGCGCTTTAAAAACATCGGTTCTTTTCTGCAGGCATTAAATTACAACCTTGCTGTAATCCATGCTCATCCCATTTGGCTGAAAACCTCCCAATCGACTCAAGACCCTGAACCTGAGGTGTACACATTGACCGATGAGCAAATCCAAATGGCTTATAATAAAACCCGAAGCCGCATAGAAAATAAAAAAGAACTTCTGCGCTTCGATCAATTTTCCAAAAACTTACCGCTTTCCGTTTCTCCTTTAGCCTTTCAAGTCTGGAAAAGGGTGGAAATGTATAATTCCGCTCACCCAGATCATGCCTTGTTTTTTTCCGAGATTGAGACGATTGAACGTATTCCGAACATTGAAAATGTCCTGGCCTTCACAGATGCTCTAAACGGTATGACCGATTGGTCAACTTTGGCATCGTTTTTTAAAGTCACTTATGACGCGATTAAATCTCTCGTTCAAGATGCGGGCGGTCTTGAAGAAATTCAAAATAAAAGAAGAGAGAGTCCGCAGGCGCTTATTCCATTTATTTGGGATAAAAATGTTCTGGAAAGACGCGGACGCATTATTTTAGCTATTGAAAGACGGAGCGGCCTCGCTTCGCTAAATGAAATTGTATCCGCTTTAGGTCAAACTCAAGAAATCGGAATTAAGAATCTTTTTGGAAACGACGCGGTAAAAACTCTCTCGGATCTTAATAGAAATCATGCTCTTTTAAATCGAAAAGTATCCCGGCGGCTGCAGCTTCGGATTATTAACGGCGTTAATTCGCGGCATTACAGACAAACTCTCGCTCTGTTCCGCCTGCCTGAATTTGAAGGGAATCTTTCCGCGCGGGATATTTATAATAAAATTTTATCTCTGCGTTGGGAACCGGAATTAATCTTTACCGCGGTCAAAAACCGAATCCCGAAGCCGGAAGTTATGGATACTGCGCGCGATAATACTTATGCGGCTGACCTTCCTCTGGGAAAGCTTTCTCACGAAAATACAAAAACCGCTCAGCTTACCGCCATGCATCATCTTGAAACTGCAGGCGGTGTTTCATCCACTGTTGCGCTAGGAAATCAATCGGGTCTAAGACCCAAATTCTTTCTTCATAATTTGCGGAAAGCACCCCTTCCTATCATCAACCGCTATCGAAAATATAAAGGCCAGTTTCCTCTGCAGGTTCCGGCTAAACCAGGTCGATCAAGAGATGGTTTTGACTTTGGCAGACTCGACCGAGAAACAAACAATCCATTCGAAGCGCTTGTAAAAGAGACCGTCCAGCGGTACAGCATTAAGCGTTATTGGCTTCAAAATCCAGGCGGCCAGGAGCCGTACCGTTACGGGCTTCTTCCCCGTTTATACGACGCCGTCCAATCGCAAGGCTTGGCGGTCAATTTGAATGAGACAGACCAAAAAAAGCTCGGTCAGGTATTTTCTGATGCCTTAGATTTCATCATTAGCCAGGCGCCGTCGGACCAATCGCGGTTTGATTACTTCAGCATTCTTGTGCCCAGAGCATTGAATCTGACCTTCAACCGCTTAACCCCGGATACGCTTGAGAATTTTAAATTAAATCTAAAACTTGTCCTTAAACGTCCGGATGCCGCCGCGCCCAGCGCTTACCCATCTTCGGCCCGTTCCGAGGCGCGGACGCAAGTGATTCGGCAGACGCTTTTCGATATGTTTTTTAAAAAAATTATCCGGCAAGATGAAAAACCTTTGATTTATCTCCGCGCGCTTTTGCCGGCCGCTGCAATAACGGTTTTACTGCAAGTTTATTTAATCATTTCTTTCCCGCCGCTAAAGGACAAACAGCTTGGACTTCCAGGGCTTATATTTTTAGCGTTCGGAGGTTTCAGCACGATTTACATTATGCTTGGGCTGCATATTCTTTACTCGCACTTCATTTCGCAAATTTATTTTGATGAGACCGGAAGTCTCAGACTTTATTTGCTGACAAACCATGACAAAACCATGCTTATGGGCTGGATGGCTGAAACACGCGCTAAGCTTGCGTTAATGGAATCTCTTTTAAAAGCAAACCGGTACGGGTCCGATTTTGATAAGTACACGCTTGATTCTTTGACTGCCAAGTTATTCGAAGATTTACATCATTTGCCGTTTAAGGATAAGCGCGTGAATCAGGCTCTTTTTTCACATATCATGAAACCCTTTATTGAAGAACTGGAGAGCCCGCCTTATAAAATTAAGCGGGATCAGCTCATTCAGGAATTAAAACATTTCATCGAGCGCACAGAATCCGCTTTTAAAAAACAACCGTCCGCATCTTCCGCCAGGTCCGAGGTACGGCAAGCTCAGCTGGACCCAAGCGGTAAGTCGAGTGCGGAAGCGCGCTTGAATTCTATTGATTCAAGCACAACTGCCGGCGAACCAAAGAAAGTTCGCTCGGAAGTGCGCGGTCAGCTGAAAGACGATATCAAAAAACATTGGAAGACCTTGGCGATTATTCCCATTATGACTTTAGGAATAGGGCTCATAACATTCGCTGTCTTTCCAGAGGAGCGCGAAAGAAGGATTTTTTCCTACGGCCTGCTTACAGGAATGCTTTTGATTGTTTCAGCCAGTGCGCTGCCTTTCCGAAAACACATTCTTAATTATTTGCTCCGCCGGCGCACGTTTAGCTGGAATGCGTTTGGCTCGGATATCAGCGGCTCGGAATATCGAAAAATTGTCGCCTTGGTCAAGGGTGTCAAGGACGTGAAACCTAAAGAAATGGGCGCGCTTATTGAGGAGGCTTATAAACTGCTCGCCCACTATTCTCCCCATGATCCGGAAACCGATCCTGAAGAAACCCGAACAAACCGGATCCGCCTTTTAAAATGGCTGGCCCGCGCGCCCGCGCAGGAACAAGCGCTGATTCGCCGCCTGTTTCTGAGTTTGTATGCCTCTCGGCCGTTCCGTTTTGTGCAAATACTGAAAGACGGAGCGCTGCTTCCGGAAGAAGAGCGCGCGTCTTATCTCGAATCTCAAGCTGCCGAAGAAGGCGAGATCGAAGCTGAGCGCGACAATGATCGGCTTTATGATTTTGCCGATTTCAATTATGAAGGAGAAAAGGTGCGGGTCACGCTTGATGTTCGTGTGCCGAAGTTTCAACAGCAAAACGCTTTTTCATTCGCGAATGAGATTGCGGATAAATTGATTCGGTCCGGCCATCGCGTAGCAAAAGTTTTGATCGAAGAATATGAAGTCCAACCGATTGAAACAGACGACGGGGATACGGTCACTTCGGATTCTGAATGGAGCATTAAAGTCTTCACTGCCGCCGATCAACCCATTGTCACGGAGTGGAACCTTCCGGCTAAGCATGGCGCGCTGGATTCGGAAATCCGCCCGCTTGTGCTGGAACTGATGGCCGCCGGGTTTGACGGATTCGATTTTGATTTTCAAAGTTATCTTGCCCATGAAGACATCAGCCAGCCTTTCCGTCTCAAAGAGATTTTAGACCAAGCCGCAAAACTCAAAATGTCAGGATATCCTGATTTCTCGTACAAAGCGATTTTGTCGGCAACTGAATTTGCCACAGCCTCGAATGAGGGGCGGCAGGGGCTTTCATTAATTATTTTCAGTTCGCCTACGCATATCGCGGCTGTGGCGCCTTATAATTTCGCGAGTAAAAATTTTGAAAAACTGCGCAAGCCTGACGCGCGTTCAGAAGCGCGGACACCAGACGCTCAAGAGAAAAATCACTGGGAAGAAATTTTGCCGCGAGTCATCGACTACGAACAAGGGCCTAAGCACATTAGGGTCCATGGCTTTACCTATGCCCCGATCTCCAGCAAAGGACAAATCGCGGGGCCTGTTATTTACCTTCCGGACACTAATTTTGACAGCAGGGATGGCAAGCTTCATTTTAGGTACAGCATTTTTACCGTACTGGCTCTTGATATGCTGCATCGTTATCAGCACATGATTAAAAACGCATTATTTTTGGATATGGGTATTCATGGCGGCGTTCTGGGAGTCACCGCGCTTTTGGGTTACGGCGCGGCCCGCGTCATCGGCGTCGATGAAAAAGATCATGTCCGGGACCTCATCACCCAAACCGCGAACGCCAACCATTTGGAAATTTCCTTTTTAGACGCGGCAAGCCCCGTCAACTTGAGCGCCCGGCTTCTTTTCTATCATGGGGATTTTTATGGATTCGCCCACCAATTGCGTCAAGCGAATTACCAATGGGTCAAAAATTCTCAAGATTTAAATCCTGTGGTTATGGCAAATCTAGAAGACATCGATACTATCGAGCTTTTGAATGGCTTGATTGTTCCTTGGTTTAAACAGTTCAGCCAGTACGGGGTTTTATCTCCTTTACTTATTTCTTCGGGGGCTCATTTTGAATTTGAAAATCCGGACGTCTCTGCCGAAATGGGCCGTGAAAAAATCAAACACTATCTGGATGATCTTATCGCTCCTCTGGTAAACGCTAACTTAGCTTTTCGCGGATTTGTGACGCGCATAGACCATGCTCATCACTACCAATTTATCGCTCCCTTCCGCTCTGAAATACGGTCAGAAGCGAATCAAAAACTGCGTGAATTTTATGAAACGCTGTATCAGAAATTTATGGCGGTTCAGCCGAAAGTTTCAGAAGGCGGAATCAAAACGGTTTTTGATCCCAAGAAAATCGCGGCGGGACGGGATAACTTTGAGCTGCGCAATGGTGTTTGGAGACCGAAGACGATCGATGTTCACTCCCTTTATATTCCGATCGACCCTAAACTAGCGGATGATTTGGATAAAATTGCGGATGAAATTATGGCGGTGCTGCCCGCGGATCAGCAAGTTTACCGTTCCGCAAAGAAAACCTTTCATTTTTCGATTTTTGTGCCGCAGGATTTGCGGCCTATGGATATTGGAACCCCTGAAGGCGACGCTCGCCGTTTGACCGCGGAAGAATTGGCTCAGATTAAAAAATCTATTCGCGCGACCCTTGCGGAAATCCCCGCTTATGACGCGCGCTTTATCGGAATCCGGATCAACCCTGAAGACGGCGTTGTGTTCGCGGTGTTTGAAGATGATGGCAAGACCGGAGAAATCCGAAAACAATTGGCTGTTGATGGCAATAAGATCACGTCCAAGATTGATGTGAACAAATATCCAAAAAATATCGTCCATGTTTCGATTTTAAGATTTTTAAACGACGTCTCGGAAGAAACACTCGCGAAACTGAAACCCATTTTCAAAAAATATCACGATCAAAGCAGTCTCAATAAAATTCACCGCGTCGACAGCATGGAATTCGGCCACGAACTCCGCTGGCTTCACACCGCGTTTGAGCCTGGTTCCAAAGAAACCTTCCCTCTTCGCTCTGAAGCGCGCACTCAGCCGCAAGCGCAGCAATCCGGCATTTCGTTCTGGCGTCTTGATGAAAAAGGAGAAGAACTGCGGTTAGAACCCAAACAGCTTCATAACCGGCCTCTTACAATTGCTTTCAACAGCAGTCTAGATTCGCACAAAGTCACGGATCAAACCGTTTATCTGCTTTACTGGGACCAGCACTCCGGAGAAATCACGGTTGAAAGGAATCCAACCATGATCAGCGGAAGCATAATTCCTAATGAAATAATCCATGACGGTCACCGGGGTTTTGAAATTGATGAATACCTCAGTGTCAAAATCGAAGACGGCAAAGTTGTTTTTCGCCGTCTCATTCCGCGCGGCCCCGAAGCCGGCCTAATGATTTTTTCCGCCGCCGCAATATCATCCCGCTCGGAAGCACGAGAAAAATCTGACCAGCGGAACTCTTATCACACGAGACTTTTAAAAAATCTAACTTTTTTGATGCTTAATCCATTTATCGGGCCGGCTCTGTGGGTCACATTCATGCCCATAAAGCTTTATTTTGATTTTTTAAAATTACCGGCATTAAACATCCTCAACAATCTTTTTATGCTGATTTTTATGAGCTCGATTTTCTCCTTTTGGGCTATCCGTTTAATTTTCTATCATTATCTTGATCCGGTGGCTAAGCAGCGATTCACAGCTATCTATTCTCATCTCGTCACTATCCTTCGTGGCGCATATTTCTTTTTTGCTGGCGCTGGTTTTCTCAATTTGCTAGGGCTCGCGTCTTCCAATCTCGAATACAATTTTGACGCGATTTATTTTTTTAGTCTCGCTGAAGGAATGCAGCATTTATTCTATAAGATTTTCTCGGGTAAGATTGACGCGCTTTTTCCGTTTCCATCCACCCCTTTATTTAAAGTGGTCATCTCCTTTAAAGCGAAACAATATCCCGCGAGTTGGAATTTAAAACGGCCGATTGGCGGCGCGCTCGGTATTCAGCTTGCAAAAATGAAACGCCGCCTATCACAGTCCGGCCAAAAATCTAAAAATCCCGATAACGGAAATAATGCTTCCCGTTCGGAAGCACGAACAGCGCCTAATGATCAAAAACTAAAAAAACAATTTGACCGCATTGATTCTGT